>CAMDKQ010000047.1 GCA_945901095.1 Bifidobacterium breve
CACGCAGTCGACCGAGGGCAGGGCGGCAAATGACTCGAGGAGCGGCTGCACCTTGGCGACCGCCGCCTCGTCAACCGCGCTGCCGGCGGCCGGTGACCAGACCACCCGCGCGGTCGCGCCATTCGCGGCTCCGGCATTCGGAAGCTCGCCGAGGAGGCTCTGCGCAGCAGTCGACTCCGTATCTGGGAGTTCGAACGAGTCGTTCAGCTTGCCGCCCATGCCAACGCCGAGACCCACGACCGCAATGAGTGCGATGAGCCAAGCGATGAGCGCGATGACGGGGCGGCGTACAGCCCACGATGACAGGCCGGGCATGAGCACTCCTTGAGATGGGATCGTTCGGCGCTATTTCGCCCGATAGAGTGAACCTATCCGTCCATCTGAACGTCGTGCAAATCGAGTGCCTGCGACACGACGGTAAACGCAACCCCACCTTGGTAGCCCCGGCGCAAGAGGTAGCCGACGAGTCGGCGCTGAGCGTGATCGCGGCTTGCACTCCGGAGCGTAATGAGCTTGCGATCGATGAGCGCCCTTGCACGAACCAACTCGTCCTCAGTCGAAATCGACGCCAGCGCCGACTCGGCGAGGTCGTCGTTCACCCCCTTGTTCCGAAGCTCTCGGCGAAGCACCGATCGAGTTGTCCCTCGTGTCCGATGTCGTGAGGCAACCCACAACTCGGCGAACTCCGCGTCATTAACGAGCCCGACCTCCTCACACCGGTCGAGGACGCGCTCGATGACCTCCGCCGGGATGCCTCGGTCCGTAAGGTCCTCCTCAAGCTCATGACGGGTGCGAGCAGATGCGGTGAGCCGACGCAGAACAATCGCCCTTGCAGAGCTTTCCAGATCCGCTTCATGCTGCGGGTTCGTGAGCGTGTCTTCGGTCGTTTCGGTAGAGCGGTCTCGCTCAAACCTTCGAGAGGACCTGCCCATAATTCGACCCGAACCCTCGCCCTGTACTAGCTGTCGATGGAAACGGCCGCTGCCCGCTTTGACGCAGATGACTCACCACGTTTGGCAGCCGCACCGGCCGACCCCACCACAGACTCCGGCGGTCCCGATCGAGGCGTCTGCTCATCGGCCGGTGCATCAACCCGCGGGCCGATGCCCATGTGGTCCTTGATTCGCTTCTCGATGTCATCTGCGAGATCGGGGTTGTCCTTGAGAAACGTCCGCGCATTTTCCTTGCCCTGGCCGAGTTGGTCGCTGTCATAGGTGTACCAGGCGCCGGACTTCTTCACGATGCCGCAGTCGACGCCGAGGTCGATGAGCGACCCCTCGCGGGAGATGCCCTCCCCGTAGAGGATGTCAAACTCGGCCTGCTTGAAGGGCGGCGCAACCTTGTTCTTCACGACCTTCACGCGGGTGCGATTGCCTACCGCTTCGGTGCCACCCTTGAGGGTCTCGATTCGACGGACGTCAAGGCGAACGGAGGCGTAGAACTTCAGCGCCTTGCCACCGGTTGTCGTCTCGGGCGAGCCGAACATGACGCCGATCTTTTCGCGAAGCTGGTTGATGAAGATGCACGTCGTGTTCGTATTGCTCAAAGCTCCCGCCATTTTGCGGAGGGCCTGGCTCATGAGACGGGCCTGCAGTCCGACATGGCTATCCCCCATCTCACCCTCGATCTCTGCGCGCGGCACGAGCGCTGCAACCGAGTCGATCACGATGAGGTCTAGGGCGCCAGAGCGAACGAGGGTGTCGGTGATCTCAAGGGCCTGCTCGCCTGTGTCAGGTTGCGACACATAAAGGCTGTCAAGGTCGATGCCGAGCCGCGAGGCGTAGTCCGGGTCAAGCGCGTGCTCCGCATCGATGAAGGCAGCGAGACCGCCCGCCTTCTGGACGCTCGCGATGGCGTGTAGCGCGAGCGTGGTCTTGCCCGATGATTCCGGGCCGTAGATCTCTACGATCCGGCCACGCGGCAGGCCACCAATGCCCAGCGCGACATCGAGGGTGATTGACCCGGTTGGGATGACGTCCATCGGGGCGCGACCCTCCTCGCCGAGTCGCATGATCGAGCCCTTGCCGAATTGGCGTTCAATCTGGGCGAGGGCAGAGTCCAATGCCTTCTCGCGGTCGTTGGCGGCGCTGGCCATGTCGTCTCCTTGAGTCAGTTCGAATGTTTGTGCTCAGAACGTACGTCGACCCTCTGACAGTGGCGTAGATGCTGATTTCGCACTGTGGACAGCAACCCAACCCTTGTCGCATGATGAATCTATATCGAACGTCTGTTCGAATGTATCCGACACGCCGACAACACGCAACATGACATCGTGATCGCTGCTCCCAGCGGCGACTCAGCTCCTCGCGGAGATTCGCCGCGAGGACGGCACTGCCACCCATATGCCGAGGCCAATGAGCGGCAGGAGCGCCGCGGCGCACAGCACGCTATATGAACTTGCGAGCACGATGAGACCAGCGAGTGCACCCCCGACTGCGCCCGCCGCGTTCATCACGACATCCGATAGTCCCTGTACTGATGGACGATCCGGCGCCGCCACCTCGTCGGTAACGAGCGTTGAACCGGCAATGAGCGTGCAGGACCACCCCAATCCGAGAAGGAACAACCCGACGCCAAGGAGGATGACGTCATCACCCGGAGCGATCCCGGCTAGCACGCAGGCGACCGCGAGGATGCCAATACCCATGACGACCACCGCCACCCGTCCGACTCGGTCCACCGTCCAGCCGACGAGCGGCGACAGCGCATACATACCCGCCACGTGGACGCTGATGACGAGACCGATGAGCCGGAGCGAGACGTCGACATGAGCCATGTGCACCGGCGTCATGACCATAACCATCACCATGACGACGTGACCGATCGCGATCACGCCAATCCCGAGGACCGCTCGCGGCCTACCGGAGAGGTGCCCAATCCCGTCGCGCAACCGAGGCTTGGGTTTCTCCTCCGTGGTCCCCCGTCGCTGCTCGACAGACATGAGGTAGGGATCCGGCCTAAGGAACACGTAGAGAACAAGCGCCGCTAGCCCGAGGGCCACGACGCACACGACATACGGCCCGGCGAGTTGCGGAAGGCCGAGCGCGAGACCCAAGGCCCCCGAGGCATCGAGGAGGTTCGGACCGAGCACCGCGCCGATGGTCCCAGCCCAGACGACGAGTGAGAGTGCTCGTGCCCGGTGATCGTCGTGAGCGAGGTCCGTAGCGGCGTATCGAGCCTGATAGCCGGAAGCCGACGCGACTCCAACCATGACGCAGCCGATGAGGATGAGCGGGAGGCTTCGCTGTACTGCCCCCAGGATAACGACGACGGCTCCCACTGCACCGATCCCATATCCCGTCGCGAGAGCAGCTCGACGGCCATGGGAGAGGGCGATTCGCGCAAGCGGCAAGGCAAGAAGAGCAGCGCCCAGCACCCCGGCCGTCTGGGCGAATCCGGCGGCACCCTCGGAGTCAGCGATAGCCGCCGCGAGGAGGGACCCGGCCGGGATTGCGCCTGCGACAGCGATGCCTCCGAGCACCGACCCAGTCGAGAGCACCCGTAGCGCGTTGCGCTGCGCCCCTTCCACCATCGTTGGCGCGACGGTGGCAGTCGTCATTCCGAGCCTCCAGCAGTGGTCATTCAGGCCCTCCAGCGGAATCGGTCGAGCCCTGCTCTCCGTGCGGACCGTGGGTGAGCCGAGCATCGAGAGCCGCCATCACGGCCGCATCATCCTTCGGCAGTCCGAGCGCATCAAACGCAGCGATGAGCACCTTGCCATCTGCGGTCCAGTCGGCGTAGTCGACGAGCACCGCTCGACCGTTTCCGTAGAGGTCGTTGAGATCAGCGGCGGCTGACGCCATCCACTCCCGGGTTGTGCCGAGCACCTCCAATGCTTGGTCATTGCCGGGCCACCATCCGCTGCGGGCCGCATCCGCGGGATCCCGAACATTCATGAGGTAGGTCAGACCGGGGAACAATTGGCCGAGGAAGACGAGGTACTCAAGGAGGAGGTCGTAGGTGGCGAAGTGACCCGGCTCGTAGCGAACCTCCTTGAAGCCGATGACTCGGGTGCCGCGACTGGGTCGCAGGATGAACTCGACAACATGTCGGCGGAGGTCGGCAAGCACGGCCGAAGGGTCAAGGCGCGCCGATCCGTACCAGGGATGGTCGGGCCGGCCAGCATGGTGGCGGTCAGCGGTCTCGGCAACCGACTGGAGGTACGCGCGCAGTCCCCGCATCGCCCCGTAATTCTCGCCGCGCACCACGACTCCGGGGAGGGCATTGAGTGCCGATTGGATCGCCGTGCTGCCAGTTCGTCCGTACGTCACGACGGTGAGAAACGACAACTCCTGCTCACGATGCCTCTCACGCCCGAACATGCCCTGACCATAACGTCACCGTGGGCCGGGCGGGATGCGAAGCCGGGCATCATTGAAGCCGGGGCGGCACCTCAACGACCGTGCACACCGCCCGCCAGATCTCCTTGGTGTCAATGCCGCGCTCGATTGCCTCAGCGGCCGTGCATCCCAAGGGAGACAGGACAACGTCGCGAGCCCACGATTGCGAGTATCCCGGGCCGTGAACCTCGTCCATCCGTTCCCAGAAATCGGTCAACCGCACCGTCGACCCCCACCTCGACAACCAGTAAAGGGAACGTTTCGCGCGGAGGGCCCGATGATGGTGCCGCGTGCCTAGTTCGCGTGCACAGCGAGACGAGGGTGCTCTGCGGCAACGAGGTGATTCGTCACCGAGTGCATCACATCCGAGAGCGGCACATCAAGAGCGCCGCAAATCGCGGCAAGCAACTCACTTGAGGCTTCTTTCTGTCCTCGTTCAACCTCAGAAAGGTAGCCGAGGGACACGGCGGCGGCCGCGGAAACGTCACGCAGCGTGCGCCCCTGATCTTGACGCCGACGACGTAGTTCATCACCGATGACATGCCGAAGAACGATCATCAAACGCCTCCCTTCCAATCCATCGATCACACGCTATCCCGGCAGGCTGACATGCGCCACATTGGGAGCAGAATCATTACCCAATAATGACGTCAACACCGGTTACACCCGCCATTATTCCAACGTGCCACTCAATGTTCCCCCCGTTCTTGGGGCTGCATCACGAACAACGAACTCGATATCCACGAGGCAGGCATCGACAGCTCCGCGTCTGATCCCTTCACGATTGCCCGAAAGTCGCAGGAGCCGCGCCTGCGTCTGACCTGTTTGGGCATTGTGGACCGCGATCCACACCGTTCCTGGCGACTGGCCATCAAGCCATTCGGGGCCCGCCACGCCCGTCGTGCCGACTCCAATATCCGAGCCGAGTACCCGAGTAGCCCCCACGGCCATGCCCACCGCGACCGACTCGCTGACAACATGGGTGAGCAGGTGCTCGTCGATGCCTAGGACCGTGCCCTTCAGGTCGGTCGCGTAGGCAACGACACCGCCCCTGAGAACCGTCGAGCAGCCAGGGACCTCCGCGAGCGTCGAAGCGAGCAGCCCTGCGGTGAGCGACTCCGCGGTCGCGAGGGTCATCCCGTGCTCGCGGAGCAGGCGGATGACGCGGTCAGCCGAACTCAACGCACCGCGCCCTTGTCCGTGATGATTCCCGGGGCTACCGACCGAAGTCGAAGCGCACGCACGAGGTAGTCGATTCCCGTGGCGAGGGTCAAGACAACGGCGACGCCCATGACCAGGCTGCTCAACGCACCCCACCAGGGCAATCCCGGAACGACGACAAGAAACATCGTGATCGCGACAGTCTGGATCACCGTCTTGAGCTTGCCACCCCTGCTGGCCGGGATCACCCCGTGCTCGATCACCCATATGCGGAGCAGGCTCACCCCAATTTCGCGCACCAGGATCACGATCGTCACCCACCAAGGCAGATCGCCGAGGATGGACAGACCAATGAGTGCGGACCCGACGAGCGCCTTGTCAGCCAGTGGGTCGGCGAGCTTCCCGAAGTTCGTTACCTGCCCCAATTTGCGCGCCACCGCACCGTCGATGAAATCCGTAATCGACGCGATAACAAAGACAATCGCCGCACTGTCGCGGGCAAGTCCGGCTCCACCACCGTCCGCGAACAGGAGCAGAACCATGATCGGCACGCACAGCAGGCGCAACATCGTGAGGGCATTGGGGATGTTCAGGACCGGCGAATTGCTTGGCGGGTTTCCCGCCGGGTCGATTTGGGCGGGCTTCACGACCGCCTCACGACCGCTTCGCGATCAGGTCGACTCCATCGGTGTCGCTAACGATGGCTGCAATGAATTCACCCACCGCTACGTCTGATGGCTCGTCAAGGGCGAGGACTGTCGCTCCATCGTCCGGGCCCTGATGGCCCGCACGCCCCACAGCAATCCAATCGCCGACATCGTCTCGCTCGATCGTCTCGATGAGCACGATCACGGGCTCGCCAATTCGGTCCTCGGCTCGTTGCGCCATGAGTTCTTCGACTAGCGCGGTAATAGATTCGACCCGATCCCGGATAACTTCTTCGTCAACCTTGTTCGCAAGGCCCACCGCCTCAGTGCCATCCTCGTCGCTGTAGCCGAACACACCGACGGCATCAAGCCTTGCATCGACGAGAAAGGCGGCGAGTTCATCAAGGTCCTCCGGGGTCTCGCCCGGGAAGCCGACGATGATGTTGCTCCTGATACCCGCTCGTGGATCGAGTTCGCGGATCGTGGTGATGAGGCCGAGAAACTCCTCGCGCCCGCCAAACCGACGCATGCGCCGCAACACCGAGGGGCTCGCATGCTGGAACGAAAGGTCGTAATAGGGAGCCACCACCTCGGTCCGTGCGATCACCTGAAGCAGGCCCGGGCGAACCTCCGCTGGCTGCAGGTAGGCGACGCGAATTCGACCAACCCCGGTGCCCTCACCTAACGCAGGCAGCAGGGTCTCGAGCAGCCTGAGATCGCCGAGGTCCTTGCCATAAGAGGTGGAGTTCTCGCTCACTAGGACGATCTCCCGGACACCCTCGCCCACGAGCCAAGCGACCTCAGCGACGACATCGGCGGGTGGCCGTGAGATGAAGGAGCCACGAAAGGATGGGATCGCGCAAAATGTACACCGACGATCGCAGCCCGAGGCCAGTTTGACCGGTGCTACCGGACTACCGTCAAGTCTGCGACGAAGGACCGGCGGCGACCACCCTGCCGGTAGTTCTTCACTCGCTCCATGACCCGGTATCGACGTTGCAGTGGCCGAACGCTCGACCGGTGAAATTGCCAACAGCTGCCGACGGTCACTCGGGGCGTGCGGCACATGCACCTCGCCCGCCACGATGCGGGTGAGTCGCTCAGCGATCTCGGGGTAGTCGTCGAACCCGAGGACCGCATCTGCCTCGGGCAGTTCTGCAGCGAGGTCCCGGCCGTACCGCTCGCTCAGGCAACCAACCGCGACCACCGCGCGCGGACCACCGGATACTTGCTTGAGATCAGCCGCCGCGAGCACCGCGTCGATCGAGTCCTTTTTCGCAACCTCCACGAAACCGCACGTGTTCACTAGGACCGCCGAGGCATGGCTTGGGTCATCGACGAGTTCCCAGCCCGCCGCCGAAAGTCGCCCGGCGAGTTCCTCGGAGTCGACCTCGTTTCGGGCACAGCCCAACGTGACGATGGAGACGGTCTGCAGCTGCTTCACCCCGACAGCCTACGGACTCAGAGGGCGGAAGGCGGCATCCCTATCTGGATCTCGAATTCAACGATGATGGGCACGGCATCGGTGCGCAGTGCCTTCGCAAGTGACCTGATCTGACCGCGGGCGTACGTGACCCCACCGCAGTACGAAAAATCGTCATGCTCCATCGCCGTGATGATCGATGCGCGGATCTTCGTGTGGTCAGCCAAGTCATCGACGGAAAGACCCGCGGCGACACGCGCCTGCTTCAGCCTCTCGCCTACTGACACGGGCTCCAACTCCTCGTTCCCAAATGTGTTTGCAACATAGCGCACGCGGGGACGAAGCGAGGCCAGAACTGATGTCTTCATTCGGTTTCTCCTTTATTCTCCACGCAGGAGTGATACAAATTGTGGAAGTTCATCTAAAGACATGAGCACCTCGCGGGCCTTCGAGCCCCCAGATGGGCCCACGACGCCGCGTGACTCCATAAGGTCCATGATTCGACCAGCCTTCGCGAAACCGATTCGGAGCTTGCGCTGCAGCATGGACGTAGAGCCGAACTGGGTGGAAACGACCAGTTCCACCGCTTGGAGCAGGATGTCGAGGTCGTCACCGATGTCGGAGTCGACCTCCTTCACGCTCACGGCTGGTGCAGTCACGTCTTCGACGTAGGCCGCGGAGGTCTGGCTCTTGCAATGGTCGACAACGGCCCTGATCTCACTCTCGGAGATGAAGGCGCCCTGAATTCGCATGGACTTGTTCGCGCCCATCGGGAGAAACAGCCCATCGCCCTGCCCTACGAGCTTCTCTGCCCCGGGTTGATCAAGGATGACCCGGCTGTCGGCGAGGCTCGATGTCGCGAACGCCAAGCGGCTCGGAACATTCGCCTTGATGAGACCGGTTACGACGTCAACGCTTGGGCGCTGAGTGGCGAGCACAAGATGGATGCCGGCCGCTCGCGCAAGTTGCGTGATGCGCACAATCGACTCTTCAACGTCACGCGGCGCGACCATCATGAGATCTGCAAGCTCATCGACGATGACCAGGAGATACGGGTAAGGACGCATGACGCGCTCGCTCCCCGTAGGGGCAGTGAGTAGGCCGGAGCCAACGGCCTTATTGAAATCATCGACGTGGCGAAAGCCGAACAGCGCTAGATCGTCGTACCGGCGGTCCATCTCGGCCACGACCCACTGGAGTGCGTCCGCCGCCTTCTTCGGATTCGTGATGATCGGCGTAATGAGGTGCGGGACGCCCTCGTAGGAGGTGAGTTCAACCCGCTTCGGGTCAACGAGGATCATCCGGACCTCATCCGGGGTCGCTCGCATGAGAACCGAGGTGATGAGCGAGTTGATACAGCTCGACTTTCCGGCACCTGTGGCCCCCGCAACAAGGATGTGGGGCATCTTCGCGAGATTGGCGCAGACGAAACCACCCTCGACGTCCTTACCGAGAGCCGCAACCATTGGGTGTTGCTCCCCCGTCGCGGCGGTGCTGCGAAGCACGTCGCCGAGCAGGACGAGCTCCCGATCGGTGTTCGGGATCTCGATCCCAATGGCCTTCTTCCCGGGGATGGGGCTGAGGATTCGGACGTCAGCGCTCGCCACGGCGTAGGCAATGTTCTTGCTCAGAGCCGTGACCCGCTCAACCTTGACGCTCGGGCCAAGTGCGATCTCGTAGCGGGTGACCGTTGGGCCGCGCATGAATCCGGTGACCTGTGCATCGATCCCGAACTGCTCCAAGACCTCTGTGAGGGCCTGAACAACCTGGTCATTCGCCTTCGTCGCGGTCTTGTGCGCGGGACCGGTTTTGAGGAGCGCCATGTCAGGCAGCCTGTACATGCCATTGCCTGAGAGCGTCAACTGCTCAGCCTTGCGCCGCGGAGCCCGCTCGGCGGCGGGCGGACCCTTGATGACCGCCACAGTCTCCTGTCGGCCCGGATGAGCCGCTGGCACCTTCAGTGCACGATCAAGGTCCCGCTGCACCCGCGCGAAGTCCGCGGCTCGTTCCTCCTCCGCAGCCTGTTCGCGCACGAGACGTTCCCGCTCGAGTTGCTCCTCGCGCATTCTCTCTTCACGGTCAATAGCCTCCCTCGCGGCAGCAGCCCGAGCCATCTGCTCCAGTACGGCTGATGCTCCCGCAACCTGCTCAGTTCGCCGCAGGGCGCTCTCGAGGTCGATCGGCCGACCAGCCTGCTCAACTCCGTACATAAGTACCGCTGCCGGGTGGAGTTCGCCGTCGATGACCGCGGGCATGAACGGCTCACCGCCCGCGAGTTTGCGAGGCTTTCGTGCCACATCCTCCTCGTAGTCAACATGATCGTCGTATTCATCGTCGTAAGCATTCTGGTCGTAGCCGTCGTCGAATTCGTCATCCCCTTCGGCTCCATGGTCACCGCGCCGACCTCCCACAAGCAAGGAAACGCCGTCGCGCAAGATTGGGAGCGAGGTTCCCGTCACGACGAGTAGGCCGAAGGCGAGCAGGAGGACGAGGATGAAACCCGCCACGACCGGACCGATCGCCGCGACGATCGGAGCGGTGACGAGCCATCCGACGAGCCCGCCTCCCCCGGACATGGCCGCAGATCCGTCGCTGGGCGTCGATGCGCCGCGTGCGAGGTGCCACAGACCGATGATTGAAAGGAGCAGGGCCCCGGTGCCGATGACCCACCGACCGGTGGACTTGCGGTCATCGGGATGTCGCAGCGTTCGCCAGGCAAGCGCCAAGAAGGTGAGCGGGATGATCCATTCGAGTGCGCCGACCAGTGCTACCCCAGCTTTCGACGTCCATTGAACAAACCAGCCCTCGACGCCGAACCACATCCCGGCAGCGAGGATTCCCGCCACTGCGATGAGTGCGAGTGCGGTCCCATCACGACGCTCCTCTGGCTCAAGGTCACTTGCACCGTGGCCGATCCCCCGAGCGACCGCACCAAACCCATGGGCGAGGCCCAACCACAGGAACCGCACGCCCCGGCCTAGGGCTCGAAAGAGCCGGACGAGTAGGCCGCCATTGGACTGGCGTGACCGAGTCGTTCGCTTGGCCGGTGTGCGGACGGTTCTCGTCGCGGCAGGTCGCGAAGTCGTCGTCCGAGCCGATGTCTTCTTCGCCGATGACCGCCCAGCGGGTGCATTCCTCGCTGGGGCCCGTTTCGCCGGAACTCTCTTCGCCGCAGCACCCTTCGCAGGCTGACCCGGGGAGGTCCGCTTGCGGGTCGTCGCTGACGTGCGGGAATTTGCCGGTTGGGCAGTTCGCGAGCGCGCGGGAGCAGGAGGACGGGAAGCCATGTCGGCTAGCGTACCGACGAACCCCTTCCGTACCGTCCGTCACACACGTCACACGAGTGCGTGTCGCGAAGATTCTCGTGGGGTGGAGTCAGGCCTCCACAATGACTGGGACGATCATCGGCTTGCGTCGGTGAGACGTGCTCACCCACTTGCCAACCGCGCGCCTCACCCGCTGCTGTAGCTCGTAGGTATCCGTCACGCCATCGGCCAGCGACTCCTCAAGGATGACGCGAACCTTGCCAATCACCTCGTCAAAAGCCTGTTCGTCAAGCCCGAGGCCGCGTGCGTGAATTTCGGGCCCGGCAACCACCTTTGAGTCGATCATGTCGACTGCGGCAACGATGGAGATGAACCCCTCCTCCCCCAACATGCGCCTGTCCTTCAGTTCCGCATCGGTCACTCCACCGACGCTCGCCCCATCGACGTACACCAGCCCGACAGGCACATAGCCGACGATCGATGCCCTGCCATCAACGAGATCCACGACCACTCCGTCATCCGCGAGGATGATCCGGTCGAGATCAATACCGACGCTGTGCGCAATCTCCGCATTGGCACGCAAGTGGCGCCACTCGCCATGGACAGGTATCACGTGGCGCGGCTTCACGATGTTGTAGACGTAGCGAAGCTCGCCCGCCGAGGCATGCCCGGAGACATGGACGAGTGCATTGCCCTTGTGGACGACGGTGGCACCAAGTTTCGTGAGGCCGTTGATGACCCGGTACACCGAGTTCTCATTGCCGGGGATAAGCGATGAAGCGAGGACGATCGTGTCCTTGGGGCCCACGCTGATCGCGTGGTCGAGATTGGCGATTCTCGACAGCACTGCCATTGGCTCGCCCTGCGAACCCGTGCAGATGAGCACGCTTTCATCGTCCGGCAATCCATTGAGCTCCTCAACGGTCACCAAGGTGCCACCTGGAATCTTGAGATATCCGAGGTCGCGGGCGATGCCCATATTGCGAACCATTGACCGGCCAACAAACGCCACCTTGCGGCCGTGGAGCCCTGCCATATCGATCACCTGCTGGATGCGATGCACGTGCGAGGCGAACGACGCAAGAATGATCCGCCCCTCCGCTCGGAGGAAAACGGCATCGAGCACCGGGATGATGTCGCGCTCACTCGGGACGAAGCCGGGCACCTCGGCGTTCGTGCTGTCGACGAGAAGGATGTCGACTCCCGCATCGCCGAGACGGGCGAATCCATTGAGGTCAGTGATCCGACCATCGAGCGGCACTTGATCCATCTTGAAGTCGCCCGTGTGAAGCACGACCCCCGCTGCAGTAGTGATCGCCACAGCCATTGCGTCCGGAATGGAATGGTTCACCGCGAGGAACTCAACGGTGAACGGCCCAAGACGTTCGATCTGACCAGCAGCCACGTCAAGGGACCGAGCCTTGACTCGATGCTCCTTGAGTTTCGCTTCGAGGAAGGCCAGCGTCAGTCTCGAGCCAAGGATCGGTATGTCTTGCCGAAGCCTCAGCAGGTACGGCACGGCGCCAATGTGATCCTCATGGCCGTGCGTGAGGACGATCGCCTCAACATCATCGAGCCGGTCCTTGATCGGGCCAAAGTCCGGAAGGATGAGATCGACCCCGGGCTGAGTCTCCTCGGGGAACAGCACCCCGCAGTCAACGATGAGCAGCCGACCGCCGAATTCGAATACTGTCATATTTCGGCCAATTTCGCCGAGTCCGCCGAGGGCGAAAATCCTCAGCGCACCGGGTGCGAGTTCGGGTGGAGCGGAGAGTTCGCCGTGGATCACGCCGTGAACCCGCGCACTCGGCCGGCCGCAAGATCATGGCGCAGGAGTGCCCGCTGGTCGGAGGTGGCATCGACGAGCGGCAACCGCACCGGTCCGGCGGGTAGTCCTTGATCTGCGAGGGCCGCCTTGATGGTGATGACACCCTGCGTGCGGAACACCCCCGCATACACCGGCAGTAGTTCCCGATTCATCCTGATCGCCCCCTGGACATCACCGGCCCAAAATGCCTCGGCCATCGACTTCAGTCGATCACCGACGAGGTGGCCGACCACTGAAATCATTCCGCAGGCACCGATCGACAGGAGCGGCAGATTGAGGATGTCATCGCCCGAATACCAGGCGAGATCGGTGCGGGCCATGCCCCATTGAGCAGCCTCAAGGTCGCCCTTCGCATCCTTATTCGCGATGATCCTCGGGTGATCTGCGATTCGGACGAGCGTTTCCGTCTCGATCGCCACACCGGTGCGCTTGGGGATGTCGTAGACCATCATCGGCAGGTCGGTCGCATCGGCAATGGCGTGGAAATGCCGCACGAGACCCTCCTGCGGCGGGCGGTTGTAGTACGGGCTCACCGCCATCACCGCGTGCGCCCCTACCCCAATTGCGCTTCTAGCGCTGAGCACCGAGTGCGCCGTGTCATTGGATCCGACCCCCGCCACCACGGTCGCCCGGTCGCCAACCGCCTCCACCACTGCCCTGAGCAGGTCCGTGTTCTCCTCGTCCGTTGTCGTCGCAGACTCGCCCGTCGTACCGTTCACAACGAGGCCGTCGTGCCCAAGATCATCGACGAGATAGGTCGCGAGCCGTCGACCGCCCTCAAGGTCGATCGAGCCATTCTCGAGAAAGGGCGAGATCATCGCCGTGAGCATCACGCCGAAGGGCGCATTGGGTGTCACCGGTCCGGGCATGACCACAGGCTACTGCGTCATGGTGCGACGCGGCCCCCCGCTACGAACGCCGCGTGGGTAATGGGCATCAGTCGGGCCCATTTTTCCTCGTAGGCCTCAGCGACCATCTCGATCTCTCGCTGGGGGTAAGACGGATACTGCGAGTCCTCAGTCTTGCGCCGGAGCGACAGGAAGTTCATCATGGCCCGCGCATTCATCGTCACATAGGCGCTGGAATATATCGAGACAGGAAGCACCATGCGGGCGACCTCCCGGGCGATGCCCGCCGCCAGCATCGACTGATAGGCCTCATAGCTTCGCCCGCACGACTCGACCATCGACGACTCGATCAGGTCGTATTGATCACCATTTCCTGGCAGGAACTCGTATGCGCCCGTTTTTCCGACCTGAACGATGTTCCGCTCGCGGTTTGGGACGTAGAAGCAGGGTTTGAGCTCGCGGTAGCGGCCCGACTCCTCGTTGTAGCTGGCGATCCGGTGACGCATGTGCTCGCGCCACACAAAGATGGGCGCTTGGACGAAGAAGGTCATCGAATTGTGCTCGAACGGACTCCCGTGGCGCTCGCGCATGAGGTAGCCGATGAGTCCCCTCGCGGACGCCGGATCCGCGTCGAGGTCCTCGAGGGACTGCTCTCCGACAGTAGACACCCGGGCAGCGAAGACGACGTCGGCATCGGATGCGCTCGATCGAACGAGCTCGACGGTCATGTCGCTGCGAAAAATGATCGACCGATGCTCAGACACGACATCAAGACTAACGGGAACCGCAGCACGAGGGCCTTTGGACGCTTGGAAGAATGCCGTGCATGGCCACTGGTGCGCGTCTCGCGCGAATATCCGACGTTGATGACATCGCCGCCGTTCAGGTTCGCGCCTGGAATCAGACGTACGCGGGCGTCCTGCCGGAGTCGATTCTCACCGGTCTCGATCCGATGCATATTGCCTCAGCGTGGGCGAGCGGGATCCTCAATCCACCAACCACGCGACACCGCCTCATCGTCGCGATCGATGGAACGTCAGGGAGCGACACGATCGTGGGGTACACGGCTCTCGGTCCGAGTGGTGATCCGGACTGCGTCGACGTCCTCGAAACCGGCGAGGTGCTCGCTCTCGTCGTGGATCCGGAGCATCAGCGCCAAGGGCACGGATCGCGGCTCATGGCGGCCGCCGTCGAGTACCTTCGCGCTGACGGCACAACGGACGCGAACATCTGGGTCCCCGTCGGTAATGAGCCACGCCGGGCATTCCTGCATAGTTGCGGCTGGGGACCGGACTCGGCCTTCCGCGACATCGAGGCGGACGGCGTGGTCATCCGTGAGGTCCGCCTTGCCACCGTGCTCGACTGACCGATCCTGCGATGCGTCCTGATGAACCGTAAGTCTTGCAACGGCCGCGACCCGCCTCACCGATCACCACGACCCACAGTCGCAGGTGATCAAGGAAGCGGGCCAGCCCCGGCGGGCCCCCCGTTCTCGCCGGACGCCCTTATTCCACCGCAATCGGGGGACGTAATGCTACCCAAACGTGTCCCCAACCGGGGGGACGTGCTAAGGCTCCTCAAGGAGACCATCGCGGTTCGCTTCGGCGTAGAGCTCCGTCCGCGTTCGCGCGTCCCTGCCAAGATTCGCGTACTTCACGCGCACCCGATCAAGGTACTCCTTCGCTGTATGCGGAGAAATCCCCATACGGTGCCCGACAGCCGACAGCTTGAGCCCCGATGCATAGAGGCGCAACGCGTCAAGCTCCCGGGGACTGAGATTCGGGGTCTCAACCGCCGCGGCCAGGATGGCCGCGAGGTCGATCGATAGATACAGCTCGCCACGGGCCACTGTGGCAATCGCCTCGAGGAGTGCTTCGAGCGACACCCGCTTTGGAACGAATCCAAGGGCGCCCATCTCGAGGGCGGATCGAACCGCGGTTGGGTCCTCGAAGGCACTGATGATGAGGACCCTGCACCCTGCACCCTGCAATGCCAGCACGCCTTGGCCGACCGAGGTGGATCCGGGACCTAGATCGATATCCAGGATGGCCACATCTGGGCTGGCCGCTTCGGCGCCCCCGACGCTCCCGCCGCAGTACACGACATCAATCAAGAGATTCACCTGGCTGTTCATGAGGGACGCCAACCCTTCACGAACGAGCTCATGGTCGTCGATCACCGCCACCCTGAGCGGAGCCGGCGTCACAGCGGTGCCGTCAGTCAGCATTCGGCTGGTCATCCACTCCCCCGATCAAGGCCAGTGATCGGGGCGCTGCGGCATAGCTGGCCTCGAGGATGAGCGTTCCATCGGCAGGATCCGCATCCCAGGAGATGCCATGTCCCCCAGTTCCGTCAACGAAAGCGGCCTGGTCTGACTCCGCTACCGTAACTACGAGCCTCACGATGAGCACCTCCTTCTCACGTCGTGCGCTGAGTCTGGCCGGTGCGCCCGCGGTCGCGTGGCTGATCGCACGATTGGCCGAGGCTCGTAGCTGGAGCAACTCCCCCCGACGCAGCCCCGACGACTCGGCGATATCGACGTCGAGAGAGATCCCGCGATGATGTGCACGGCTGGCCAACTGCGACGCGAGCGCATGCAGGGGTCCTGCCGCCGGATCGATTCTCATCACCGTCCTGATGAAGTGTTCCTCAAGCCCGCACGCGGCTCTCACTTCTGGCTCGCTCGCATCGATGCGACCGTTGGCAATGCCGTCGAGCAGTCGGATCGCTGACGACTCGTTCAGGGTTCTGTACCGCCGGGCCAAGGCACGAATGCTCACCTCGTCGCCTATCGACGAGGCCTCCTCCTTGAGCCGCTGGCCCATAGCGGCGGCGTAAGCGCGATCGTTCGCGCGCACGCTGCGAGCGAAGAGCGCGCCCGCGATGATCACTGCGGTTCCGGGCCGGATGAGTTCTCCCAACATGTCGCCCTGGGTGAGGAGCCAAGCAGCGAGCGCAGCGATGAATCCCCACCAGGGACCGGTGCCAGCAACGATGAGAAGGAGGGCAACGATCGCCTCGGAAGACCAGTCCGTCCAAGGGGTCCCAACACCACTTCCAAGTCCGATCTGCTGGAATCGATACACGAGTGGAGTTGCGATGCACACTCCAACAACGAGCGCCGGCGGAAGGGTTCCGGCACGTCCGAACCACACGAGCAGGATGCCGCAAGCCAAGGCGATCATGAAGCCCGCGACTGCGACGCCCCAGAACTCGAAATCTGAAATGGTGAGGATCAGCGAAAGCAGGCTGAATGCGCCGAATGACACAAGCACCGGGGCGCCAAGCGCATTGACGCTTGTCGCCGACTTCCCCAGCACGACGGATACCCGGGATTCGGGACTCGCGCTCCATGTGAGCCTCACGCAGGTGCCCTCGCCGACGGCCGAGGCTACAGTCGCCTCACCTCCGACATCGTCCATCGCCTCGACAATCGCCGAGTTGAGACCGAATCGCGACGATGATTTCTGTGCATCGAACCCGCTACCGTCGTCGCGAACTTCGACGATCCAATGGTCCCGGCCGACGCGCAAATCGGTCGTCACGGAGACGCTCAGCACGACGGAGTCGGCCTGCGCATGCCTTGCGACATTTGAGAGAGCCTCGCGGACGGCGACCACCATGGCCCCGTAGACAGGATCCGGAATCGCCCGGCCGGTCGCCTGCACGCGAACGTCGACGTGGACCCCAAGATCGATCAACGGCTGAATCCCCGCCATGACATCAGCCGCCCAATCCCGACTGCCCATTACGGGGACGGCGAACTCCGCTGACGAAAGGGTCCGGAGAACAAGGGCGCTCTCGGCACACATCACCCGGGTGCGCGTGCCGCTGTCGGCCGACCCTCCGATGCCGCCTCGCGCGATGGCCGTCAACGTGTTGAGCACGGTTTCATGAAGGAGTCGCTGTTGCTCCCTCAGCCGCCTCTGCGCATCGCGCAAGGCCTCAGCCTGAGCTTCAGCGAACTCCAAGCTGGTCCGCGCCTCGTCGGAGCGGCGAGCGGCCGCCAAGAGCCCGCGGCGCGCACCGATAGACGCGGCC
>CAMDKQ010000048.1 GCA_945901095.1 Bifidobacterium breve
CCGCCACCAGCAGGCGCCCGTCAGCTGCGACAGCCACCGAACCGACAGTGCCGGCGAAGTCCAATCGTTCCTCAACCAGCACGCGATCGCCGTCGAGGCGACCGATGAGCACTGCGCCGTCGTCGATATCGATCCAGAGGAGTCGCCCACGCTCGGCATCCCAAACCGGGCCCTCGCCAAGGAGGAACCGCTCGGCACTCGCGGGCATCGCCTCGAAGGCCTTCATGGGAGGCTTGGATTCGCCGGTGGCGTATGGTCCATAACGCTTCGAATGCTAGATGACCGCTCGGGCAAGGGGATGCGATGGTTCAGGATCTTCGAAGTGCCCAGTGGTACGGGGGCGACGACCGCAATGCCTACATCCATCGAGCGTGGATGCGCCGTGGCCTACCCGCCGATGCCTTTTCGGGTAGACCCCACATCGCAATCGCGAACACGGCGTCAGATCTCACCCCTTGCAACGCTCACCTAAACGAGGTGGCTGCCGCCGTGCGCGACGGAATCTTCGAGGCAGGCGGCATTCCGCTCAATCTGCCAGTGGTATCGCTCGGTGAGACACAGGTCCGACCGACCGCCATGCTCTGGCGAAACATGGCCGCGATGGCGACCGAGGAGATGCTGCGCGCCAACCCGATCGACGCCGTCGTGCTCCTTGGCGGCTGCGACAAGACGATCCCCTCGCTGCTCATGGCGGCCGCCTCTGTTGACCTTCCAGCGATCGTCGTGCCGGGCGGGCCAATGCTCACCGGCACCTTTCGTGGCGCCCCCCTCGGTTGCGGAACCGATGTGTGGCGGCTCAGCGAGGAGGTTCGCGGCGGCCAGCTGTCGCAGGACGACTTCAATCGGTCCGAGTCATCGATGATCCGCAGTCGCGGTCACTGCAACACGATGGGCACCGCATCGACGATGGGCCTGCTCGCGGAGGCACTTGGCACCGTGATTCCCGGGCTCGCCGGCACCCCCGCCCCCGATAGCCGGTTGCTCGAAGGCGCGCATGCCACCGGCAAGCTCGTCGTCGACCTAATCGAGGCGGATCGCCGCCCCAGCACCATCCTGACGAGGGCCGCATTTCATAACGCGATCGTGACGCTCGCCGCGATCGGAGGTTCGACGAACGCTGTCGTTCACCTGCTCGCGATTGCCGGACGTCTCGGCGTTAATCTCACCTTGGAAGACTTCGACGTGATCGGCGCTGGTGTGCCGCTGCTCGTCAACCTCCAGCCGGCCGGCACGTACCTCATGGACGACCTCTACCGGGCGGGCGGCCTTCGAGCCGTGCTCGGACAGGTGATTGACCTGCTCGACGGGGCAGCGATCACCGTCACCGGTAAGCCGCTCGTCGACTATCTCCACGACGCCCCGATCTGGGACCCGGATGTCATCCGCCTGCGCAGCGAACCGCTTATCCCCGACGCCGGCATCGCGATACTGCGCGGCAACCTAGCCCCGGACGGGGCCATCATCAAGCCTGCTGCGGCTTCGCCCCACCTGCTGCAGCACCGTGGCAAGGCCGTCGTGTTCAACACGATCGAGGACCTCCACGCGCGGATCGACGATCCCGATCTCGACGTCGATGCGGATTCAGTACTCGTGCTGCGCGGGTGCGGCCCTCGCGGCTACCCCGGCATGCCCGAGGTCGCGAACATGCCGCTGCCGCGCAAGTTGCTCGAGCAAGGCGTGCGCGACATGGTGCGTGTCTGCGATGGCCGCATGAGCGGCACCGCCTACGGAACGGTTGTGCTTCACGTGACGCCCGAGGCAGCGGTCGGCGGGCCGCTGGCCCTCGTCCAGGATGGAGACTTCATCGTGCTCGACGTCGCGGCGAGGCGGCTCGAGCTCGAGGTGCCCGACGACGTCCTCAAGCAGCGCGAGCCGAGCACCGCGATGCTCGACGGTCTCGCGAACCCCACCCGGGGCTGGGAGCGGCTCTACGTCGACCACGTGCAGCAGGCCGACACCGGTGCCGACCTCGACTTCCTGGTCGGGGGCAGCGGCTCCGCCGTCAGCCGAGAGTCGCACTGACTCCGCGCTCAACGCTGCAAGTCAATTCTTGAACTTCGGGACGGCTCCGCCTTACTTGCGCATCCGCTTCAAGCCGTTGTGTGGGGCCGAGGCAGCATCCGCCCAAGAGGCAGTCACCGTCCTGCGCGCTCGGAGTCAGGCGAGCTTCGGCCCGTACGTGAGGCAGGCACCCACCGCCGTCGCCAGGATGAACACGCCGATGAGCACGATGGCGAGCGCCTTCGCCTGGCGCGAATGCCTGCCGGGCATCGCCGGGGGCAGATAGAACGGCGGCATCGTGACCGGCCCGCGCAACTCGACCCAGTGAGGGTCGAGTTCGGCATCGGGCTCGGCGCTGGGCAATCGCGAGAAATCCTCAGACGGCTCATGCTGCATGAGTCCGAGTCTGGGCGTCCGACGCCTCAAGGGCAACCCCGGCAAACCGAGCCGTCCAGCGTGAACGATCCACCCCGATAGCCTCGCGCTGTGAAACGTTGGGTCGCACTCGCAGCACCGGTTGTGTTCGTGCTGCTGTGGAGCACCGGTTTCGTCGGCGCCCGTTACGGACTCCCCTACGCACCGCCCTTCACCCTGCTCGCCGTGCGCATGGTCATCGCCGCTGCCGCACTCGCGGTGATGGCAGCCGTCGTTCGATCCACCTGGCCGCGGCGCAACGAGGCTTATCGTCAATCAGCCGTCATCGGTGTCCTCCTTCATGCCGGCTACCTCGGTGGGGTTTTCTATGCCATCAGCGTCGGGCTGCCGGTGAGTGTCACGGCTCTCGTCGTGTGCCTGCAGCCGGTCGTGGTCGCCGTCCTCGCCGGACCTACTCTGAATGAGCGGCTCATCCCTCGGCAGTGGCTCGGCATCGCCCTCGGTCTTGTCGGCGCATTGCTCGTCATCACTCCTGGGCTGCTCAAGCAGGGCAGTCCCGGGGCCTACCCACCAGCCGCCGTCATCGCGGTGCTCATTGCATTGTGCTCTGCCGCTGCCGCGACCCTGCTCCAGAAGAGGCATGGCGCCGGAATCGCGATGCTGCCCGGCACCGCTGTTCAGTACACCGCCGCGGCAGTCGTGCTCGGCCTACTCGCACTGGCCACCGAAGACATCACCATCGACTGGACCCCAGCCTTCATCGGTGCGATGGCGTGGCTCATCGTGGCCCTGTCGATCGGGGCCGTCCTCATCATGTTCTGGCTGCTGCGCGTCGGCACCGCAACCGGCGTCTCGAGCCTCTACTACCTCGTTCCGCCCGTCACCCTCTTCGAGGCTTATCTGCTGTTCGGCGAGCGCCTCTCGCCCCTCGCCCTCGCGGGATTCGGGCTCGCAACAATCGGCGTAGCGCTCGTCCGTCAAAAATCCGCGGCTGGCAATGTCACCTCGGATGACGAGGCCATCGCGACCGACGCCACCGCCTGACTCGACCGATGATCACGTGATCCCCGTTCAGCCCTCAACCCCCGACGGGGTCGTCGCAGCGATCGCCAACCTGATCCAGTCGTCGAACGGCCGAGTCCGGGTTATGGTCGATGGTGCTTCCGCCTCGGAGCCCGAAAGACTCGGCGCCGAGGTCGTCAAGGCACTCGCTCCTCGACGTGGAGTGCTCATTCGCGCAGATCACTTTTGGCGCCAAGCCAGCCTTCGATTCGAGGACGGACGTCGCGACGCCGACGCGTGGCTCGATCACTGGCTCGACGATGGGGCGCTGCGCCGCGAGGTACTCGACGCTTTCATCTTGACGGGCCGCGTGTTACCCGCGCTCCGCGACCCCGGCACCGACCGTTCACTGCGCCAGCCGCACATCGACCTGCCAGCCGACGGTGTGGTCGTCGTGGCCGGCTCAGTGCTGCTCGGCCGCGGTCTGCCGTTCGACCTTGCGATCCACGTCCATCTCTCTGCTGCCGCACTCAAGAGGCGTACCCCCGAGGCCCAGTCGTGGACCCTCCCCGCACTCGCGCGCTACCAGAGCGAGCGCAATCCAACAACGCTGGCCGATCTCGTCATTCGTGCCGACGATCCACTGCGACCCGCGCTCGTGGCGCGCCCTCCCCGAACCTGCACGTTACTGTCGTGAAATCGAGCAATGTCGGCGATTTCGCGGCATTAACGTGCATGCTGACCCGAGACGCGCACACCCGTGGCAACCTGCACCGACATTTGGACGTCCGTGCCGGCTACGCACGAGATCACGTGCCCGCCGGCAGTTCGGTCAGCCGTGATCCCATGCAGGTGCAGGCCCGGAGCTCCGGTTCCTGCGAGATCTGGGCCCGTTCGGAATCCCACGAGCACAGCGCGCCTTGATCCGAGGTTGAACAGGGTCTGGGTTGCCACAACGGTCGCAAGGGTCGGGTAGGGCTCCGTCTGGGCGGGCACACTTCGGGTGACGAGGTTCGTGAACGTGCCCCTCACCCGAACCGCGACCATGCCATCTCCGCTCCCCGCGAGTTCGTCAACGAGGGCGGGCAGGCCAGAGCAGAGGGTGCCCGGCGGCACAGGTGCGGATCGATCGGGATCAAAGCGAACAGTCTGGAGGAAGGGCGTGGTGGCGGCAGGTGATGCGACCGCGGGAACTCCATCGGTGCCGACCCGGTACACGACGCCTCCGATCATCACGAGTTCGCCGTTGAGCTGATCGAATGTTCCGAGGCCCAGTGTCATGCCAGCAGTCGCGGGGCCGACAGGAGCAAGGCCGTCATAGTCAGGCTTCACCAGATAGTCGTAGGTTCCGATCTGGGAGACCCACCCATCGCCGGTCGCACCCACTGCGGACGGCGCCATTGGCAGCAGCGCCGATAAAAGGATCACACCTACCGTTGCAGCTCGAGTCACGTTTCTCATAGAGCCACCATTGCATTCACTCAAGGTGCCGCCGGATCCAGGGGGTGCGGAGGCTTCAGTGCCCCCTCCCACGCCGACTAGTGCATAGTTGTGATGTGAACCAGTCAATGCAGATTGCTCGCGTCTTGGGCCTCGCCGCCGCACTCACGCTCGCAGCCTGTGGGACCAGCGCGGACGTTGCGGAGGCACCATCCCCGTCCCCAGTGATAGCAGCGCCCTCAGCTGGATCACCGGCGCCGGCGCAGTCGATCAGCGGAGCTGAGGTGACTGGTCACATCCACAACCTCGGCTACGACGGACTCCAACTCCTGATGGGCACCCACGAGGGTCTGTGGGGACAGGCTCCCGGTTCGCCGCCCGTTCAGGTGTCCGCCGATCCATTCGACGTCATGGGCCTCACCAACGCCGACGACCGCTGGTTGGCGTCGGGACACCCCGGCATGGGGATGGATGCACCCGCTGACCTCGGACTCCTGCAGTCCACCGACCAGGGCCGGACCTGGACAGAGCTGTCACTCGGCGGGGAGATTGACTTCCACCGCCTCGCGGCATCTCGCGCGGTCGTCGTCGGCCTGAATGCGCACGACGGGCGACTCCTGCGTTCGGACGACGGCGGCACCACTTGGACCGACCTCGGAATTCCCGGCCTTTACGACCTCGCCGTCAATCCCGCCGACGCGGCCATCATCGTTGGCACGACCGAGAACGGACCCGTTCGGAGCATCGACTCCGGTGCCAGCTTCCAGCCACTGGCATCCGCGCCACTGCTCGCCCTCCTCGCATGGAGCGGCGACGCCCTATACGGCGCAGGGCTAGACGGTCGGATCTTTGCGTCAACCGACAATGGCGTCACTTGGCAGCCGCTGGGGTCCGTGGCGTCACAGCCCACAGCTCTCGCGGCCACCGGAACCACCGTCGCCGCCCTCGTAGGTGACACCGTCCTTGAATCGCTCGACGGCGGCGACTCCTTCACCATGAGGCTCACGGACCTAGGCGCCCATTAGGCTCAACATTCCAACATTGGTCCTCGGTGCGCAAACCAAGTGGCGCTGCGGGATCAGATCGATAAGAGGGGCCCCGCTAGGCACATGAGTGCGTCAGACGAGGTTCGCAAGACAACGGATTACCTGGTCCACGGCCACCTGCGCCGGGCACTCAGCTCGGCCTGGCGAGCCGCCGATACCTCACTGCGTGAAGGTGACGCGGAGGCACTTCGCGCCATCATGGCCATCTGCGAAGAACTCCGCGAGAATCCCAACAAGCGCATAGCGCGTGACGCTCGTCAACTCTCGTCGTATTGCCAACACACGCTCAACGGGGCCGGGGGAGGCGTTGAGTCACATTCGATCATCGCGCGCATTTCACGAATAAGGCAGCCCAAACGGGTCTGCCCTGACTGCGCCGAGCAGGTACAGCAACGAGCTCACGTATGTAAATTCTGCGGCTTTCGGTTCGAGAGCCTCGACGACCCATCCGAGTGAGTCTCAGCGCGTGACAGTCTCCGTCGCGACGAGGGCGTCTTCGCGGGCGAGCCAGCTAGGCAAGGGATGCGAGCGCTAGCGTGGATTCATGACGTACGGCGGAAGCCCGGCGCGTGACTAGCCCCGCAAACCTGCCCGGTCACGGGGTGTCACTGCGCGAGGCAACCCGCGTCTGGGCCTACGTCGGCATCAACAGCTTCGGCGGTCCGGCCGGGCAAATCTCGGTGATGCACCGCGAGTTCGTCGAGCGACGCGGCTGGATCAGTGAGCATCGTTTCCTCAACGCGCTGAACTACTGCATGATCCTGCCCGGACCCGAGGCCCAACAGCTCGCCACCTACATCGGCTGGCTCATGTACGGCACCCGTGGCGGTGTCATCGCCGGGAGCCTATTCGTCATCCCCGGATTCATCGCGATGCTCATCCTCGCCGCCGCCTACGCCCTCTTCGGAGACGTCACCTGGGTCGAGGGGCTGCTGTTCGGGTTGCAGGCAGCCGTCGTCGCCATCGTCATCGAGGCTGTCATCCGCATCGGTAAGCGAACCCTGCGGAGCCGAGCGCTTCAAGTGACCGCCGCTGTGTCGTTCATTGCCATCGCGTTTGGCAGGGTCCCCTTCCCCTACATCGTTGTCGCAGCGGCACTCGCCGGTTGGCTCATTGGCCGCCAGAAGCCCACATGGTTCCCGCTCGGGAGCCACGGTGGAGGTGGTTCGACCGATGGGCGGCCGGCGCTCCTCTCAGACGATGAGGCCATCACCCCCGACGCCACTCGCTCAGCCATGCGCGCCGCCATCGTTTGCGCCGCCATCTGGCTACTGCCGGTCGCCGCCATCGTCATCGTCCTCGGCGCCGAGAACGTCTTCGCTCAGGAGGCGATCCTGTTCTCCAAGAGCGCCCTCGTCACCTTCGGAGGTGCCTACGCAGTCCTCGGGTACATCACCCAGGAGGCGGTCAACCGCTACGGGTGGATCACCCCTGCGGACATGATTACTGGACTCGGCCTCGCAGAAAGCACGCCCGGACCACTCATCATGGTCGTGCAGTTCGTCGGGTTCCTCGCCGCGTACAACTCACCCGGGGACCTTCCACCCCTCGTCGCCGGGTTCCTCGGCGCCGTCCTCACGGTCTGGGTGACCTTCGTTCCGTGCTTCATGTTCATCTTCCTCGGCGCCCCCTATGTCGAACGGCTCCGCCACAACACCGCCATCAGCCATGCACTCACGGCCGTCGGTGCATCGGTCGCCGGAGTCGTCCTCAGCCTTGCTCTCTGGTTCGCCCTTCACACCGCCTTCGACACCGTCAGCGATAGGGCGATCGGACCGATCACACTGCCTGTACCGACTCTCAGCAGCATCAACCTCGCATCTGTGGCCATCTCGGTGCTCGCAGCGATCCTCGTATTCCGGTTCCGGATCGGGACCCTCAAGGTTCTCGCCGCATGCGCTGGTCTCGGCGTCGTCATCACCCTCTTGAACTGGGCCTAGCTCGCAATCCGACGCATAAACGGTCGGCCCCGAATAGTCGTGGCCACGGACCAGGTTGTCACGGACCGCAAGTTTCGGAACCCGACGCTGGATGCACTGCTAGGTTGCCGAAATGTCGACCACCACCGCCACTGACCTCGCACGGCTAGACCGACTCCCCCGCTGGCCCTGGACCAATGGCCTGCTCGCAAACCTTGGTGGCTCGTTCTTTTTCGCCTTCTTCGACATCGTGGTCATCGGCGCAGCCCTGCCGGTCATCATCACCGACTTCGGCGTGAGCGCGTCTGCAGCAGCGTGGGCCGTCACCGTCAGCCTGATCGGTCTGGTCGTCGGCGAGTTCCTCGGCGCGACCCTCGCCACGCGAAAGGGCCGGGTCTTCACGCTCAGAACCGCACTGTGGGTTTTCAGCATCGGCATGATCCTCAGCGCCTGCGCTCCCGGACTCGGCTGGCTCATCGTCGCGCGATTCATCGCGGGCATCGGCACCGGTGCCGACATCGCGGTCGCTGTCACCTACATATCGGAGATCTGCCCGGCGCGTATGCGGGGCAAGATCACTGGATTCACCACCGTCTGCGGATATGTCGGCATCGCCATCGTGCCGTTTCTCGCTGCCGTCCTCCTTCCCGAGTTCACCTGGGGCTGGCGCATCCTGTTCGCCTTCGGTGCACTCGGTGCAGTCGTCCTCGTCCTCACGCGCCGTCACATGCCGCCCTCACCACGATCCCTCGCCGATCAAGGCAAGGAGCAGGAGCTCTCATCACTCGTCGATCAGGCGGAGGCCCGGGTGCGCACGAAGGTCGGCGACCTGCCCCCGCTCACTGAATCGGTACCGGTCGATCGACCGGACTCGGCTTCGACGGGCAAGCGACGATGGGCTCTCCTCGCAGTGCTCGCCATCGCGTGGATCTTTTACTACTTCGGCAACTACGGCTGGCTCGTCGCCGCTCCCACCATCCTCACCCAGAACGGATTTGGCCTCGCGAGTTCGTTGGCGTTCATCGCTATTGCCAACCTCGGACTCGTTGTCGGCGCCGTCGCTTCATATGTGATCTCGGACCGCTTCGAGCGCAAGCGAATCCTCCTCCTTGCCCTCGTTGTCTGGGCGCTGTCCCTTTCGGCCATCGGCATCATCGGCACGCAGGCGTCAATCGCGATGTTCGGGTTCATCGCCGCCTTCACGATTGGCCTCGTCGTCCCGACGTTCTACACCTACACCGCAGAGAACTTCAGCAATCGGATGCGCCCGATGAGCATGGCGTTCACAGACGGCATCGGTCACCTAGGTGCGGCTGCAGCCCCCATCATCCTCATCGGAATGACGCTGCAGAACGCTTTTCTCGCCATGGCCGGATCCGGTCTCGTGACAGCCGCGCTCCTGCTGCGATCACGCAGGACGAAAGGACGAACACTTGAGGAGCTCGCCTGAGCGCGCGTCAGCCCTCCTCGACGCTGAATGCGCGATTCGACCGATCGGTTATTCCGATACTGATCTCACCTTGCCCCAGCGGATTAGTGGAGCAGATGCGCGGCTTCCGTCGGGTGGATCACTCGCGCAGTCGAATCGGATCGGGCACCTATGGACTATCGACGTAAGCCTTCACCTCAGCGACCCCCCGCGTCACTGTCGGCCGCGAAATCCCCAACGACGCCACCACAATTGCGATCCCGCCACGACCCAACGCGATCGCCTCAGCCCCCAGCAGAAACCGACGCTGCCGCTCATCAAGTTGCGGCATCAACACAGCGAACTTCGCCGCCAGCACCTCATCCAGACCCGACTTAGACATCCCCCAAACGTAAGCCGCCCGCACCGGCGCAGCCCGCAACGAAACACCAACCCGACAAATCGTAATCTAAATGTTATTCACTTCCATGTCCTAACGTCACCGGCGGGCCTTTCGTTCGATAATGTGGGGCATAGCCCGCGACCCCGATCAGGAGGCACTCGGCCATGGCATTCGAGCCCCGAACCACAGGCGTGACGCTGAGGCTTCCGGGTGAGACGGTGCACGTCGATGCCTGGGGCCCCGGGACGCTGCGCATCCGCGCCCATGTCGATCCCCATCCGGTCTCTGTCGACGAAGCGCTCGCTGTCCGTGAGCCGTCTCTCGCTGACGTCGCGATCGCTGCCGATGGGTCGGTCGCCACGGTTCGCTCTGGTGACATCATTGCCACGATCGAGGCCCACGGCCGGCTCTCTTTCCACGGACCTGACGGACTCCTGACGGGCGAGCCGTGGTTCGACCCGAACGAGCCGCCGCTGCGCGCTCACCGATACTTCCCGCGTCAGGACGACGGCAGCCATGGGGTTGAAGCGGTATTCGAGGCGTTCGACAACGCGCGACTCTACGGCCTGGGCCAGCACACTCTCGGTCGCCTCGACCTCAAGGGCAGCGTGGTCGACTTGCTTCAACGGAACAGCCAGGTTTCGGTTCCCGTCCTGCTCTCCTCACGCGGGTACGGATTCTTCTGGAACTCGCCTTCCGTGGGCAGGGTCGAACTCGCGTCGAACCACACGCGTTGGGTCGCGCACCGGGCCTCGCAGCTCGACTACTTCGTCTACGCCGGGAGCACGCCTGCAGACGTGCTGCAGAGGTACCACGCACTCACCGGCCTGGCCCCGCGGCTTCCCGATTGGGCGAGCGGCTACTGGCAGAGCAACAGCTACTACCGTACGCAGGACGAACTGATGTCGGTCGCACGAGACCACCTCGGGCGGGGGCTCCCGCTCACGGCGATGTTCGTGGACTACATGCACTGGACTCGCCTCGGCGAGTGGGAGTGGGACGCCGAGAAGTGGCCGGATCCTGCCGCCATGGTCGCTGAGCTCGCTGAGTCGGGGGTCCGGCTCATGGTCGCTGTGTGGCCGCACGTGAGCCCGCGCAGCAAGCACTATGCGGATCTGCGCGACCGGGATCTACTGGTGCGCACGGGCGGCGGCGACCCGGCCATCTTCTCGTTCGCGGACAGGGAAGCACCTGAAGGCATCGATCTGGCGCTCCTCGACCTCACGCACCCCGACGCTCGCCTCTTCTACTGGCAGCGCATCGAGGAGAGCTACCACCGCATAGGTGTCCGTGCATTCTGGCTCGACGCCTGCGAGCCCGAACTGACAGCGAGCCCCGGTCACCTGTTCGAGGACGACTCCCGCTACGCCCTCGGGCACGGCACTGAAGTGTCCAGCCTGTTCCCTCTCGAGGACGCGCGAGCGGTGAGGGAGGGGCTGAACTCCGTTGGCGACACGGAGTCGATGCTCCTCGTCCGCTCGGCCTGGGCGGGCAGCCAGCGCCACGGCGTGGCGGTGTGGTCGGGCGACATCCAGTCGAATTGGGAGAGCCTCCGGCTCCAGATGAGCGCCGGCCTCAACATGATGGTCAGTGGGATTCCCTGGTGGACAAGCGACATCGGCGGCTTCTTCGACGCAGATGCCGAGAGCGAGGACTTCCGCGAACTGCTCGTACGCTGGTTCCAGTTCGCCACCTTCTGGCCGGTGCTGCGCATGCACGGCAACAGGCACCCCGACTTCTTCAACGCGGGCATCTTCTCCGCTGGCGGCCCCAACGAGGTCTGGTCCTTCGGGGAGCGTGGCTACGAGATCATGAGCGGACTGCTCTCCTTTCGCGAGCGGCTTCGACCGTACGTCCATGCAGTCCTCGACCGGACCGCTTCCGACGGGGTCCCTCCGGTCCGGCCACTGTATTTCGACTTCGGTGACGACCCCGTCGCGGCGGTCGTCACAGGCCAATTCATGCTCGGTGACGACCTGCTGGTGGCTCCGGTCCTGTACTGCGGAGCCGAGGAACGCGAGGTCTACCTGCCGAGCGGCCACCAGTGGCGTGACGTCTGGTCGCAGCAACTCCACGACGGCGGCGAATGGAGACGGGTCTGGTCCGCTCGACGTCGTACCCCTCTTCGTGCGCAGCGGTGGATCCCTGGCCATCGATCCGAGTTGGTTCACCTCAACGCGGCGGTCGACGGGCGCGGACAGTGACCGATAGCGCCCGAGAGCACGAACTCCACGTGGCATCCACGGGCCACGACGCCAACCCGGGAACCGCTAAGGCGCCCCTGCGCACGATCCAGAGGGCGGCCGATCTGGCACGACCTGGCGACGTCATCACGGTGCACGAAGGCATCTACCGCGAACGTGTGGACCCGCCGTGCGGAGGCTTGTCAGCCGAACGGCGTGTGGTGTTCCAGGCGGCACCAGGTGAGCGCGTCGATATTCGAGGTTCCGAGGTCATCTCACAGTGGCAACCGCACAGTTCTGGGGTCTGGAGCTCCGTCCTGCCAGAAGCGCTCTTCGACGAGGAGAATCCGTTCCGTGTGGAGATCTGGGGTGATTGGTTCTGGGGCGAGAATCGGCTCCACCACACCGCAGACGTCTTCTTCGACGGCCGCTCCCTGTTCGAGGCCGAGGATCTTGAGGCGGTCCTGCGCCCGACGTGCCTCGAGGCCGCCTCCGATCCAGAGGCATCGTTGTGCACCTGGTTCGCGGAGCCGGGCGATGATGGAACTCGACTATGGATCAATCTCGGCGCTCGCGACCCCCACGAAGGGGTAGTCGAGGTCACCGTGCGGTCAGCCTGCTTCCTGCCAACGCGGTCCGGCGTCGATTTCGTCACCGTGCGCGGGTTCACCATGTGTCACGCGGCAACGCAGTGGGCTCCGCCGACCGCAGCCCAGCCCGGGCTTCTCGGACCCGGTTGGAGTGTCGGCTGGATCATTGAGGACAACGTCGTTCATCACTCCCGCTGCTCGGGGATCAGCCTGGGCCAGGACGGGCGCTTTGGTGACAACGAATGGACGCGACTGCGAGTGAAGCACGGAACGCAGAGGCAACGAGAGGTGGTGTTCAGAGCGGTCAACGCCGGTTGGTCCCGACAGACCTGCGGCTCGCACGTGGTGCGACGGAACACGATCCACGACTGCGAGCAAGCCGGCATCGTCGGTCATCTTGGAGCGATATTCAGCGAGATCAGCGGGAACCACATCTACGACATCCATGTGAAGGGCCAGTTCAACGGGGCCGAGATCGCGGGCATCAAGCTGCACGCGCCGATCGACACCGTCATCTCGGGAAACCACATCCATCACTCAGGCCGCGGCATCTGGATTGACTGGCAGGGGCAAGGAACGCGGATCTCTCGGAACCTGCTCTACGCCAACAGCTCCGAGGACGTGTTCATCGAGGTCTCACATGGGCCCTGCATCCTCGACAACAACCTTTTGTTGTCCCCCGTCAGCGTTCGCAACTGGTCGCAGGGAACGGCCTTCCTCCACAACCTGCTGGCAGGACGAGTCGAGTTGGAGCGAATCCTCATTCGCTATACGCCGTACCACCTGCCGCACTCCACCTCCGTGGCCGGTCTGATGACCGTGCAGGGTGGGGATGACCGATGGCTGAACAACATCTTCGTCGGGCCCATTGGCGGCGAGATTGCGGTGGCGAGCGGCGGGCTGATTGACACCGGCGACTTCGACTCAGACGAGGCGACCAGCACGGCTGGCAGCCCCACTGGACTCTCGGTGTACGACGGCTACCCCATACCCACGGATGATTGGTGCATCGGCCTGTTCGTGGACGAATACCTGACCCATCGGTACCCGAGCATCATTCAGGGCAACATCTACGCGGCCGGCTCGCAGCCGTTCAATCGTGAGACCGACGCGACAGTTGTACCGGCCCTTGGCTCAGGCATGATCCTGTCGAAGGACGAGACCGGTGTGCATCTTGCCATGGGGCCCGAGACCGGTTGGCCGACGCTCAACTGTGCGCTCATCGACGGCGCTCGACTCGGCACGGCATTCGTCCCCGAGGTGCCGTTTGCTGGCACGGACGGCCGCGAGCTACGCCTCGACGTCGACTACTCGAACCGGGGCCGCGGGAATCCCGCATGTGCTGGGCCTTTCGAGCTCCTCAGCACCGATCCTTCAGGCATCCGAGTCTGGTCGACGTGATCGTGAGAGTGCCCTTCCCGTGGAGCGATCCTGCAGTTTCGTCGATCGGGCGCCTGCCCATGAGTGGCGTCCCGCACGAGTCGGACGAGGTTCTCCTCGACGGCTCATGGCGCTTCCAACTGCTGCGAAGCCCCGACGACGAAGTGGATCCCACAGGGTGGAAGCCCATCGAGGTGCCAGGTTGCTGGACGATGCAAGGCACATGGGACCTCCCGGCCTACACCAACGTCTCGATGCCATTCAGCGAGCCTCCACCACGGACCCCGGCGCTGAATCCCACCGGCGTCTACGAACGCTCATTCCGCGTACCGGAATCCTGGGCCGGACGCCGCGTCGTGCTGCACGTCGGCGCAGCAGAGAGCGTCCTCATCGTCGACATCAACGAGCGACCGGTAGGGCTGAGCAAGGACTCCCACCTCGCAGCCGAGTTCGACGTGACCGATCACCTCGTGGAGGGTGAGAATCACGTTCGTCTCACGGTGATCAAGTGGTCCGATGCGTCCTTCGTGGAGGATCAGGATCAATGGTGGCATGGTGGCATCACGCGATCGGTCCTGCTCTACAGCACAGGCCCTACGTTCCTGGCCTCACTCGTCATCGACGCCGGGTTGGAGACCGAATCGAGAGCCGGAACGTTGTCACTCGATGTTCGTGTGGACTGGAAGGACGATGCTCCGGAATCTGGGTGGCGGCTGGTCGCCGAGGTCGAAGGGCACGACGCGCAGCTCACAGCGGATGTTCCGCATGCCGTGCCACCGGCGGACCTGCTGGATGGGTTGGTGGACGAGGGTCCCCCTCGTCGCGCATCGCAGGACATCGTGAGTCTTGCCGCATCGGGTGCGTTGACAGCCGATGCGGACACAGAGCGCTGGCGCCTCACGGAACAGATTGTCCGCCCGATAGCGGTCGGTAGGGCGAGGCTGAACGCGCGACTGCCTGGGGTGCTCGGATGGACGGCCGAGACACCCACGCTCTACACCCTTCAACTGTCGCTGATCGCACCCGACGGAGCTGTCGTGGAGCAGGTGCACCGACGGGTGGGTTTCCGCAGCGTCGAGGTCCGGTGCAACGAGCTCCTCATCAACGGGCGGGCGGTCCTGATCCGCGGGGTGAACCGGCACGACTTCGACCCGCTGACCGGTCGCACCGTGGCCACGGCCGACCTCGTCGCTGACGTCAAAGCGATGAAGCGGTGGGGATTCAACGCCGTCCGGACCTCGCACTACCCGAACGATCCAGTCTTCCTAGACGCCTGTGACGAGTTCGGGCTCTATGTCATAGACGAAGCCAATATCGAGGCGCACGCGTACTACGACGTCCTCTGCCACGACTCCAGATATCGCGCGGCCTTCCTCGAGCGCGCCGCACGGATGGTGGAGTGGGACCGTCACCATCCATCAGTGATCGCCTGGTCACTTGGCAACGAGTCCGGCTCGGGCGCCAACCACCATGCGGCGGCCGGATGGATCAGACACGTTGACCCTTCACGACCCCTTCACTACGAAGGCGCGATCCATCACGACTGGGACTCCGGTCGACCGCTGACCGACATCGTCTGCCCCATGTACCCGCCCATCGAGGCACTCCTCGCCTACGCAACCTCGGGACGACAGGACCGACCGTTGGTGATGTGCGAGTTCAGCTTCTCCCTCGGCAACAGCAACGGCGGCCTCTCGGACTACTGGGACGCCATCGAAGCCACACCCGGGCTCCAAGGCGGCTTCGTCTGGGAGTGGCGTGACCACGGATTGCAGCAGGTGATGCCCAACGGAGACGTCAGGTACACGTACGGAGGTGACTTCGGGGACGAGCCGAACGACGGCGTGTTCAGCGCCGACGGAATCACCTTCGCTGATCGTCGCCCCAAGCCCGCACTCTTCGAGCATCAGCACCTCGCGTCACCAGTACGGGTCATCAGCGACTCGTCTGCGGCCCGCAATGGACTCATTCGACTGTGGAACACGAGCGACTTCCGCGACACCTCGTGGCTCCAGATGTCGTGGGAACTGACGAGGAATGGGGCTGCCGTTGCGCACGGCAGCCTGCAGGTAGCACCGATCTCTCCAGGCGAGGGAGCCTCGGGCCGACTCGAGGGTTTCACCGCACCTCCAGACGACGGCTGCGAGCACTGGCTCACTGTTCGTTTCCGGACCGCAGAGGCCACCCCATGGGCTCCCGCCGAGCACGAGGTCGGCTGGGGCCAGATCTCACTCACCACTCTTGGACCTGCCGAGAAGTTGACCCACGAGCAGGACGATTGGACGGGCGATCTCGACGTGGACGCCGACGGCAGGCTTCTTCATCCGGCACTGGCTGCCCCGCCGGAGTTGGCACTCTGGCGGGCCCCGACGGACAACGACGAGATCGGAGGCCTCGCCGCTCTCTGGGAGCGTTGGGGTCTGAGCGAGCTACAGCATCGGCTGGACAGCGTTCAGCGCGGACCCCGTTGTGTCACGGTCGCGAGCACGTGGACGACAGCGACGGGAATCGGCGTTCGCCATGTTCAGCGGCTATCCAGAAGACTTGGGCACATAAGAGTCGACGAGGTCGTGGATGTGCCACAGGAGCTCTCGGACCTGCCGCGAGTCGGCACCGCGCTGGAGCTGGCCCCCGGGTACGAGAGCCTCGAGTGGTTCGGCCGTGGCCCCCACGAGACGTACCCCGACCGAGCTCGCGGCGGTGCCATCGGCCTTTGGTCGGGGAGCATCGACGAACAACTGGTTCCCTATCTGCGGCCCCAGGAATGTGGAGGACATGCCGACACGCGATGGTTGCGCCTGACCGGTGCGACCGGCGGCGTGCGCATTGACCTCGCGTCGCCAGGCCAGGTCTCTGTGTTGCACGTGAGGCCCAGCGACCTCGCCAAGGCCACGCATCTGGAAGAACTCCCCCGCCGGGCAGAGACGATCGTCCACCTGGACGGCGCCCACCGCGGCATCGGAACGGCCGCATGCGGCCCCGATACTCTGCGGCAGTATGTGATCCGTCCTGGCGCGCACCGTTGGAGCTGGACGATCTCTACCCCTGAAGCACGCCCGTACGCCGACCGATGACCTGCACCTCACACATCGATCACTTCGACGTGGGAGGTAAGGACCCGCGAATTAATAACGTAGGTTTTCGTGTGTGAGTGGCGTATTGTTGTGGTATGCCGGAGAGCGTGGAACTTGCCGATTCCGTCGGGCGACGGTTCGAGGTGTTGCGGCCGCACCTGGATGAGCGTCAGCGTCGGTTGCTTCTCGGGGCGGAGGCAGGGGTGCTGGGGCGTGGCGGGATCAAGGCGGTCGCGGCGGCGACGGGCACTCACCCGGACACGGTTGCTCGGGGGGTGCAGGACCTGGAGGGCATCACCGAACCGGTGGTGCGGGTGCGGTTGCCGGGCGGTGGTCGCAAGAAGTTGTCGGTGAGCGACCCGCAACTCATGGCGGAGTTGAAGGCGCTGGTGGATCCGGAGACCCGGGGGGATCCGATGTCGTTGCTGGTGTGGACGACGAAGTCGACGAGGAACTTGGCTGCGGCGTTGACCCAGTCGGGTCATCGGGTGTCGGACCG
>CAMDKQ010000049.1 GCA_945901095.1 Bifidobacterium breve
ATCCACTCAGCGATAGGCGAGTATCTCGGCTCGGAGTTCATGGGCCACGGCTGGTTCGTCGTGGGGGCAGATTCGTCGCGTCGCGCCTCCCACTTCGCTCGGGCTCATGTGCAGACGGACCTCACCGGCGTCGACTCCTACTCCCGCGCGGTTCGTCGTGCTGCACTGCTGGGTAACGGACTGGACTGCGTCGTGAACACCGATGAGGTCCCGGTTTTCGGCGAGCAGGGCGAGGCATTCGTCCGGGCTGCCTTCGCGCAGGCGCTCGTGGAGATGAGCGGGTCGGTTGTGAACGTGCTGGCCGAGGCAAGGAGCGAGGGTCTTGACCGATCCCTCGTCATGGGTCGAACAACAGAGTTCGCCGGGCTCATCGCTGGCTCCCGAGTGAACACCGTTGCTCCGAATCTTCTGGACCCCGCCTCGTCCTACAGCGGGGTGGATGCCGATGAGTTCCTCGCCAGTCTCAACGCGTACCAACCGGTCGTTCGTCCAAGGCCGACCCTTGACGAGATTGCTGCTGCAGTGTTCTTCATTGCGAGTCAGCCGCTGAGTGGGGTCACCCTCGGAGCCGACGACATCCTTCCGCTGCAACGCAGATAGGCCGGGTTCATGGTCGGTCGACTCCTCCTCGGGGCTACCCTCATCGGGCTCGGTCCCATCCTCGCAGTGGCGCCGAGCGCCCAAGCGGATTCCACGGTGACGGTGATGACGCGCAACGTCTACCTTGGCGCCGATGTGGCTGCGGCTCTGTCGCTCATCCCAGACATGCCCGCTGCGGCACAGTCACTCTGGGACCAGTTGCGTGCAACCGATATCAACGTGCGCGCACCTGCGTTGGCGCGCGAGATCATCGCGGCAAGGCCAGATGTCCTCGGCATGCAGGAGGTGGCCTCCTGGGAGTGTCGAGCCGGTCTCGGAGGTTCGACGGTGGTGTTTGACTTTTCGAGCATCATCCTCGACGCGACGAGGGCGGCGGGGGTGCCGTACGTCATTGCGTCGGCGGGTGGATCCCAAGCGCGCAATCCCGGCTACAGCATCCCGGCGATCCCATTTGTGACGATGGTTCATGATCCGGCGACGTTCCAGCCCCTCTTTGGATCCGACGATGCCGCCTGCGGATTCTCGATCTCCGATGTCATCGCCGTGCCGGAGGAGCGGTCTTCGTCCGTTCGTGCGGCGGGCGCCGTCGACTACGCAGAGACGACAGCCCTCGTGCCCTTGCTCATGGTCGTGCCACGGGGCTACGTCTGGGCCGATATCGAGTTCGACGGTGCCCCCGCCCGCTTCGTGAGCACGCACCTCGAGTCATTCTCTTCGCCCGGTGCAGTTCCGCCGTCTGCGATTCAGGCGCGACAGCTCGTCCGCGATCTGAGCGTGTCCTCGATGCCGCTCGTCGTTTTGGGCGATTTCAACTCAGATCCACGCGACCCCCGGGAACCAAGCGCGAATCCTGGGGACCAGCCAGTGGTGAGTGAGGCGTGCCCTGCCCAGGCTGGCAGCGATCCGACCTGCAGCGCCTATTGGACGATGGTTGACGCGGGTTTCGTCGACGCTGGCCCCGATTCGACCGACCCAGCGAACCTCACGTGGGGTGGGGCTGCTGACCTAGCCGGACCGGATGCTGCACGCATTGAGGCGGCGCGAGCCATGGGGAATGGGGTTGGGTTCACCGATCGCCTCGACTACATCTTCGCGAGCAATGGCGCCCGAGTCGTTACCGCACAGTTGGTGGGGCAGACCTGGCCGGAGGGTGAGGGCAACTGGTCGTGCGGGGAGCGCACCTGCCTGGCGAGTGACCACGCGGGAGTCGTCGCCCAGGTGAAGATCGAGGCAGGGGCTATCTTCGATGCCCCACCCGGACCAGGGAACTCCCGCCCGTGGGGGATGATCATCATGGGCGGAGGATTCGCACTCGGATTATCGATCGCGCTCGTTGTCGTCGCGGTCAGAAGGCGCCCGTCAACCACCAATCCGGATCTGTGACATCAACACTTGCCGTTGCGGAGATTGTCTTGCAGAGCAACGAGTAACTCGGGCCATCGGCGCCGCCCGACGCGCGCACTCAGGTGCCCCACGTCGCCTCAACCCTGACATGGTCGCTGTCACGATTTTTTGGCACTACCGAAACCGCGATGTCGAATGGGCCGGCGAGCCCTGACTTCTTCAGATACGCCACGACCTTCTTGGCCCGCGTACGGGCGAGCTTTTCAGTGTCGGGATCCGACTTGTGCATCTCGCCGGTCACGATGGTCGTGGTCCGTACGCCCTTGGGCACTGTCGCGACCAGATCTCTAATGGCGGCTCGCGCTGAAGCGTCGAGTTTCTTCTTGCCGGGTGGGAATGTGAGGATGACGTTGGTAGGGCTCGTGGCCTTCGCAAAGACCCTGAGCCCGATGGACGCGCTACGCACTGAGGCGCCCTGCGTGAATCCGTTCACCTGAAGCACATGGTTCCCTGCGCTGGCAGCGGCCGGGATCGTGACCGTGGTGCTGAAGGCACCATTCGCATCAGTTGTGGTTGCGGCAAGGAAGGTGCTCGGTTCGGTAAGCCAGAGGTAGACCGTCGTGCCGGGCGCGTAGCCGCTGCCGACAACCGCAACGCTGCTGCCCGCGCTCGCGCCGAAGGGTGCTGTTGATTGAATGGTCGTCGTCTCAGCGGAAACCGTCCAGCCCGCACTGCTCGTGGTGAGCCGCGATCCGGTGATCGTTGGTGGCGCAACGGAGACTGCATTCACGCCGTTATCGAAAACGGATGCCTTTCCTGGCTCGACAGAGATCCCACCTGCAACGACCGCGAGTTTGCGATCGGTCTCAAGCGGGCTCTGTGCCCCGGCGGCTGGGCACGAGGTACCGGGCGAGAACGCGCGACGCATGGCGGCCCACGCCGCGAGCGAATCAGGAGTGCCAGACCAGAGTTGAACGCCGAGCAGGCTGTAAGGGGCGGCTGTGTAGAGGTACCAGAAGGTGGCATCGATGCCCAGGCTCTGGGAGTCGAGGTAGGTCTGCTGGATGATGCTGGCGCCTTCAGCGTCGGAGTATGAGCGCCCCGGTGTGGCGCCGGGCCCGGCGAGACCGTAATTGACCTCGGTGTCGAAGATGAGTCGATCAAGGATGGGTGAGTCGGCTCCCAGTTGGTTCACGACGGTGCTCTGCCAGTAGACGATGTCGTTGACGCGATCCTGTGGGCCGAGGTTTCCAGCGGGGTAAGTGTGAATTGCGAAACCATCGAACGGGAAGCCACGTGTGCCGAGGGCAGCGAGGAAGGGTCCAACGAATCTGCGCATGGATGCGCGCAATCGCAGGGTGACCGAGGGGAGGAGGACGATCGCATCCGGCTGCTTCGCCTTGATGATCGGATAGGCGGCTGCGGTGAGGTCGGCCATCTGATCGGCGGTCCCCGTCCAGAAGGTGGCAAGGTTCGCCTCATTCCACAACTCATATGCCGCGATGCGCGACCCGTAGCGGTCGACGACCGCCGTCACATAGGCCGTCCAGTCATTGATATCGCGGGGTGGACTCGCGGTACCTGCGCCCCAGCGAGGGTCGCCGGCGCCGGGGTTCGCGGCGGCCCACTGCGGTGTCATCCCGAGCACGAGGAGGGGCTTCGCCCCGGCGGCCTCGGCCTTCGAGACCTGCGCATCGAGCGCTGTCCAGGTGAACGATCCTGCAGCGGGGTTGACGTCCTTCCAGGTGACACCAAGGTCCCACAGACGATGCATCCCGGCAGTAATGGGGATGGCGCCGGTGACCTCGGGTGCGACTTCCAGGGAGACGAAGTTCGAGGAGGGAGGTGTGCACGCGTGCATGCGCGCAACGCCGTTGACGTCAGCAGCGCGCACCGGGCTACCACCATGCATCGTCACAGCAAGGAGGGCAGCGGCAATGAAGCCGCAGCGCCCTACCCGCCCTGTTATTGCCATCGTCCGAGCCATCGCGGCGCCCCGGTGATCATGGCCGTGACGAAGGCGCCGAACGCCGCACCAAACCCCATTGAGCCGGCGCCGAGAAAGGGCAGTAACAGGCCGACGAACCAACCGCCGACCCCCATCACCACTCCGGCGCCGAGCGCGAAGCCGACACGTCCTTGCATGGATCCAATTCGGGCTGGCGGCGAGGCGCTCGTGGGGAGCGGGGCGGGTGTGCCGGATCCGGTCACGCCGGCCACCTCGCGGAGCAGTCGTTCGATGTCGTCATCAGCCATGGGCCAAGTCTGCTCTATTCGGACCGATGTGGGGGAACATAGTGTCCGGTGTAGGTGAAATTCACTACAGTAATAATAATGTTTCGTTCCTTCCACCAATCAAATTGGAGGAGTGCCCAATGATCCGAAACACCCGTCGCCTCTGCGTTGCTGCCGTCGCCGGCTCCATGCTCGCTGGCCCTGCAGCCGTGTTCATCGCTCCGGCGGCTCATGCGGCGCCGGCGGCCGACAAGAGGGCTGCAACGACCATCGTCCTCTACGCTGAAAATCGTGGAATCGCTCGCATCGAGAACAATGCACCGGGCCCGGATAACAGTGATCTCGTCCACCGCGAGTTGGCCCTCTCATTCACCTTGAAGGGCCCCGTCATCGGGGTGACGTACTCACAGGCAGAAATTGTGGCCTACAACCCGGTGGCGAAGATCGATATACGCCGCGTTGAGACTGAAAAATCGCTCCCCGGTGGCTTGCTGCTCACTGCGGGGATCTCGAAGGTTGCGATCGGCAGCCTGCCCCAGCCTGGCTGGACCGAAACCTATGCGGTTATCGGCGGCACCGGAAAGTACGCAGGAGCGCGTGGGACCGAGCGTTTGACATTGCTCGAGGATGGCGTCACTTTCAAGGTCGTCATCACCCTCCTTCCGAGGTAGTACCCTCGTCGTTGAAGAAAGGGGTCGCCATGACCATGTTGCAACCGGAGAGCCGGTCCTGGACCACCACGAAGATAGTCGCGGTGATCGTTGCGATCGCCACCGTCGGCTACATGCTGCCGCGGGCGCTTGCTGCGGTTCGCGATGTCCCGCACTGGGGTGTCTTCTGGCTCAACCTACTGCTGGGCTGGACCCTGATCGGCTGGATCGTTGCGCTCGTGCTCTCGCTTCGCGCACCGCGTTACGTCGTCAAGGGCTAGCCATCGTCAAGGGCTCTTCACGTGCGAGGTAGCCGCTATTTCAGGAAGCTCCACGTGATGATCGCTGATACGGACACGAAGACCGCTAGGTCGATCACCATCATCCGCTCGTCCAAGCGAATGGCACCTGCTTCGTCACCCTCCCTCGCCTTCCACGAGGTCGCCAATGTCTGGATGAGTGTGGTGAGGACGAACATGAACGAGGCGATGTAGAGCACATCGAGCATCACGAGATAGCCGCCGTCCGGCAGGTCGGACATGGCGCTCCACTGCATGGCGACGAGGGTCAGCAGTGCGGTGATCCCGAGGCCGATTCGGGCTTCGATGAGGGTCGGCGGGACATGGAATATGAGGCTCGCGGTAGCGACGACGAGAATGAGCGGCAGCAGTACCTTGACCGACGTCGCGAGAATGGGATGCGTGACCGGGATGGCAATCGTCACCCTAGAGTAGATGTCATCTGCCCTGCTACTGAGTTCACCAAAGTTGGAAGAGTACCGGACGTCTTCCACCGTGATGGTCGGTTCGTCAATGTCGTACCCGGGCACGGTGACCTGAGGATCGATTGCGATGGCGGAGCTGTCGAGGACGTAATTCAACTAGTGAGCTTCGAGAAGTTGATCCTCGAGTTGAACCTTCAGTACCTGCTCGCCGAAGGGAAATTGCGAGAGGTCGAAGTTGGTGTTGAAAGCACCTTGATATCGAATCGCGTAGTACAGCGACCCGTCGGACTGGGGAACCGGTTCCTTCGTCAACGGGACAGCAGTGAGCGCCCACATCTCATAGGGATTCATGACCTCGAGTGACTCGTACGGTGCGAGTTTGGGGTCCATCCACCGCATCCACACATAGATGTCGGCCATAAAGCTGTTTGTCGACAAGTCAAGTGTCTGGATGTTCTGGATGTACGCACCGATAACCACCTCGTCGGCACTCGGCTGGCTGCTCTTGTCGGAGGCGACTGCCACGGCCCCCGTCGGTGTGCCGCCTGCGATGGATTCCGCAACCGTGACGCAGGTAATGAACCCGATGAGCAGGATGGCGATTGGAACCAGCCGACGTACGTTCCCAGCAACATGTGGTCCCATGAATGATGAGGCTAGCGCGTCGTTGATGGTTCACGTCGAGGTCAAGAACATCGGAGGTTAGTCGAGCTGAACCCGATGCGCCGATGCGTTAACGTCAAGAAATGCGAACGACTCTGGAGATTGACGACCATGTCCTAGCCGTCTCCCGAACGTTGTCCCGGGAGAAAGGTCGCTCGCTCGGATCCATTGTCTCCGAATGAGCCCGCCGCGGACTGGTTGAACGGCACTCCACATCAACCGAGACGGGGCTGCCAGCCTTTGACGTTCGACCTGACTCGCCTCCGATAACCCCACAAGTGGTACGCGAGGCGCTGGACGAGGCCTGATGCACCTCCTCGCGAGGTTAAGGGCCGTCGGCGGTCACGTCAGTAGCTCCGTGACTGACGCCCATCTGTTGTTGCTTGCGCGTAGCTGCGACGGCGAGGTCGCCACCCTCGATCGGGGGCTCGTCTCTCTGGCAAACCGCCTTGGAGCGCAGGCGGAGTTGGTCAGCGCCGGCTGATTCTCGAGCGCACGACAATCGAGCGGGCTGGGCTGAAGATGGGTCCCAAAATGGCTCGATTGTTCACCTTTTGACTCGGCTGTCTACCCTTGCGCGGCCCGCTTCCCCAGGTTCGGCCCCGCGTAGCCAGCCAGCAGCGGGAGGGATTGTGGGTTGAATCCGCTGGGGCACCGGGTGGTCACCAACTCGTAGTAGACCGAGCCGCCCGGGAACCGAGCCGTGGGCTCGAAGAACTCCGCGTAGCAGGCAGGATCACAGTAGAAGATGGCTGTCGATCCGGAGGTCGACTTGACGGACTGATCTGTCTGGATGACCTGCTGGCTTCGCAGGTCACCTTGCATCACGTAGCACTTCACCCCGGATGCCTCGACGGTCGAGGAATTGGTGATGGTGAGGGCGACCTTCGCACCGACAATCGGCTTGCCTTGACTATCGGTGCGGTTGGTCCAGTTGTCACGTGAAGTGTTGACGACCTGATCGGTCAGGCAGTTCAGGATGTCCCACTTGGACGTGGACTGGACGTTGTAGAAGTACTTTCCTGCTGCGTCGCGCATGCCGCGGCACTTGTCGAGTTGAGACTCGACGCTCGCTGATGGCTGGAACCAGCCCAATGCCCGGATGGGGTTGCCATCATTAGCGATACCGATTGGCGACTTCTGGGTTTCAACCTTCGCGGCACCGAGTGACTCAATGAGGCACTTGGGGGCGATGTGGTAGTGGTAGTCGTCGCCGCGGCCGGCATGCCCGCCGCAGGTGTCGAGCTCCCCCATGTCGAGGGTGTGCTGAAGAATCGCTCCCTGTGTCCAGGGACTGAACAGCGGCACACCGTTCACCGCGACCCCGATTGCCCCGGAACCAGGGACGGTTGGTGCGGCTGCAGCAGCGGGCGTGCGCGGGAAGGTGAAGGAGTAGTCGTGTGGGCGTGGGTACTGCTGATTAGTGGCGGTGATTCCGACCATCGTGGTGAAGGCGCTGCCCGGGAGGCCGTTGGACCTGAAGGTGATCGAGTTGCCGGAGCAGCTGACACTGCTTACCTGACTGGTGTACGTGCTGGCAGTGCAGAGGGGATCTTGAAGTGAAACGGCTGCCGCCGCGACCCACACCAACTTGCCCTTCACCTTCTTGCACGTAAACGTGCCTGAGGTGGCGCCTTGCTTCTTGCAGGCCGCGCCGGGTGATGGAGCCGAAGGCATCAGCGCGTCGGCGCTCCTTGGCTCGCTGACAACCGACTCGTGCGCCATCGCCATGGGAGCGGCCACGAGGGTCAGGGAGATGATCCCGGCGAGAACGGTCAGGGTGCGAACTGGTGATCTCATCTGTGTTTCCCCACGCAATTGGACAGTAGTCACCGGATGCGGCGCAAAATAAGCCTAACGCAACGTGCGTGGCTAACCACGATGCGGTGCGTTTAGGAATGCAAAGACCCATGCGCGGTCGGAGCACTCGGCGATGGTCCACGTGGCATCCCGCGAACGCCGGCACCGAGAACCTAGCCTTCGTGCATGCAGGCGTGCCTGTTTCGTGGCGGCAGCATTCGAACGATGGCCCCGGATCTGACGGCCGAGGCCGTGATCGTCGAGGGCAACACGATCACCTATGTCGGTAGCGAGGCGCGAGGGCTGATTCTGCTGGGCTTCATCGACGCCCATCGGGGACTGGTTGCCTAGATTTGCGGTCGGCGAATGCTGACGAGCGTGCAGGCGTCACTGTCGCTGGCCGCCAGAACTTCGATCCGACAATCGTAGATTTCGGATACTTGCAGGTCGAGGCCGGTTGCGGGGAGGCTGATGATCAGCTCATCCACGTCTGTGTCGACGAGAGCCCGGATGCCAACTGATTCCAGTGATGACTGCTCGGATCCTGCGCACTGAGTGATCAGTCCTTCGATGAAGTCGACGAGCTCAGTGGGGTACGGGTCAAGGCGAGTGAGCGGCTCCACCTCATCACCGTCGATTGTGATGTCGAATCTGGCAGCTACATCGGTGAGCTGGGTCAGGAGCATCATGAACGGCGTGTCATGACCCTTGCGAGAGGATGAGATCAGGCCCAGCCGAGTACGAATCATCGTTGCCTCAGTGGCCGCGGTTGCGCGAACCAGCGGGTCGTCGACGGCCAAGGTTCCGTCGGCGACCCCCTGCAGGAGGTCGCGGGTTGACGTCGTCAGGAGGTCCCAGCTCATGCGAGTGGCAACCTGCAAATCACGTTCAACCCTTTCATTGAGAATTCGCTCCCAGATCACAGCCGCCCGCTGCTGTTGCGCCGCGACGTTGCGATCAATCCACACGATCACATAGGCAACACTGACCATGTAGCAGCACACGATAAAGGCGGCCACGAGCGGCTCGACTCGGCAACTCGCTGGCATGGCGAGCGCGAGGGCTAGGCCCGCGAGGGCGAAGGCCGCGACGATGCCGAGTTGGATCGCGCGATGTCGGCTGGCGTTGAGGAGCAGCAGGGTTCCGCCACCACTGACGCCATACATCAGCCATGAGACGCTTGAGACATCGGAACAGTCCGGTGCTGAGGTCGCGACATGGATAATGACGCCTAAGCCGGCGCAGATGCCTGCGATGGTCAAAGGGATTCGGGCCCGCGTGTTCCACCCGAAGCACAGAGCAATGCTGACGAAGACATACGTCACGATGGCGAGCAGGACCACCTGCGGGGTGGGGAGTGGCTCGGCGATCACCCAACTCGCCACGAGGAGGAAGATGATCGTGCCGAGCATTCCAATTCTGCTCGTGAGCGAACCGTCGATTAGCCCGACGCGAAGGGGCACCTCGTTGGGCTGAGTGCTGATCGTGCTGAGAGCCGATATCGGCAGGGTGAGCGTTACTGTCGTTCCTTGAATTGCGCTTGTCTCAACGGATACCGTGCCGCCGACAAGGGTTAAACCGGACCTCATGCCCTCGCGGATCCCGAAGCTCTCGGCAGCATCTCGGGGAAAACCCGAACCGGAGTCGTGGATTCGAATCGTCATTGAGTCGAGACAGTCGACGTCGATGTTGGCGGTTGTCTGACCTGAGTGACGTTCGACGTTGCGAAGCGCCTCAACGACTGCGTCTCGAATGGTGTCGGCGATGTGAGCGGGCAGGATTGGGTCAGCATGGATCGTGACCGCGCAGGTGACCCGAGATGCACCATCGGACGACAAGGCCGAACCGATGATGGCACTCGCGCTCGTGTCATGGGCGTAGGTCGACCCGGCGCCGATCCCGTCAAGATCACGTTGACAGATCTGCCGTGCGACCGAAGCGCTTGAGGCGGAAATTCCCATGGAAATCCCTGCGAGGGTGTTGAGGACGGTCTCGTGGATTCGTCGCTCAATGGCAGTCTGGGCCGCGAATATTCGCCGTTCGCCGCGTTCGCGCTCCTCGGCGGCGCGCAAGTTCGCGATGAGCCGATCTCCGTCTCGGATGAATCGAACCCAGACCCCTTGGGCGAGAATCAATCCGGATCCGCTCAGGATGAGAAGAAGTGGGCCGATGAGCCCATGCATGAGAGATATGTCAATGAATGCTGCGGCGGGAGGCGCGCAATACCGGACGTAGGCATCGAGTGCGGCGACGAAGATGAGGACGATGTTGGCCAGGCGGGTGGAGAAGTTGAAGACGGCTCCCACGATGATGGCAAATGAGACCACACCGATGATGACCCAGCCCGGGCCGCCGAGTGGCGCGATGATCAGGGGAGAGGCGAGGATGAGCGAGGCTGCACCTGTCGATATGCCTGCTCGATACCGGCGCACCGCAGGCACGAGGCCGATGAACCAAATGCCTAGGGCCGTGGCGTAGATCGCCCATTCCCGCCAGTCGCGGATGCCTCGGCCCAGCCACAGAAGGTAGAAACTGGGGACGAACGTGGCGATTGCCGCGACATTTAGGGCCGTACTTGCACCGACTGCAAGGACATTCGACTGGCGTACGGGCGCAGACTCGGCTGCGACACGAGTCATCTGTGGGTGTGGGCGGCGTTGAGCATGAAGACATTGATCGTGTCGTACCAGATTTCATTGAGCGCCTGAACCGCGGCTTTCGTGCTGCGCTCGCCGCTCGCGAGGGCCTTGGCACCTGCAGCCCCCCACGTTGCTGACCAGACGGCATAGCCTGCGTCGAAGCCAACCTCCTGTAGGTGGGCGGCGAATTCATCAACAGTGATCTTCCCGGAGTTGATCGACGCGGCGAGGGCGACACCATCGCCAGCCTCGATGGTGTCGACGCCAATGCCGATACCCCCAAAAAGGCCGAGGGACTGGAGGGACGAAACCGCTGTTGAGCTGACAACGAAGTAGGTGATGGCGCGCGCCGACTGAGCGATTTCGAGGTCGACTGTCTGCTGATCCTTGGGGATGAGTGCTGTCTCGAGGGACAACTGGTGGGTGATGAGCGAGAGGTCGCCGGGAAGGGCGTTCTGTGGATCCGATGCCGCTCCGGGCTGACCGATGACGGTGGCGAGGTAGGCCTCGTTCGCAGCACCGGCGCGCACCAAGAAGTTCGTGTAGCCGGAAATGAATGCCACGGCTTCGTTACCCCCTGAGCCGGACCGGCTAGGCATGGCGCGCACGACCGCGACGGCATCGGGGAAGAATACGTCAAGGGCAGCCTGTTGTTCTGCGACCACTCGGGCTGCTGAGATCAACTCGCGCTCGTCGAATCCGCCGCCCACGGAATTCTTGAGCGCCTTGAGCACGGCCTCGGCGTAGGTGACCCAACCCAATGCAATTGGCATGCTCAACTGCTGGTCGAGCCCGAGTCCGGAGACATCCGACGAGGTGACGATGAGGGTCTCGGCCTGGGCGAGTGTTCGCTCGATGCTGGCGAGCAAGAGGGCCTTCGCTGAGCCAAGGCCGCCCTCGCGCAGGTTGGTGCGCGCCTGCACTTCCGCCAAGTCATTTGCCAACCGTTGGTAGGCATCTGCAGCGAGTCCGTAGGCGGTCGCCGCATCCCCCTGAAGAAGCGCAGTGCGAGCGAGATCGGATTCGCTCGCGATGGACGAGCGTTGCTTGGCTGGCAGCGGGGCATCGTTGATCTCGTCATCGATCCTTGCGATGAGTGCGACTGCGGTGCCAGCGCCTTCGGTGGCTACTTCTGGTGCGATTGAGTATTGGGTGGTTGCCGGGGGGACGAAGGGGGTTCCGGTGAAGGACTCGAAGGCCTCGGCGATGTTCTGTACCGGCCGGACGGTGACCCCCATGGTGGCGCCAAAGGTGGCCATATCCTCTTCGGGTCCATTGGGCGTCGCCTTCGACATCATGTTCCGGACTGGAAGAAGGACCGTCGTGTAGCCGGCGGCGGCGGCTGACTCGATTTTCGTCGCGGTTCCACTGATCGGCCCAATCGAACCATCGGGGGAGATCGTTCCGGTCATGGTGACGCCTGCGAGCAGCGGCACATTGCGAAGTGCCGCAAGCAATCCGACGGTCAGGATGCCGCCAGCAGATGGGCCATCGATCGGTCCGGTGATGGTGAAGTGAATATCGACGGCCCCGGGATCGGCGCCGCTATAGAGCGTGGCGACGGCAGCGGCCGAAGTGCTGGCCGCCAGCCAACTCGGTCCCGCCCCGCGGGCCTCGACATCGGTGAGATCCATGCTGAATCCGGGCTCGCCCTCGGTGCCAACCCGCACCTGCGCAAGTTCGATTCCCCCGACCATGGTTCCGTCGGTGTTGCGTCCGGCCCAGAGGGCAGGGACGGTGAGTTCGACACCGGAACCCGTCGTGGCCGAGCCGTCAGAGGCGGCCCCTCCGTCGCTGGAGCATCCGGAGAGGAGGAGTCCGAAAACGATTGGTGCGACAAGCCACTTCGACGTCCATCGAAACCCTGGTGACGTACAGATGGCGTTCACAGTGGCAGCCTACTTGCGATTGATCTGAGGCGATGTCACCGTTTAGGGGGGGGCAAAGGAGTTCAGAACGGGCACTTCGCGCGTAGCCTAAACGAAGGCTATGCATTGCGCGCTCCTCCTTTTCGCAGAAACCGTAGAAAAGATTAGCGGTAGACCGAGCCGTTCGATGTCTCAGCTCATCCGACCCGTGACTCCCACGCTTAACTAAGGAGTGCTTGTGCCACCCCTCCTGCGCATCACCACCGCAACGCTCACCCTTGGGCTGCTACTCGCCGCGAGCCTCGCTGGTTGTGGGGGATCAGCGACGACGTCCAAGATGGCCGCGGTTGAAAAGTGCCACGTGAACGCTGAGTTCTGCCGGCCAGGTGACTCAGGCCCAGGCGGTGGAACAGTTTTCAGTGTCATTCCCGGCAAGGGGCGAGCGACTGTCTTGGAGGTTTATGACGGATATTGGTATGAAGATTGCGACCGATGCGCGCCCAGTCCGGCAGGTTCAGGTCCGGATGCTCACGGCAGCGGGCCAGTGACGTGGAACCAAGCAGTTCAACTTATCGCGGCCTTTAACGAGGACAATAAAGATTTGGGCGGCGAGACCGACTGGCGCCTACCAACCGACCTAGAACTATCGGTGCTGAACCAGTACCCGGGTCGAGGCAAGATAGGTGGTTCGTTTCAAAACGATTGGTACTGGAGTTCCACGACCGCGCATGGCCTAGTAGACGTGAGGAACTTCGGCACCGGGGAACCGAATACGAGGCCGCTAACTGACCTTGCGGTCATGCGCCCGATACGTACCGCTCAATTGCCACTCAGTTGATTGCTATCGAACGCCGCAGCATCGCTGCATGAATCTACCTAAGGAAGCCTGTTGAAACGTTCACCCCGCACTGCGACCACCTTCACGTTGGGTTTGCTGACGGTGGGGTTCCTTGCCGGATGCGCAACCACCCCTACAAGTACACCGACACCTTCGGTGAGTGCATCAAGGGAAGCTGCTTGGGGGCTCGATGGAACGAATCTTCGATTGGTGAACAACAGCGGTGCCGATATCACTGTCGTGAAGTATTACTCAGACTCTAATAGCGGACTCGACGTCATCCCGAACGGGGGAACCGCAAGCGCCGAAGGGACCGCGTTTGCAGGTGAAGATACTGGTGTTCAAGTGCGTTTCGCAGACGGCCGGTTATCCGATATTCAGGCTTCGAACCCGTTCGGAGACGAACCATATGTCACCAATGGTGCGAGCTGCGGCAACATCGAATTCCTGGTGGGTGATCAGCGTGACTATTCCATTGGGGTCCATGGCATCACGGTAATACGCCTCCCTGACGATGGCTGGAAACAGTTCCAGGTCACTTTCACCGAGACGGTCGCGAAGGTCAGCACAAACTTTTGCACCTACAGACCCCCGGATCCGGTCTGAGTCAAATAGAAACCACCAAACCCGTGTCCACCCATCTAGCCGAGGAAGCATGTTGAAACTTTCATCCCGCACGACCGCCACCCTCATTTTGGGTGTACTCACTGCTGCGGTTCTCGCAGGATGCGCAACCACCCCTACAAGCACACCGTCACCCGAACCTACGGTTTCCGCCAGCCGGCAGGCGGCAGGTGTGACGTGCGCTGACGGCGGCGCGTGCGCCGTAGGTGACATTGGCCCTGCTGGTGGAATCATTTTCAGTATCGACCCGGTTAGCGGTGACGCGACAATCCTTGAGCCCGCTACGAGAGGTTGGTCTGGAGCCACCGATGATGTGAAACTCGGTTGGGATGCAGCGATGGCCCGTGCTGAGGTATACGACGGTGGCGGCAAAACTGACTGGTTCCTGCCGACCATGGATGAGCTCCAAGTCTTGTACGAATTCAATGGTCGAAACGCAATTGGCGGATTCACGGCCGGCAAGTACTGGTCTAAAAACCAGCCTGCTAATTCTATCGACCCTAACTTGGACCCCGAGTTCCAAGCGTGTTCGATGACCTTTGTGAGCGGGAGCGACGACTGCTCTAGTCCGATATTCAAAGAGTTCGCGGTACGTCCGGTCCGTACTTGGGTAACCCCACTTCGTTGAACCCCCAACCACCAACTAACTAGGGAAACCTGATGAAACTCTCCCCCCGAACCACCACAACCTTCACGTTGGGTGTACTCACTGCTGCGGTTCTCGCGGGATGCGCCACCACTCCTACAAATACACCGACACCGTCACCGACGGGGAGTGTTGCTCGTGAAGCAGCTGGATCTGGCGGTAACGCCAATGTTCTCAACTGACCTGTCTTCACTCGCGGATTAAATGCCTGATAACTAGCTGAGGGAACACGTTGATGCGATCGCTGTTTAGGGCCACGACATCATCTGACGTTCCGCACTTCTTGGTCGGGTTATCTCGTTGATTTGCTGGTTGTTCCCTCGGCCTTGTTGAAGGCGTCCAGGGATCGGGCTTCGACGTCGGTGACGGTGTCGCGTAGGCGTCGGGCGTTGTTGAACCACGCCTGGTATCGCGTTGCTTGATCCTCGGTGAGGGTCCGGGTCACGGTCTTGCCAGCGACGGTGCGGGTCCAGTGCAGGTAGGGGCCGTGCAGGACTGGGGGGTCGGCTTTGCACCGGCAGTTGTCTTTGCCGCAGCGCATGAACCGGCGCGAGAGGGTGCCGGGTAACGCGTAGTCCAGGTCAGCGAATTCGGTGGTGATCCGTGCACCCGGTGGTGATTTCTTGGCCAATGGGTTGTCCTTCCCGCGTGTCGTATCCTTCGACGGTCAGTCGAAGGATAGCATGGTGTTCACTGTTCGTAGGTGATCGGAGATCGGGGTGTCGTGATGGGTGAGGGCAACGACCTGGCCACGGAGCTGGCCACGGACGAGGGAGGCTTCGGGCTGACGTCACGGACGCTGGGTGGTCTCCCGATCGTGAATCACGTCCTGGACCGCTTGGGCCTGCCCGCCCTGCTGGACGAGGCCTTGGGTGAGGTCGATGGCCGGTCCAAGTTGACGCCGGCCGCCGCGATCCGGCTGGTGATCACCAACTTGGTTCTGGGCCGTGAACCGCTGTATGCGTTGGGTGAGTGGGCTGCCCGATTCGACCCGGCACTGCTCGCCATGGCGGAGTCCGAGGTCGCTGCAGTGAACGACGACCGGGTCGGTCGGGCATTGGACGGATTGTTCGATGCTGACCGGGCCCACCTGCTGACCGCGGTCATGCTCCGCGCGATCAGCGAGTTCTCGGTGAGCACCTCCCAACTGCACAACGACCGGGCGTCGATCAGCGTGCACGGTGCCTACCGCAGCGCCGACGGCACCGGGCGTCGGGGAAAGGCGACCCCGGTCATCACTCACGGGCACTCCAAGGACCACCGCCCCGACCTCAAGCAGTTGGTCTGGATCCTCACCGTCAGCGCCGATGGGGCCGTCCCGATCACCTACCGCCTCGCCGACGGCAACACCGTCGATGACCCGACGCACGTCCCGACCTGGGACGGCCTTGTCGCACTGACTGGCCGGGTTGATTTCCTCTACGTCGCGGACAGCAAGCTGTGCTCCCGCCAGGCCATGGCGCACATCGCCGGCCGTGGCGGCCGGTTCGTCACCGTGATGCCCCGCTCCCGCAAGGAAGACGCCGCGTTCCGGGACTGGCTGGCGACCCACACCCCGGTCTGGACCGAAGCCGCCCAAACCCCCGGCCCGCGGCAGGGCGAACCAGGCGAGGTCTACTGCACGACCCCGGCACCGACGCCGTCAGCGGAGGGCTACCGCATCGTCTGGGTCCACTCGACCGCCAAGGCCGGCCGCGACGCCGCCAGCAGGATGGCGCGCACCGAGGCCGGTATCGCCGCGATCGACGCCCTCAACCTCAAACTCGCAGGGACCCGCAACCGCCTGAAAACCCGCGCCGCCGTCGAGCAGGCCGCAGCGGCAGCGCTGGCCGACACCCACAGTGAGAAGTGGGTCACCGCCACCATCAGCGACACCACGACCACGACCTACAAGCAGGCAGGACCCGGCCGGCCAGGCGCCGCCACGAACTACCGGGAGGTCCTCACCACCCGCTACACGGTGCACGCCGACATCACCCTGGACCGCATCGCCTACGACGCTGCCAGCGACGGCTGCTTCCCGCTCATCACCTGCGACCGTGACCTCACCGACGCCGACGTGCTCGGCGCCTACCGCTACCAACCCAACCTCGAACGACGACACCACCTACTCAAAAGCGTCCAAGACGCCGCGCCGATCCTGCTCCACAGCCCAGCTCGGATCGAAGCCCTGTTCTGCTGCCAGTTCCTTGCCCTGCTCATCGCCGCCCTCATCGAACGCGAAGTCCGAAACAACATGACCAGCGCAGCGCTGGACACCATCGAGCTCTACCCCGAACTCCGTGCCTGCAAAGCCCCCTCCACCGAACGGATCCTAGAAATCTTCAGCACCGTCGCACGCCACCAACTCCACCGCCAAGGCACCCCCGTGCAAACCTTCCAACCCGAACTCACCGCCCAGCAACTGCAAGTCCTCTCACTCCTCGGCCTACCACCCAGCGCCTACACACAGCCCACGAAATCAACGAGATAACCCGACCGAGAAGTGCGGAACGTCAGAAATAGAGGCACGATCGTGCCGGATTTACCTGTTCCGTGGGTTGCTTGGCCGTTATGTTGGCGAATAGGCATGATCATGCCGGTCAAGGGAGGCAATGTCGCCGCAAACACCAACCTAGCGGAGCAAGTTCGGGCCAGGCGGGCATCCC
>CAMDKQ010000050.1 GCA_945901095.1 Bifidobacterium breve
GGCCATCGCGTGCCCGATGGTGGGCAGGAAGGTATCGCCGCGCGGCTCATTTGGCTTTGGCTCGATCGCGAAACGGAGGTTGTAACCCTTGTCCTTGGTGTAGCCGCACAGGAAGTCGAGTGCCTCCTTGAACCGGTCGAGCGCATCGCCGGGCTCCTTGCTTGCTGCACTCTCGACGCCTTCACGACCGCCCCAGAACACATAGGTCGGTGCACCGAGTTCGGCGGCGACGTCGATATTGCGCATCGTCTTTTGAATCGCGACCCTGCGGACCGAGCGGTCATTTGAGGTGAAGGCGCCATCCTTGAACATCGGGTGCCAGAAGAGGTTTGTGGTGGCCATCGAGCAGACGATGCCCGTCTCGTCGAGGCCCTTCTTGAACCTGTCGAGTTCCGCGCGCCGCTGCGATTCCGGCGCCCCGAAGGACATGAGGTCATCGTCATGGAAGCTGACGCCCCAAGCGCCGATCTCGGCGAGGCCGCGGATGAAGTCGACAGGGTCAATAGGCGGACGGGTCGCCTCGCCGAATGGGTCGCGGCCAAGATTGCCGATCGTCCATAGGCCGAACGCGAACTTGTGCTCGGGCTTCGGAGTGAGGTCGTCTGACACCGGGGCTTCTCCTTGACAGGCCGTGACGCGAATTCGCTCGTGGTTCCCGAGCGAGGAATGTTGTGTCGAACAACATATGCATTGATTGTACGGCTGCACAAGAGACTTTCGGCCACAATTTGTGGTGTCCGATAACAATTCGGCAACGATGCCGTAACTATCCCCCGAAAAGGTCCGCGCGCGCCCTGGCGTAGGCCTCCCGGATGGCGGGCACCGGGGTCGGGTCGAAGTGAATAGTCGGGCCGTCGCGCAACTCCTGCCAGGCGGGCGGCAGTTCGCCTCCGGCCAAGACCCACGCCGCCTGCCGAGCAGCACCGTCCGCCACGTATTCACCCGGAGGTGGCACCACGACCGGCACGTCGAAGAGGGTTGCAGCCACCGCGCCAACCGCCGGGTTTGCAGCGGCCCCTCCCACGAGAAGGATCCTGGTCGGGCTGACTCCGACGCGGACAAGTGCGTCTACGGCATCGGCTAGGCCGCCGAACATGCCCTCGATCGCGGCCCGCGCCATGTTCTGTGCAGTGAGGTTCTCGCGGGTGATCCCGTGCAGCGACCCCCGTGCGTCGGGGAGGTTCGGGGTGCGCTCACCATCGAAGTACGGGAGGAGGGTAAGTCCACCGGACCCGGGCTCAGCCGATAGCGCGAGTTCGGCAAGCCCGTCAAAGTCCACACCGAGGAGCACAGCGGTCGCCGTGAGCACCCGGGCCGCGTTGAGTGTGCAAACAAGGGGGAGGAAATTACCGGTGGCGTCAGCGAACCCAGCCACGAAGCCAGATTCGTCCGAGGTAGGAATACTCGAGCCCGCGAAGGCGGTGCCAGAGGTCCCGAGGGAGACGACAACATCGCCCGGCGAGACGTCGAGTGCGAGTGCTGCCCCCATGTTGTCGCCGGTGCCCGGCCCGAGCACGATCCCCGAGCCTGTCTCACCAATAGCCTCGGATGGCCCCGCGACCCGCGGCAGTCGCGGCACGTGACCGAGAGCAAGGCGTACAAGGTCCTCTCGATAGGCGCCCTCAGCAGGCGACCAATACCCGGTGCCTGACGTTTCCCCTCGGTCCGTTGTCGCGGTCTCGGGTCGGCCGGCGAGCAGCCAGGTGAGGTAGTCATGCGGGAGCATGAGCGAGGCCACCCGACGGGCGTTATCGGGCTCACTGCGCGCGAGCCACCGAACCTTCGAGACCGTGAAGGCTGCCACGGGCACACTGCCCACCGCCTGCGCCCACGCGGCGGGGCCGCCCAACTCATCGACGAGAGCCTCGGCATCGGGCGCCGAGCGGGTGTCGTTCCACAGCAGCGCGGGTCGGATCACCTCACCAGCCTCGTCGAGCACCACCATCCCGTGCTGCTGGCCCGCGATCGACATCGCCTCCACGCCCTCGAGTAGTCCGTCCATCGCGAGGTCGAGGGCGCTGACCCATGCGGCTGGGTCGACCGAGGTGCCGTCCGGATGCGACGCTCGTGCCTCTCGGACCCACGACCCTGTCTCGGCGTCACGAACGACAACCTTGACCGACTGCGTTGACGAATCGACTCCTGCAACAAGTGCCATGCCCGAAGGCTAGACCCGGGGTCACGAACGAGTCGAACTACTGGTTCTAGGCGGTGGCGCAATTCCCGACGCTGAACTCGTGGCAGCCCCGCACGACATTGGTCACCTCCAGACGGTCATCGCCGGGACCACCGTGTTTTCACGGTAGCCACTATGTTTACATGCGGATAACCTCGTCACAGCATTTTCCCGTTGACAGGTCGTCTCGAGTAAGGATTCCAGAGCCGATGAACGCATACGGACAACAATCGCGCAGGTCCCGTTCGGGGGGCGCCAGCGTCGCCAGCGCGATAGTTGCGTGCGGAATCATGCTCCTCACTGCCTGCGCAGGCAGTACCACCGGCAGCAGTTCCTCCGCCGGCAGTGAGCCCGTCATTCGAGGGAATGCGCCCTCGTGCGCCACCTTCTATGACTATGACTGGACGGTGATAGCGGATCAGCGAGGGGCGACTCGCGTCGTGACCTTCGATGCGCCGGAGAACGCCTCAGGCTGGAGAAAATTCGAGATTGAGCAATTGGGCGGCGGCGGTTGGGTGGGCCTGAATAGCACCACCGGAAGCGGGACCGCCACCTTCACGGGAAGAGTCCCATCCGCAAACATTCGATGGACCGTCACCGGAACAGACACCCAAGGGTGCACCGACGCGTACACCACCCCCGCTTACGCAGGAGTCACCTACAGCGGCAATGGGGGCGACGGCGAAATGTCGGAGCAACTCGCCGTCACCAATGAATCGAGTGGAACCTCGATCACGCTGAACCCCAACCAATTCACGAGGGAAGGCTTCGGGTTTCTGGGTTGGTCTACAAGCGCGTCCGGGCTCAAGGTTGCCGAGAATGGTGGGCCTTGGACACTCACAGGGGACGTAAAACTGTATGCCCGCTGGGCGAGCGTCCTATTCGATGCGAACGATGGGAGCGGGCGCACCCAGCGGCAGGCAGCGACCACCTCTGTCCAACTGACGAGAAAACCGTTCACCCGCACCGGCTACAAATTCGATGGGTGGGCCGAAACATCCACGGGCGCTGTCGCCTTTGGAGACGGGTTTACCTACGACTTTGCTGCCATTCCTGCTCCGGGCAGCAAAACGATGTACGCACAGTGGAGCTGCCTGCCCCTGGGATCTTGGACGGTATCGGGCAAGCGAGTCAGCGCCGATCGCGCGGAGGTGACGTTTACTGCACCGGCGAGCGAGTCGCCATGGAGCACCTTCACCGCCACCTCGACGGAGGCCGGGGAAACCGCGACGGTCAGTCAGTCGAACGCAAGTGGAGTCATCACCGTGAGTGGCCTCAGGAAGCACACCGGCTACCGGTTCACCGTTACGGGAAGTAACGAAGCTGGGTGCGCATACGTCTCCCAAGAGACCAATCGCGTAGAACAGTGGAACAAGAAGGACAAAAACCCCTTTACGTAGGCTGAGAGCCAGTCCTAGGGTACGGGTGGTACATCGATCGCATCACTACCGCTCGCAGGCGAGGCCGTCACTGTCCCGGTCGATGTACCACCGGTATTCAGGATCCCGGCCGCGCGAGTAGGGGCCGTATCCGGCAGCATTCGCCGCGCCGCAGGTGTCGAACCTCGGATCAAGCTTGCCGCTCGATGCGCCACCACCCGTTGCGGTGCCGCCTCCCGTAGCACTCGACCCCGGGCTCTGCGCCCCAGAATTCTCCACGCGAGAGGCCAGCGCCGGCAGGACCATGAGCGGTGGGCAACTCGCCAGGATCCGGGTGAGCGTTGACTTCTCGACCGGATCGACCGAGAGTCTCCACCGGTATTTGACCCCGATCCAGTACTTGGCATACGAGCACCGGGCAAAGGCAGGGAGCCACTCGGCCGGGTCGCGGTCAGATTTCGAGCGGTTGGACGACGCAGTTACGGCGATGAGCGAGTTGGTGTAGCCGAGATCGTTCGCGTAGTCCTCGCGGGTCCCCGCCGACCAGCGCCACGCTCCCGAATCCCAAGCCTCCTTGAGCGGAACCATGTGGTCGACGTCGAAACTGCTTGGGTTGGACGTCGCTGCTCCATCGTAGAGCGATCGCCATCGTCCGCCGACAACCCGGCACCCTAACACGCTTCCACTGATCCGCTCAGTGATGAGCACCTCCTCCCTCGTGTCGCACCCATCGCCGCTCGCATCGATCCAGTGCCTGAAGAGATCACGCGAATAGCCAGATCCCACCTCGGACGAGACCGGCAGTGATGCGAGCACCTTGACGGCAGGCTGGCGATTTGCTGCCTCGGCAGGGGGCGCCATCGCGACGGTGCAGCCGAGCGTGCTCGCGACCAGTGCCGCTAGCGCAGCGGCGATCGGGCTCACGATCGGGACGTGTCTGCCCGACGTGGCGGGCGTCACGAGAAAATGACGCCCTTGTGGAGGATGAAGCAGCCGTACGGCTGGTCGTCAAGGGTGTGGACCACCGCGTAGGCCCCCTTGGCGCGCTCATAGAAGTCGAGTCGCGGAACGATCGCATACACGAGCGAGCGGCCCTCCGCCTCGCATGCCAGAGAGATGAGAGCGTCTTGCGCGGGCGTGGTCTTGAGCGGATCCCCGTCGACCTCCATCCGCTCGACAGGGTGGTCAAGGAAACCGTCGAGTGGAAACACGCTCAGGATTGCTTTCGCGGCCCGCAGGATCGATGCCTCCCCGAGCCGAATGACCTGCCTGCCGGACGCGGCGGCGGGGTAGTTCCGGTCGACGAGGAGGAGTCGGTCACCGTGGCCCATGTCGTCGAGGATCTTCAGCAGGTCGCCGCTGAGGAGTGGGTCTATTCCCTTGAGCATGCCCCGATCGTAACGACGGGCAGGACGTTGTCGCTCCGGAACACCTGTTCGGCGATCGCAGCGACATCGTCCCGCCCGAAAAGCCAGACCCGTGGGGTCATGCCTTCGATCGTGACCGTTACGTCAGATCAGACGACCGTGATCTCCTCGGCCTGCGCCACGAGGTTGCCGTCTGCGTCGTAAACCGAGACCGTCTCGTCCTCGACCACAACGTTGCCGTCAGCGTCGAGCACGTCGATGGTCTCGTCGACGATCGTGCCCTCAGCGCTTGTTGCCACGATGACATCGTCAATGACTGCCCCCACAACGTTGCCGTTCTCATCCACGACGACGTCGATTTCTACGTCTTCGCCAACCTCGATGCTGTTGTCGCTCATATTCACTCCTTGTCCGCCCCCGCGAGATGCTTGGGGTGTCAACTGTAGACGCTCCGGATGGACGTCCACGCCACCTGAGATGAACTCTTGCGGTTGAGCGATGAGCATCCAAAGAACATAGGCTTGACGAATGTTGTCCGGCAGCCCAAGACCGCTTGCCGCCGTGATCATGGGCGCGCTCATCACCGTCGTCGCTCTCGCTGCTCCTGGCTACGCACAGCCTGCTGAAGGATTCCTCCTGCCCGGCGGTCCAACATCGGCAACTGATCTCGCCCCCATGCAAATCGACACCTCCCTCTTCCTGCCAGACGTCACTCCGGCGCCTGCGGTGCTCCTCGCCCATGGATTCGGCGGCAGCAAGGAGTCGCTGACTGCACAGGCTCAGCAACTCGCCGATCGTGGATTCGTCGTGCTCACCTACTCGGCACGCGGATTCGGTCGCTCGTCCGGGCAGATCTCGGTCAACTCACCCCAATTCGAGGTTGCGGACGCTTCCGCGCTCATCGACTACCTCGGCACGCGAACCGAGGTGGTGCAGGACGCGCCCGGCGACCCAAGGGTCGGTGTCGCCGGCGGCTCCTACGGCGGGGCGCTGTCACTCCTCCTCGGCGGCCACGACCCGCGGGTCGATGCCATCGCCGCTGACATCACCTGGAACAACCTTGAGTCCTCCCTTTTCGGACAGAGCATCATCGGCGAGCCTGCTTCGCTCGGCGCCTTCAAGAAACTGTGGACGGGCTGGTTCTTTAGTGTGGGCCTCGTCGATCCGGTGAACGGGGTGACTGAGTGCGGGCGCTTTTCGCCGGATTGGTGCCGCGCCTACATCGACGCCACGGCCTACGGTCAGGTGTCACCCGCCTCGCAGAATCTGATGCGCGCATCATCGCCCAAGAGTGTCACCGCCCAGATCACCGCTCCGACCTTCCTCAGCGCGGGCGAGGCCGACTCGCTGTTCCCGATCGCCCAAGCTAATGCCACGGCCGAGCAGATTCGCGCCGCGCACCCGCAGACCCCGGTGAAGATGGTGTGGCAGGGCGGCGGGCACGACGGCGGCATCGACGAATCCGACCGGATTCAGGGCCTCATGGCCGATTGGTTCGACACGTATCTCGCGGGCGGGGCGAGCAGCAACACCTCATTCGAGGTCACCCTTGGCGGTGGGGCCATCTCCACGGACGACTCCTCCGCTGACCCAATCGTGCTGCAAACGTCCAACTATCCGGGGATCAACGGAAGCACACGTGCGTCAGTGGTCGTGGCCGGACCGCCCCAGCGAGTGCTCGCCCCCTCCGGCGGCACACCAGCGGCCATAACGGTGCTCCCTGGTCTCGGCGGCAGCCTCGGCAGTCTCATTGCCGTACCCCTACCGGGGCAGGCCGCCGTGTTCGAGTCGCAGCCACTCGATGCTCCATTGACGATCATCGGTGCAACGGCCGCGACCCTGCGGCTGTCGAGCACGGCCCCCGTCGACGACGTTGTCCTGTTCGCCAGCCTGCGAGTCGTGTCCGCATCAGGTCGCGAGTCGTTCCCGCAGGGGCTCGTCGCGCCCATTCGCCTCGACCGGCTCAGCCCTGAACCGGTCGACATCACCATTGATCTCCCGGCGATCGTCGCGACGGCCAACGCGGGCGATCGACTACGTCTCGTCGTGAGCACCACGGATTCGGCTTATCGGCTACCCGAGCGACCGGCGCTCTACGACATCACGCTGGCCGCCCCGGCCCTCGCCGTGCCCTTCGTCGACATGGTGCAGGTGCGCTCCGGCGCCGCCGCCTACTGGTGGCTCCTTGGCACCCTGCCGATCATCGCGCTCATCGTGGCACTGCTGGCCTGGAAGCGTCCGCGTCCTGCCGGCGATGGCCAGCGCCCCGATCTTGATGCAGTCCCGCTCGCCATCGTGGGCCTCGGCAAGGTCTACAAGGGCGGCTACCGGGCGGTCGACGATGTCTCGTTCACCGTTCCGCAGGGGGTCGTTCTCGGACTCCTCGGGCCGAACGGCGCCGGAAAAACGACGACCATGCGCATGATGATGGGCCTCATCAAGCCCACCGAGGGCCAGCTGTTCGTCTTCGGCCAGCGGGTCGGGGCCGGCTCACCGGTCCTCGCGCGGGTCGGAGCACTCGTCGAGGGCGCCGGGTTCCTGCCGCACCTCTCCGGTCGCGAGAACCTCGATCTCTACTGGCGCGCTGCTGGCCGCGGCGACGAGGAGTCCTACCTCGATGAGGTGCTCGAAATCGCAGACCTTGGCACAGCGATCGATCGCAAGGTCCGCGCCTACAGCCAGGGCATGCGCCAGCGCCTTGGCATCGCCCAAGCCATGCTCGGCAAGCCCGACCTCCTCGTCCTCGATGAACCGACGAACGGCCTCGACCCGCCCCAGATCAGGGCGATGCGCGATGTGCTGCACGAGTATGTCGAAGGGGGTCGCACGGTGATCATCTCCTCCCACATGCTGAGCGAGGTCGAGCAGACCTGCACCGATGTCGTCGTGATGCACCGCGGCCGGCTCGTCGCGACCGGTAGCGTTGCGGACCTGCTCAGCGGACGCACCGGCCAGCGCCTCGAGGACGTCTTCCTCGAGATCGTCGGCAGCGACCTCACGGTGGGGCAGTCATGAGCACGGGCTACCGGGCGAGCGCCACGCTCCCGCTGCGGGTCGAGCTCATCAGGCAGCTGCGGCGCAGGCGCACGCTCATCGCCTTCCTCCTCATCGTCGCGCTCCCCCTCATCGTGGTGGCCGCCGTGAAGTTCGGGCCGTCTGCGGAGCCGAGCAACGGCAGTGGTCGAAGGTTCGGCGGCGGAAGCCTCGACCTCGTGGGCCTCGCTACCTCCGGCGCCTGGAACTTCACCGTCACGATGATCTTCTTCGCATCCGGCTTCCTGCTCCTCATCATCGTCGCGCTCTTCTGCGGCGATACCGTCGCGAGCGAGGCCTCATGGTCGACCCTGCGCTACCTGCTCGCGGCTCCCGTGCCAAGGCGACGCCTCCTGCGCCAGAAGCTCATCATCGGGCTCCTCCTCTCGCTCGTCGCGATCGTGGCGCTCGTTGTCCTGTCGTATGTCATCGGGCTGATCGCGTTCGGCTCCGGCGCCCTCGCCAGCCCGGTCGGCGGGGTCTTCACCGACTCGCAGGCGCTGTTCCGGGTCGCGATCATCACCGGCTTCGTCTTCGTCTCACTGCTCTTCGCGGCCGGCATCGCGTTTCTCATGAGCGTATGGACCGACGTGCCCCTCGGCGCGGTCGGCACCGCCGTTGTCATCGTCATCGTGAGCAACATCCTCGATGCCATCAGCGCCCTCGGCTCGATTCGAGAATGGCTCCCGACCCACTACGCGAACGCCTGGCTGGGGGCGCTCGCCACCGACATCGACTGGACGAGCATGGCGCGGGGCGCGGCCTATTCGATCGTGGCCTTTGCGCTCTGCATCGGCTATGCCGTCTACCGCTTCGACCGCAAGGACATCGTCTCCTAACCCCTCGGCCTGCAGTGCACGAGCACAGGCCCGCAACGTCCGATAACCTGTGCTTATGTCCTTGCTGGAGTGCCTCGAACGCGCCCGTCACGATGAGGCGATCGCGCGGTTGCGGCGATTGATGTCAGTGCGTGCGATGGTGGCGATCGGCATGAGCCAGCGGGCGATCGCGCTCGACCTTGGGGTTTCTCAGCCGGCCGTAAGTCAACTCCTGCGCTCCTCTGAATGCGTAGCCGAGGTGAGCCCCGGCGATGCCCTTGAGGCGGCAGTGCCAGTGCTCAAGGACGTGGCCTCCCATCGGGGCTTCAGCGATCTTGCGGTCTTCGGGTCCATTGCCCGGGGCGAGGCCGGCCCTGACTCCGACATCGACCTCATCGTGCGGCCCCCGAAAGGCACGCAGATCAGCGACCTGGTGGCGCTTGCGGACGCCTTCTCGTCGATCGTTGGCCATCACGTAGACGTGATGACCTACGGGGGACTCAAGCCTGGAATTGACGACGATATCCGGCGCGACATGGTGCCACTGTGATGGATCGAAGAACAGCCAAGGAATACCTGCACATCCGCGACTGGATCGATGTGGCAGCGCAGATTGTCGCGCGGGGAGAGGATGCGTATATGACGGATGCGGTAGCCCAGGAGGCTGGTGATTCGATCATGATGAAATTGGGCGAGGCCGCTGGCCGCCTCGCTCGCGCAGATGCTTCGCCGCCCGACGGCTTGAGATGGGCCGACGCAATAGCGAACCGCAATTGGGTGATCCACCAATACGACAACCTAGATCGTGCTGTGACGTGGGAGACCCTGAGCCGCTCGATTCCCACCTGGGGGCTCGCGCTAGCGCCAGCTTTTGCGGCCGCCCAAGCGATCGTGTCGAAGCCGTAGGCCGGCGGACACTCCACATTCGCACAGGGATGACCTGGCGCAAGGACATTGCCTCCATCCGCGGCGGCGCCCCACGTCATCGGATACACGGCAGAATTTCACTCGAATCGTCCGGATTTCTGCAGATTGACCCACTCCATATGTCGCAGGGAGCTCCCATGGACACGCAACGTTTTCCAAACGTCACCGGCCGCAGCCTGCTCGGAGTCGACCACCAACTCCCTGCCGATTTCCCGGCCGACTTGAGCATTGCCGTCATCGCCTTCCAGCAGTGGCATCAGCGGCAGGTCGATGAGTGGATCGGACGCCTCGCCGCAGCCGGCATCCCCGACACCCCATACGAGGCCGGGCCACTCGCCCAAGTCATTCTCGAGATCCCCGTCCTTTCCGGACGCTTCAAGATCGCGCGCCGGTTCATCGATGGGGGCATGGCGGCGAGCATTCGCGACCCACGCGTGCTCGCTCGCACCATCACGATCTACGGCTCGGTCGACGGTGTCTGCGAGCCACTCGGCATCACCTCGCGCGAGAACGTCTCAGTGCGCATCGTGCGGCGCGACGGGACGCTGCTGTGGGGATGCACCGGCGCTGTCACCGACGAGCTCCTCAGCGAGGCAATTGCGGCCCTGCCTGCCCCGTGAATCGATGGCACCCAACTCCAGTGCCACCTGACTCGTCGGGTTCAGCTCAGGTCGTCGACCATGGGTCGACCGCCGAGATTCCCGCGTCGACGAAGTCCTTCAGATTTCGGGTAGCCAGGGTTGCGCCATGAACGGCTCAGATTGCAGCGATCTACGCGTCAAACCCGCCGACGGGCCTTCCGAGTCGGGACCTACGGCCCACGAGCGAAGCGTAGGCACGAGCAGCCTCGTGATCAAAGGCCAGCACCTTATCGTCGAAGGTGGAGAAGACGTCTCCCACGAGTTCGCGAAGTTGACGTTTGCGACGGTCCTGGGGGAGTCGTTCGATGCCATACAGAATCTCGGCGACGTTCACGGCGGTCGTGAACAGGGACGTCGAGAACGATCATGGATGGAGGTCGGCTGCCCGAGCCGTCGTCGCGCGCGCCGGTAGATCAAGTTCGACTCCCCCGAGTTCGCCGACGCGCGCCATCAGGGTGTCGAACAGCCATGCACGCTCATGGCATCGGTGACAGCCTCAACGAGGATCGCGCGGATCTCCGCCTCCATCGATCGCCCGTGAGCAGCAGCCCGTACCCTCAGGCGGTCCTTCACGAACTCATCCAGGTTTCGCACGCTCACAGCAGCCATGAAGTACCTCCATGTGCCATCAAAGCTAGCGATCGACCCATTTGCGTCAAGCGCCTAGGCCGGACACCGCCTTGCAACCTCTCATCCGCTCGGGCGTCGGTCGTAAATCTCCCGGCGATGGCCCGCAGCAAGAACGAGAACGGTGAGTTGACCATCATGGATCTCGTACACGATCCGATAATCACCTGTCCGCACCCGCCACTCGCCCTCGCCGCCAACAAGTTGAACTGCGGCCGGAGGCCTTGGATTGATAGCCAGCAGCTCCAGTCCCGCCTGGATGCGCCGGCGCGCAGACGGGTCCAGCTTGCGGAGCTGCTGCTGCGCCGCCGGCGCAAGCATGACCGCGTAGGTCACACGAGGCCCAGATCCGCCTTCACGTCGTCCCATGGAATTGGGGTGACGCCAGTCTCACGCATTTCATCGCGGGCTTCCCGGGCAGCCAGGATGTCGCTCATGTCCTCGGCGAGCCCGACGAGGCGCTCGTAGTCCACGACATCAAGCACTGCGGCGATTCGGTGGCCGTGACGCACGAGGAACACGGGTTCGTGCTCGACACGGGCCCGGTCGATGATCTCGGCCAGTTCCTTTCGCGCTTGCGTCACGCTGATTTCGATCGCGACCGTCATGAACAAAGTGTATCAAATGTACAGTTTACGACATTCACGCTGATGTTGCGCCCGACTCGGCGATGCCGTAGCGCCGAAATACCGCACGGCTGTCTATAAGGCTGGCGTCACCAGGGTGTGCCCAATCCCGTGGTCGGCGTGAACTGGAAGGTGCCGGTTCCGTTGTTGGTCCGCCCGACGCTGATCTCGTACATGCCGCCATCTGGCAGGACGATGCTGCAGGCTGCAGCCAGGCCGTAACTGTTCGTCGCGCCACTGGAGCATGACGTCGTGAATCCTTGGTTCGCGATGGTCGTCTTTCCGGTCACCCACATATCGATCAGGGTGCAGTAGCCGGCACAGTAAGGGCTACCGCCAAAGGGTGATCGGGTAGCCGCCAAAGGTTCCGATCGTGAGCGGCAGGACGAAGCCGCCGTCGAGCGAGCCGGTCGCTGCGTTAGGCAGCCTGACTCCGATAGTGGCCGACGTGTACTGGGTCGAGTACTCGGAGCAGGCCACGGTCGATGAGTACGGCACCTCGATCTCGCACTTGAGGTTCACGCCCATGAAGTACAGGTTGCAATTGCCCCCGGAGGTGCTGTGATTGACGCTGCTGTCACCCATCCAGACCACCGAGCACGCCCCAGAGCTGCTCTGCGGGAAGGAGACATTCGCTCCATAGTTGTTGCTGCCCGAATTGACGGCGGTCTGCAAATTGGGGCCGCCAATGTTCAGCGGTGGCTTGAGCAACTGGTAAGGAACTGCCGTCAATCGCCCTGGCGGGTAGTAGTAGCCCGAGTCAATGACATACGAGCTACCCCCGTACGACGAGGTGACGATCGGCCACAGGCCTTGGTCGGGCGACGCCCACGATGGCGCTGCAGGCACGGTGGCCTCATCGCTCCAGAACAGGGGTGGGTTCGAGCCCGGGAAGTTATTGGAGCCGGTCTGACCCCAGTTGGCGCACGTAAGTGCCGGGTCCCCCGCAGTGAGTCCCGCGAGGTTTCCGGCATTAGCGGCCCCGACCTGGAACACGGTAAGCGAGGGGTCGCTGTCGTCGCAGAGCATGAGGTTGTTGATGACGGCTGAGCCGAGGGCCACCTGACCTGCTTGGGCGAGAAATGGAACCACGCTGTTGCCGTCGTAGCAGCTGCCGTCGCCGGCGGTGTTCTGCTGACTTGCATACGCCGCGCAACTGGTGCCGGTTGACGCGGTCTGCGGCGCGGACACCGGAACCCCACCTGCCGCGGTGAGGATCGACGGGCAGGTCGTCGCATTGAGTGCGCCGGATGGGCCAGTGAGCACCCCTGATGCACCGTTTACCGCGTTGTACGCCTTGAGGCTCGCTGAGCAGGCCCCCACATTTCGCAGGCCTGAGTACTGGTACAGCGCGGCACTGGACGGCCAGCTGGCCCCAGCGGTCGCGATCTTCGGCAGCATGCCCAGCGGAGTGGAAGCCTTCACCCCGGGTGCTGTGGTGACGTGCTTGCCCACGGATGCCGAGTAGTCAATGGTCGAGTTGACGGTCCCGTCCGTTGGGTAGGCCTGGGCGCCTGCGATTGGGACGTCGCTCACGATGAACCCAATCGTGTTGAGGTACAGCTGGTTCACCCGTGCGGCGTACAACTGCGACAGGGCCTTCTGGGCCCGGTTGTAGTACGAGGCCTGCTGAGCCGAGGTCGGGGCCGTGTTGGCGAGCACCTCCTTTAGGGAGGGGAACGAGTAGTAGGTGCCAGCGACCTCGCCGAGGGACGCGATCTGACCGGGCGACGTGACCTGGCCATTGGTGTACGCAGCGCCATTGAAGTAGTTCATCTGATTGATCGTGTACTCCATCATGAACGCCTGCTGGAGCGTGCTCACGGACTGCTGATAAAACCCGGCAAGGCCCTGGTTGTACTGGTCGAAGAGCGGGACAGTGTTCGCGCCGGCGTTGAGGTTGACCAGAATCTGCGACTGGAGTTGCGTCCCCATGGTCTTGTCAAGATTGACGAGTGCTGAGCCTGAGTCCATCGCAACCTTCAGGTAGCAGTTGGGATCGGCTGCCGAGTTCGACGGTGGCAAGAGAGCCCCGCTGCAGGACAGATTTGACCCGGACGCATCGTTGAGATTGTCAACGAAGGTGGTCTGCGAATCAGCGAAGGAGACCAGGCTGTAGAAGTCCTGTGTGGTGGACGCACTTGATTGAGCAGACGCGTATGGATTCGGGGTCTGCGGCCCCAGCCAGAATCCGCCATCGAGCATGAAGGTGTTGAAGGAACCCTGGACGTTCTGGGTCGCGGTGTTGTAGTCGTAGGCCGAGGCGCCTGTTGTCTCGGACTGCAGCACGTATGCGCCCTGGATGATCGCGCTCGTCGTAGCCTGCAGCTGCGACTGCAGCGAGGCGATCTGCGACTCCTGGAAGGCAAGCTGCACGTTGATCGCCGCGAACTCTGCCTGGACGCATGCACTACCGGCGCTCGCACCCTCGGCTCCCACGATAGCGGCAGCCCCGCCGGTGACAGCGGCCAGTGCCCCGCCGGCAACCGGAACGAGTGACAGGAATCCCGTCGCGATCGAGAGGCCTTCCGCAGTGGACGACTTCACCGAGCCGCACCCCGATGACGCCGCTCGCGGCATCGACCGGGTCTTGCTGTCACTCGGAAATGCCTCATCGATGAGCGCATAGTCAACCGGGCCGGCAGGCGCCTGCGGACGGTAGGCGAATGGCTTGCTCGTGAAGGCCGGGAATCTCCCCTGGGCGTCCGTGCGCACTCGGTATGTACCGCTGCCCACGGCCGACACGACCGGCTTGACCCCGTTGGTGGTCGCGGTGCGCACTGTCGACCAGCCCTGTGCTGACTTTCGCTCGAGGGTCACCTTCCAGCCGGCACCGCTCATCGAGATAGGAGCCACGGACGTGATGAGCCGACTGCTGCCACTCATGTCGACAGTGGGAGTGGGCGCGTACCGCTGCGCCCCGGACACCGTTGCCCGGAATCCGTTTTGCGCCGGCACGACGACTCGATAGGTCCCCTCGCCAACGGAAAGCTCGACTTCCTCCAGCGTGCCGATCGTCCGGTAAGCGCCTGCGGACACCCACTTGGTGCCCTCCTCGCGCTAGAGCGTGAACTTCTAGGCGCCGGGGCCAACCTGCGCCGGCCGCACTCGCACGCCCAGCTTCGGCCCCGCCGTGAAGGCAACGGTTGGCACGCGGCTGGCCATCGGCACGAGCGCCGGAGCACTGACGGCAGTGGATGCGGCGGCAGGGGTGGCTGACAACGGGTCTGCTGCCGCGGGACCGCCCCCGTTGACGAGCGGAATGAGGACCATTACGACGCCCAAGGCCAGTCCAGTTACGCGCCTATGTCCAGCAAACATCCCAAGCTCCATCTCACCACTCACGCACCAATGCGCAGATCCAATGTCCGCTTGGACGAGTCATGACCCGTACCCCAAGACGATGAATGCGACGCTAACACAGGGGCGCCATGCGCTCCGTTCGATTGGCCAGCCCGTGCCGCGTGTGCTCTTTGCGGCTACCTTCGTCGTATGTCCACCATCGCGCCCAGTCGTTCGTCCAATGGGGCCCCGTCCGACCTTCCGGTGACCCTCGGCGCCCTTCGCGCCACCGGCTACGCCCATCGCACGGTCAAGGATGAGATCCGAGCGAACCTCATCGAGCGGCTCTCGAGTGGCGATGACCCGTTCCCGGGCATCGTCGGCTTCGATCAGACGGTCCGCCCGCAGATCGAGCGAGCGCTGCTCGCCGGCCACGACATCGTGCTCCTCGGCGAGCGCGGCCAGGGCAAGACGCGTCTCATCCGCACGCTAGTAAACCTGCTCGACGAGTGGTCGCCGGTGGTGGCCGGGTGCGAGATCAATGACGACCCGACGATGCCGGTCTGCGCGCGCTGCCGCAGGCTAGACGCAGAGCTCGGCGACGTCCTGCCAGTCTCATGGCGCCACCGCAGCGAGCGCTACGGCGAGAAGCTCGCGACCCCTGATACGTCCGTCGGCGATCTCGTCGGCGACGTCGACCCGGTGAAGGTGGCTGAGGGGCGCACGCTCGGCGACCCGGAAACGATCCACTTCGGACTCGTTCCGCGCACGAACCGCGGCATCTTCGCCGTCAATGAGCTGCCCGATCTTGCCGAGCGCATCCAGGTTGCCCTGCTCAACGTGCTCGAAGAGCGCGATATCCAGGTGCGCGGCTACACGCTGCGACTGCCACTCGACCTGCTGATGGTCGCCAGCGCGAACCCGGAGGACTACACGAATCGCGGCCGAATCATCACGCCCCTCAAGGACCGTTTCGGCGCCGAGATCCGCACCCACTACCCGCTCGAAGTGGCCGATGAGGTGACCCTGCTGCGTCAAGAGGCGGCGATGCCAGCAGTGGTGCCACAGCATCTACTCGAGGTCGTCGCCCGCTTCACCCGCCAGGTGCGCGAGTCCCCCGCGGTCGACCAGCGCAGCGGTGTCTCGGCCCGGTTCGCCGTGGCGTGCGCCGAGTCGCTCTCGGGCGCAGCACTTCGCCGGGCGGCGATTCGCGGCGAGTCCGACCCGGTCGCCCGCATCGGCGACCTCCCGGGAATCGTGCCCACCCTGCGCGGCAAGGTTGAGTTCGACGTGAGCGAGGAGGGCCGCGAGGAGGAGATCCTCCAGACCCTCGCCCGCCGGGCAGCCGCAGAAACCTTTCGATCCCGGCTCGGCTCGTCCGATATGAAGGACGTGATGAACGCGCTCGCCGCGTGGTTCGACGAGGGCAATGCGGTCGAGACCGGCGATATCGTCACCGCTGCCGACGTGCTCGCGGGCATCGGCGAGGTCGATGGGCTGGGCCGGCTGGTGAGCGCGCTCGAGGGGTCGGCCGGCGAATCGCCCGGTGTAGCAGCCGCTTGCCTGGAGTTCGCACTCGAGGGCCTGTGGCTCACCCGGCGCATCGACAAGGACGACGCCGACGGCACCATCACCTACGGCATCGCCCCGGCATGAGCAGGTATCGCTATGGGCGATTCCACGGGGGGCCAGACCCCCTCGCCGACCCGCTCGATGTCGGTCAGGCGATCGAGGATCTGAGCGACGAAATCCTCGATGGGCAACCCGTGGCCGAGGCCCTCTCGCAGTTGATGAGGAGGGGGACGGACGGACGACGCGGGCTCAATGAACTGCGTAACCGCATTCAGCAGCGCCGCAGGCAACTCCAGAAGTCTGGACGTCTCGACGGGCTGCTCACCGATATCGCCGAGATGCTCGATCAAGCGGTCGAGCTTGAACGGTCGGCGCTTTTCCCCGACCCGTCCGACGATGCCCGCTTCAGGGAGGCCCAGCTCGACAGCCTCCCGAGTGAGCCTTCGCGCGCCGTGCCCGAGCTCTCGAACTATGACTGGCGCTCCCCTGAGGCCCGCGAGATATACGAGCAGATCAAGGAGCGACTGCGCACCGATGTCATGGACCAGCAGTTCCGGCAGATGAGCCAGTCGCTCGGCGACATGGGCTCCCCCGAGGCCCAGCAGGCAATGAAGGAAATGCTCGGCGACCTCAATGACCTGCTCGATAAGCACCGTCGCGGGGAGGACGTATCCGAGGACTTCGACACCTTCATGGACAAGCACGGCGACCTCTTCCCGAACCGTCCCGAAACCTTCGAGCAGCTCCTCGACGAACTCGCCCGGCAGGCGGCGGCCATGCAGCGGCTCATGGACTCGCTCACCCCCGAGCAGCGCCAGGAGA
>CAMDKQ010000051.1 GCA_945901095.1 Bifidobacterium breve
ATCCAGTGAGCAAGTTCGGTTTCCGCATGGTCGTGCAGCCGCCGTGGTGGATGGGCGAGGCGGCCACCCGGCCGCCCCTTGTCCCGCGCGAGGCCAAGTTCCGTCCAATTACGTCATTTATTCTCGCGACGATCGACCTGCTCAACGGAATGAACTCGCGCCCAGGAACATTCGAAAGGGTCGGCCACGACTACCGGATTGATGCCCGGCTCGGTATTGAGCGGGCATTTGGACTCTCCTCGACCCCGGCGCAGGCTGAGGCCATCGAGGCCGCGCTTCGACGGCGTGAGCAGCAATGGGCGACCCGGCGCATGGTTGCACGCAAGCTCGATCGAGCTCGTAGGTCGATTGAGCGGACGATGGCCGAGTGGGGAACGACCGTTGCCGATGTCGATCCCACGGTCGAATCTGCACTGGGTCCGCTCTCGCGCTTCGGGCAGATCACCGGCCCGCCGGGATCATGACGTACCGTGGCCGCATGGAAGCAGCGAGTCACCGGCCGATGAAGCCATCCCGAGGGCTTCATCGGGTGATCGCCCTCGCAATCTCTTTTGCCATCGCGGGCACGGCGCTCGTTATCCCGACGAACGTTGCTCGGGCTGCCGATTCCCCCGCCGGGCTTGAGGCCTTTTATGGGCAGATCCTTGACTGGTCGAGTTGCGCCAATGGCCTGACATGCGCGTGGCTCACCGTTCCCCTCGACTATGCGGAGCCAGCCGGCACGACGATCCGGCTGCGGGTGAGCAAGGCGACGATGACCGGCCCTGAAGAGGGCCGTCAGGGCTCCCTCGTTGTCAACCCAGGCGGGCCTGGCGCGCCGGCCGTCGACTTCGCGAAGTCTGTTGCAGATGGCATTGCCCCGAATGTGGCGAAAGTCTTCGACGTTATCGGGTTCGACCCACGTGGGGTCGGCGAGTCGGCGCCGATTGTCTGCCTGACCGGCCCGCAGACGACAACCTGGCTTCAGATGGATCAGTCACCAGACACGCCCGCCGAGGTGCGTCGGCTGATGCGCCTCTCCGCGGGACTGGCACAGGGCTGCCTGACGAGGTCGCCACTCATGGCGAGGCATGTTGGCTCGGAGAACACGATCCGCGACATGGACATCCTGCGTCAGGCGCTGGGCGATACCAAACTGAACTTCCTTGGATTCTCGTACGGCACCTACCTCGGCACCCTGTACGCGGAGGCGTTCCCCGAGCGGGTCGGACGATTCGCCCTCGATGGAGCCTTGGATCCCAGCCTGGACCTCATGGAGATCTCGAAGGGGCAATCGGCGGGATTCCAACTGGCGATGAAGCGCTTCGCCGAGAACTGCGCGCGGCACAAGGACTGCCCGTATCAGGGCGATGCTGCCAACGTCCTCAATGGAATCAATCGGCTCCTCGAGCAACTCGACCGCTCGCCCATGAAGGCGTCAAAGGGCCGATCACTCCTTCAGGCGGAGGCCGTGACCGCGCTGTTCACCTCCATGTACTCGGAGACGATGTGGCCCTCTCTCCGCTATGCGCTCGACGAGGCAGCCAACGGCAATGGGACCGGCCTGCTCGACCTCGCGGATTATGCCAATGACCGAACCGGACCCAACTCCTACGACGGCAATCTCACGTCGGCGTTTATCTCCATCTCCTGCTGGGATACCCCGGCCCCTCCCGGGGCGGCGGGCTTAGGGCTGGCGGCCGCTCAATGGGAAAAGGGGGCAGGCGTCCCGATCATGGCGAAAACGATGTCGTGGGGTAACGCCCCGTGCTCGAAGTGGTACGGCCATACGACCCGAGTGCCGGCTCCGGCCTCGAGCACCACGACCGCTCCCATCCTCATCGTCGGCACCACCTATGACCCTGCCACCCCATACGCGTGGTCGGTGGCGCTCAATCGGCAACTGCCGACCTCCACACTGCTCACCTATCAAGGTGATGGCCACACGGCCTACGGTGGAGGGTCGGCGTGCATTTCACGACTCGTCGATGCCTACCTGCTCAAGGGCACCCCACCCGCCGCTCGCACCGTCTGCCGCTAGCGAGGAACGTGTGATCGGCCTTGGCACCATCATCAATGTCGCGGCAATTCTCGTTGGGGCGTCGCTCGGCGTGCTCCTTGGCCATCGCATGCCGGAGCGCGCCCGTGTCACCGTGACCGATGCCCTCGGTCTCGTCACCCTTGTGATCGGGGCACTGAACATCATGGCGCTAACCGACGGTGACTTCACCGATGCAGTAGGTGAAGCCGCCCCCCTGCTCATCGTCCTCGGCGCACTTGTCATCGGTGGCGTCGCCGGCTCACTCCTTCGGATCGAGGAGCGGCTTGAGTCGGGTGGACGCTTCATCCAGCGAACATTCGCGCGGTCCGGCACCGGCGAGTCGAAGTCGCGCTTCGTCGAGGGCTTCGTCGACACCTCGCTTGTTTTCTGCATCGGACCGCTCGCAGTGCTCGGCGCGCTCAGTGACGGACTCGGGCAGGGGATCGAGCAACTTGCGCTCAAGTCCACCCTCGACGGCTTCGCGTCGCTGGCGTTCGCTGCCTCCCTGGGATGGGGTGTGGCTGCTGCGGCGATCTCAGTTGCGATCGTTCAGGGCCTGGTCACCGTCCTCGCAGCGCTCGTCGGCCCCTTCCTGTCCGGGGCAGTTATCGCGTCGATCACCGCCACTGGCGGAGTGATGTTGCTCGGCGTTGGCCTGCGTGTCCTCAACATTCGACAGGTGCCGGTGGGCGACATGCTTCCGGCGCTCATCGTGGCCCCGCTCCTCACCCTTGCGGTGGCGTCCTTCGCCTAGGAGCGGCCCCGGACCCCGACCCGTAGGGTCATGCCATGGAACCCCTGCGCATCGGCGTGCTCGGAGCCGCCCGGATCAGTGAGCCCGCAATCGTCGTCCCGGCCGAGTTGACCGGCGCCCGACTCGTCGCGGTCGCGGCGCGCGATTCGGCTCGCGCGCAATCCTTCGCCCGGCAGCACGGCGTGGAGCGGGTGACCTCCTCCTACGAGACGCTCGTCGAGGATCCGGAGGTCGAGGCGATCTACAACCCGCTCGCCAATGGCCTGCACGGGCCGTGGAACCTCCGGGCGATCGCCGCCGGCAAGCACGTGCTGACCGAGAAACCCTTTGCGAGCAATCTGGTCGAGGCGATGACGGTCCGCGATGCTGCCGAGGCGGCCGGGGTGCGGGTCATGGAGGCCTTCCACTACCGCTACCACCCGGTGATGCTCAGAATGATGGAAATCACCTCAGGGGGCGAGCTCGGAACCGTTGTGCGCGTTGAGGCCAACATGGAGATTCCGGCTCCGCCTCTCGAGGATCCGCGGTGGTCTGTCGAGCTCGCAGGCGGCGCCATGATGGACCTTGGCTGCTACAGCCTTCATGCGTGCCGCACCCTCGGTGCGTTCCTCGGCGGGGATCCCGTGCTTGTGGCGGCCAGGGGTCGTGAGCACCCTGGGGCTCCGGGGGTCGACGAGTGGATTGAGGCTGACCTCGAGTTCCCGTCGGGTGCGACGGGTGCGGCGAACTGCAGCATGGCTGCCCCCGCGGTTCGATTCAGTTTGCGGGTGATCGGAACCAACGGTGAGGCGAGGGCGCACAACCTGCTCGCCCCGCCGGATGATGACCGCATCACCGTGGCCATTGGCGGCGATGAGCGCGTCGAAAGGCTGGGCACTCGAACCTCCTACACCTATCAGCTTGAGGCGTTCACCCGATGGGTCCGCGAGGGAGGCACCATTCCCACCGATGCTGACGACGCAGTCGAGAACATGCGGATGATTGATGCCGTCTACGAGATGAGTGGGATGGGGCTGCGTCGCACGTTTGGATCCGTGTCCTGACCGGGGTCTCCGGCTACCTGATCGCTCTGAAGTAGCGTAGATCGGTCACCTCCCGGCCTTGGTCGAGTGCCGTTTGCTCGTAGCGCGTGACCGGGCGATCCGAAGGCCGGTCGACCGCGCCGCCCTCCCACATCGGGTGTTTGCTGAGCACGTCGATCATCTGGTCGGCGTATGGGGCCCAGTCGGTGGCGAGATCCCAGGTGCCTCCCGAAGCCGTCCGGCTGCCGATGAGGCTCGCGTGCTCTGCAGTGACGAGCCTGCGCTTATGGTGTCGGGCCTTGGGCCACGGATCGGGGAAGTAGGTTCGGATCCCGGCGAGTGATCGCTCCGGGATCATCGTTCGCAGGACCTCGAGGGCATCGGCCTCCATGATCCGGACGTTCGTGAGCCCGATGGTGCGAATCCGGTGCAGGAGATCACCAATGCCTGGGGTGTGGACGTCGACGGCGAGCAAGCCGAACTGTGGCTGATCGCCGGCCATGACTGCAGTCGCGGCGCCCGTGCCGAATCCGATCTCCAGAATGACCGGAAGACCGGGCCATTCATCCGTAAGGGAGAAGGTTGTGCGACCGAGTTCGATGAGCAGACCGTCACGGATGTCGAGGGCCGCCGCTTGGCGTGGGGTGACGCGCCCTCGACGGGGCTTGTAGGTGCGGTTCGACATGTCGGCGACGCTAGTCCACCTGCTGATGGCAGGCTCAGCAGTTGACCTGCAGGCTCATCGGTGAATTGACCCGGTACCGACGGTCAGCCTCGATCCGCCATACCGACTGTCGGCCCCGGACACTGAACGTCCAATCCGGGGTGCTCGACGGCGCGGCGACGAAGGCGGTGTCCTCGTCGATTCCAAGGATCTGCGCCCCTTCGGTGACGAGGGGTCTCATCGCGAAATCGGGCATCCACTTCGTGTAGCGATCGAAGTGGGGCAAGACCCGTATTCCCGGGACGACACCGAGTCCGCTGACCCCACCGTTTCGGGGGTGCCGAAAATCCGGCACGTAGCCGGCGAGTGCCATTGCACCGGCGCTGCAGCCGGCGAGTGACGCCCCTGCCCGCCACTCACGCTCGATCGCCGACCACACCCTTGTCCCGGCGAGAGTCCGGGCTAGGTAGCTGGGATTGCCGCCGGAGAGGTAGATGAGGCCGGCGCCCTTGATCTTGTCGACCCATGCAGGGTCATCGGCATCGTCTCGCTTTCGAACATCGATGATGACCTGCTCTGCGCCGAGTCGGGCGGCTGACGTCGCGCCTAGGTCGTGCCAACGCTTGAGCGATGAATCGCCCTCGGGAGCAGCAGCCGTTGCGAGTTGCACGTAGCGCTGCGGCCGGCCTTCGAGTAGCCAGGCCTCCACCTCACCCATGACCGGGAGGTATTCGCCGCTTCCGACGAGGGCGATGCGTCCGGCTGTCATGAGCCCAGCGTACGAGAGTTCTCGCGAGTCGGGGTTGCCGCAGCCTGCCCGACGGGCGATCTCATGGGACGCAAGCGGTGGCGCCTGATCGGGGGTCCTGCGGCCAGACCGATGGCGAGCCCGATGACGTGGAGGGCGACGCCTGCCCAGATCACAGCGGCGGTGCCGAACACAAGCATGCTGCCAAAGACGGCGGACCCGAGGGCGAAGGCGCTCATTCGCAGGCTTGATGCGGTGGTGAAGACCTGCCCGCGAACCCGCTCTGGCGACTCCCGGCTTCGAATGAGGAACATCGCGGTGAGCTGAGGTGCCTCGGTCAGGCCGATGATGAAGGCGGCGATGAGGACGAGCGGGGGATTCTTCGCCACGGCGATGGCGGCGAGCGCGATTCCGGAGATGCTTGTCGTGACGATGACCGTGGCGTCCGGGCGGGTCACCGGGAATCGGAGGAGGAGCCCGGCCGCGAGCACGCCACCAGCGGCCAGACACCCAAAGATGACCCCGGTGAAGGCAAGTGACCCGGTGAGCTGCTGGGCGATGAGGGGTGAGCAGATGAACACCGCTGCCTGACCCCCGAAGGCGATGGTCGTGATGATGATCGTGCGCCGCAGGGACAGGCGCCGAATGATGGTCGACATGCCGTGACGGAGGTCGCTCACGAGCGAATGGTGCGACTGCCGAGGGCGCGGAGCCAGCGGGACGAACCGCAGCATGATGAGTGCGAGGACGAGCAGAGCGGCCGGGAGCCACAGCGGGGCGGTCATCGACACCGCAAGGAGGGCGGCTGCCGCTGGAGGGCCGATGATCGACGCGACGCTGTACGTCCCGGCATCTGCGGAATAGGCGCGAGGGAGCATACGCGGCGTGACGAGCGGTGGTAGCTGAGCTGTCCAGGCACCAGTGAGTGCCGGGTAGGTGAGGCCCGTGACAGCAGCCAGGGCCATGAGTGCAGGCAACGGCGCGTGACCGATGGAGACGGCAATTGCGATGATCCCGACCGAAAGTCCGAGCATCGCCATGCTGAATGCGCGGCGGGGCCTTCGGGAGCGGTCGAGTAAAGCTCCAACAATCGGACCGCCGATTGCAGCCGAGCCGGTGAGTGAGGCGACAAGGTACGAGCCGCTAGCGCCGCTGCCGAGAGCGGCGATAGAAACGAGTAGTAACGCGGGACCCGTTGCCTCGGTGGCAGCTCTCGCGAGGGTGGCGGTTGCGAGATAGGTGAGGAGATTCCTTCGCGATGCCATACCCGTAAGGGTATCGGGGTTACCATATCGCCATGGATATCGAGCCCGAGGTCAGCCGCGACATCATCACCAGGCTCAAGCGCGCTCGGGGTCAAATCGACGGGGTGATCAAGATGATTGAGGATGACCGGCCGTGCGCCGACGTCGTGACCCAGCTCGCGGCTGTGTCGAAGGCCCTCGATCGCGCCGGCTTCAAGGTCGTGGCAACGGGCCTGCGTCAGTGCATTCTCGAGGGCGACAACGCCCCGATGACCGAAGAGCAGCTTGAGAAGCTCTTCCTGTCCCTCGCGTGAGCGTATTTGACGTCGATGCCATCTCACTGGCCTCACTTCGCCAGCGTACGAGCGCTAAGTGGCGCGTCTACGAGCCCGACGTCATCCCGGCATGGGTCGCCGAGATGGATTTCCCGCTCGCGGAGCCGATCACTGCTGCCCTGCATGAGGCGGTCGACCGCTCAGATGTTGGCTATCGCTGGATCGGCGAGCTGCCCGATTCCCTCGCCGGCTTCGCGCGTGCCACCTGGGGATGGGACCTCAATCGAGACCACGTCGTTGTGCTGCCCGATGTCCTGACCGCCATTGCCCAGGCCATCTTGGCGCTCACTGCATCTGGCGAGGGTGTCGTGGTGAACACGCCCGTGTATCCCCCGTTCTTCACTACCGTCCGCGATATCTGTGGGCGCGAACTCGTCGACGTCCCACTCCTTCGTGACCCAGACGGCCACTACGAACTCGACCTCGAAGGCCTTACCTCGGCATTCGCACGGCCGGAGGTGACCGCATACCTCCTCTGCAGCCCGCACAATCCGACGGGGATCACCCCCTCCGCCGAAACCCTGACGGCCATAGCCGAGCTCGCGCTCATCCACGGCGTCGCCGTAATCGCCGATGAGATTCACGCCCCGCTGGCCCATCCGGGCACCGTCCACACGCCGTTCCTCACCGTTTCGTCGGATGATCTCATCGCCGTTTCGCTCATGTCCGCGTCGAAGGCCTGGAATATCGCAGGGGCAAAGTGCGCGCAGGTGGTGGCCGGATCGCAGCAGGTCATGGACATCATGTCCGAGCGGGTACCGCTTGAGGTGACGTATGCGACGGGGCACTTCGGTGTTCTCGCCTCGATCGCCGCGTACCGCGAGGGAGGCCCGTGGCTCGAGCAGGTGCGATCTCAGATCGCTGCGAACGCGCGCGTTGTTCATCAGCACGTGTCCACGTTGTCTCCCTCCGTTCAATGTGTGCCCCCCACCTCGTCTTATCTTGCGTGGATGGACTTGTCCGCATCTGGCATAGAGGGTGATCCGTCGGAGTTCATCCTCGATCGGGCGCGGGTAGCGGTGAGCGCTGGTCCCACATTCGGTGCCGGCGGCGAAGGCTTCATCCGTCTGAACTTCGGCACGAGCCCGTCGATTCTTGCGGAGATCCTCGATCGAATGGGTCGGGCTTTGATGGAATCGGGCGTTGAGGCGTGAGTACCGGGACACCGCTAAGGGATGGGTCGATGACGAGCGAGCCGAGCACGAGACTGCTCAGGCTAGGGGTGTTGGTCCTGAGTGGACTAGTTCTCCTCGTTCCGATGAGCAGCAGTGCGAATGCGGATCCTGCATTGCCCTCGCCTGCGAGGGATTCGGCGGCATCGAGCATCATCACGATCGGCGATTCAGTCATGCTGGGCGCTCGGTGGGTGCTGAAGAAGGATGGCATCGCGGTTGTTGATGCGCTGAAAAATCGACAGGCCTCTGCCGGATCTGCCCTGCTGAAGAAGCGTGGGTCCAGCCTCCCTATGAACGTGGTCGTGCACCTTGGGACGAATGGCACGTTCACGGCGGATGACTGCACGGGCATGATCTCTGCAGCCGGGCCAACGCGCCGAGTCTTCTTCCTTACCTTGGCCGTCCCGCGTCGCTGGGAGGCGAAGAACAATGCGGTGATCCGCGAGTGCGTTGCTGCACATCCGGGTCGAGCCTTCGTCATCGACTGGAATGCAATGGTGGCGCAGCACCCGAAATGGGTCTACTCGGACGGTACCCACCTGCGGCCCGCCGGGGCAACGGGCTACTCGCGGATGATTGAACAGGCCGTCGCCGCCGCATCCTGACGGAGTTGCGTGACCTATCCCACAGTCAGATGGTGCCGGGTCGCTGAGCCTTGTGCAGTTCGTCACAAGGAAGCGTTTTCACGCCACTTCATGATGAATTTCAGCCCGCGGGGGAGCATGCTAAGCGCACGCCGTTGGCATCATCCCTTCTTCGTCTGGAGTCCGAATGAGCATCCCTGGTCTGGAGAATCCCCCAACCCGTAATAAGCAGTTGCTCGAATGGGTGGATGAGATGGCGGCGCTCGCGAAGCCGGAGCGCGTGGTCTGGTGCGACGGCTCCCAGGATGAGTGGGATCGGCTCACCGAGCAAATGGTTGAAGCCGGCACCTTCACCCGGCTCAATCCAGCAATCCGTCCGAACTCCTTCCTCGCACGATCGAGCCCGAGCGATGTGGCACGCGTCGAGGATCGCACCTTCATCTGCTCCCAGAAGGAGATCGACGCGGGGCCCACGAACAACTGGTCCGAGCCCGCCGCGATGCGCGGCACCCTCAAGGGGCTCTTCGACGGTGCAATGCGCGGTCGCACGATGTACGTCGTTCCGTTTTCGATGGGCCCCCTTGGCTCACGCATTGCGCAACTCGGCGTCGAGATCACCGATTCGCCCTATGTTGTCGTGAACATGCGCATCATGACCCGGATGGGCCAAGCAGCACTCGACCAGATCGGTGAGCACGGCGACTTCGTCCCAGCCGTCCACTCGGTCGGCTACCCGCTCTTTGACGCAGACGGTGCCGCGCGCGACGACGTCAGCTGGCCGTGCAACAGCGAGAAGTACATCGCTCACTTCCCGGAGACCCGCGAGATCTGGTCCTTCGGTTCCGGCTACGGTGGCAACGCGCTTCTGGGCAAAAAGTGCTTCGCACTGCGAATCGCTTCAGCCATGGCACGCGATGAGGGCTGGCTCGCCGAGCACATGCTCATCCTCAAGCTCACCTCTCCGCAGCAGACAGTTCACTACATCACTGCGGCATTCCCGTCCGCTTGCGGCAAGACGAACCTCGCGATGCTTGAGCCAACCGTGCCCGGCTGGAAGGTTGAGACGGTCGGCGACGACATCACTTGGATGCGGTTCGGCGACGACGGCCGGTTGCGCGCGATTAATCCCGAGGCTGGCTTCTTCGGCGTAGCACCGGGCACAGGTATGGCGACCAACGCCAATGCCGTGAAGACCCTGTACGCCAACTGCATCTACACGAACGTCGGGCTCACTGACGACGGTGACATCTGGTGGGAAGGCCTGACGGACGAGGCTCCCGCTCATCTCATTGACTGGAAGGGCAATGACTGGAGCCCGGCTTCGGCTGAGCCGTCAAGCCACCCGAACGCTCGCTTCACCGCTCCTGCAGGACAGTGCCCATCGATCGCTCCGAACTGGGAGGATCCAGCGGGCGTGCCGATCGATGCGATTTTGTTTGGCGGCCGCCGCGCCACGAACGTTCCGCTCGTGACCGAGTCCTTCGACTGGAACCACGGCGTCTACATGGGTTCGACTGTATCGAGCGAGAAGACTGCTGCGGCCGAGGGCACGGTTGGGGAGTTGCGGCGCGACCCGTTTGCGATGCTGCCGTTCTGCGGCTACAACATGGCCGACTACTGGAGCCACTGGCTCACGGTCGGCGGGTTCACCACCCCCGAGAAACTCCCGCGTATCTTCCAGGTGAATTGGTTTCGCAAGGATGCCGAAGGGGAGTACATCTGGCCGGGTTACGGCGAGAACTCTCGCGTGCTCGAGTGGATCGTCAACCGACTCGACGACAATGCCGAGGCGGTTGAAACCCAGATCGGCCTGCTCCCGGCACCGGGTGCCTTGAACTTCGAGGGCCTTGACCTCACTGACGCGCAGATCGAGGACCTGTTCGCCGTCAACGTTGATAACTGGCTCGCCGAGGCTGACCTCACGAGCGATTACTACGACCTGTTCGGCGATCGCGTGCCGGCCGCGCTACGCGACCAGCTCGCCGCACTGCGCCAGCGCCTCACCAAGTAACGAGGCGACCGGGTCGATCCCGGTTTGGGCCACCCCGTTTACCCGGGTTCGGGCGGGTTAATGTCGCTGCGGGCATCCGAAGCACCCCTCGCAGCGACGTCAACCTGCCCAAACTTTGTGGGGCTGGGCGGGCCCGGTCCGGGGGACTAGGTGGCGAGGGTTGCTACGAGGACTGCTTTGATGGTGTGCATACGATTCTGTGCCTGATCGAAGACGATGCTCGCCGCCGACTCGAAGACCTCGCCTGTCACCTCGACTCCGTCGACGAGGCCGAATTCATCCGCGATCCGGCGGCCGATGGCGGTGTTTTGGTCGTGGTACGCGGGCAGGCAATGCATGAACTTGGCATCGTTGCGGCCGGTGAGTGACATGAGTGCGCTATCAACCCGGTAGGGGGAGAGGGCTGCAATTCGTTCGGCCCAGACTTCTGCAGGCTCGCCCATGGAGACCCAGACATCAGTGTGGACGAACTGGGCTCCGGCAATGCCCTGTTCTGTGTCATCGGTGATGGTGATGTTGGCGCCACTTGCTGTGGCGCGCTCGCGTGCAAGCGACTGAATTGCTTCATTGGGCCACAGATGTTGTGGCGCGACGATGCGGACGTCAGCCCCCATAATTGCGCCCATGACGAGCAGGGAATTGCCCATGTTGTAACGCGCGTCGCCAACATATGCGTAGGAGATTTCCGGGCCGGTGGCGTGCTCACGCATGGTGAGGAAGTCGGCGAGCATCTGGGTCGGATGCCAGTCATCGGTGAGTCCGTTGTAGACCGGCACCCTCGAGTAGCGGGCGAGTTCCTCGACGTTGGCGTGGTCAGCCCCTCGGTACTCGATCCCGTCGAACAGCTCAGCGAGCACCCGCGCCGTGTCGGCCACCGACTCCTTGTGCCCAATCTGCGAGGTTGAAGGGTCCAAGACGCTCACATGGCCGCCCTGATCGCGCATCGCGATTTCGAATGAGACCTTGGTCCGAGTTGATGTCTTCTCGAAGATGAGTGCCAACTGCTTGCCGCTCAAACGAGCGACCTCAGTTCCTGACCGCCTTGCCCGCTTTAATTCGGCTGCGAGCACGAGCAGATGATCAAGTTCGTCAACGGTGAAGTCTGACTCCTTGAGAAAGTTCCGTCCGGCCAATGTCATTCGGCAAACGCTAGCGCCCCGGTGTCAGGCGATGCCGAGCACCCGAGGCGAGACGGCTTCAGCGATCTCCCGAGCTGCAGCGCGAAGGCCCTCACCCTGCGCCCGCGGGTAGTGCCGCGAGTCCAGTCGGGCGAAGATCACCTCGCGCTCGCTCTCAGACAGCCCGCCCCACACCCCGTATGGCTCCCTAGCCCTCACCGCGTAGTCGGCGCACTCGAGGCGCACCGGGCACCCGGCGCACACGAGCTTCGCGCCGCGATCGCGTTTGGCCCGTGCGGAGCCGCGTTCTCTTTGAGGATGGAAGAACAGCAGGGGGTCGGACTCTCGGCATGACCCGAGGTCCTGCCAAAACCAGCGAACGTCGCTGGGCACCTGTGCGAGTGGTTGCTGAGGCATAACTTCAAGATATGAGGGTGGCGACCGTTGGCACATGGCCATTGGTCCCGACATCACCGGGCGAATGTCACGTGACTGGTCGAGAGCCGGGGAGCGAGGCTCGAAGGGTGTCCATGTCGACATCGCGGACGGCCTGGACCAGATTGGCCAGGTTCGGTTCAGCCAGTGCGCCAGCCTGAGAGAACACGACGATGCCATCGCGGATGGCCATGAGGGTCGGAATGGACGAGATCCCAGCCGCGGTGGCGAGACCCTGTTCCGCCTCGGTGTCGATCTTCGCGAAGACGATGTCGGGGTGCTGCGCGGACACTTTCTCGAACACCGGGCCGAATGTGCGGCAGGGCCCGCACCAAGCCGCCCAGAAGTCGACGAAGACGATCGGGTGTTCGGAGATGGTGCGGGCGAAGGATTCTTCGGTGACATTCACGGTTGCCATGGAATTACCGTACGCCCCCGGTCATTTCATCCGGAATCCGGCTGAACTGGCCAAGTTTCTCGTCAGATGACTGTGTAAATGGTCATTTCATCCTGAGGGCAGGTGCGAAGATTTTGGCGGTCGGTTCCGCGGCGGAGGATGAAATGACCACAATCATGCTCAAATGACCATGATTCTGGCCATTTGCGCCGGATACTGGATGAAACGACCGGGGTGGAGGGGGTGGCTTGCGCCTTGCGGCTTGCGCCTTGCGGCTTGCGCCTTGCGCCTTGCGCCTTGCGCCGTGCGCTGGACGCGAGATGCGGCCGGCGAAATAGGATGGCTCCCATGAGGCGATCAGTGACCCTGGCCAGCACGCCGCTCGAATCCCCCGGGCTCTCCGGCGGCACCCTGCTCGAGGAGCGGCTCGAGTTCACCGACGAGGGCGATCATGAGCGTTTCGCCCACTACGTCGAAAAGAACAAGATCGTCGAGAGCGCTGTCACCGGGACCCCAGTGAAGGCCCTGTGTGGCAAGGTCTGGATTCCCAACCGGGATCCATCGAAGTTCCCGATCTGCCCCGACTGCGACAACATCCACAAAGGTCTGCCGCGTGGCGGCGACTCGGGGAAGGACTCCTGACCGGAGCCGCCGAATCCGGCCTGGACTCCCGTGAGCATCCCAGGCTGCTCTCCGGCCAGTGGCGACCCCTGACGGTCGGCATCCTCTCCGTCATGACTCTCGCCGCATTCGAGGCGATAGCGACGGCGACCGCAATGCCGGTTGTCGCCCGCGACCTCGATGTCCTCAGTGGCTACACGTGGGCATTCAATTCCTTCATCGTGGCATCGCTCCTCGCGATGGTGATCTCGGGACTCCGGTGCGACGCCGCCGGACCTCGGGGCCCCATCGTTGCTGGCATTGCCGCGTTCGCCGTCGGGTCCGTCGTTGCAGGTGTAGCGCCGTCGATGCTCGTCCTCATCGCTGGTCGAGTCGGCCAGGGCATTGGCAGCGGCGCCGTCATCGTCGGCCTCTACGTCCTCATCGCCCGCGCCTATCCCGAGTCGTTACGTCCCAAAGCATTCTCTGCTCTTGCCGCCGCATGGGTTCTGCCCTCCCTCATCGGGCCCCTCATCGCAGGGTGGCTCGCTGACTCAGTCAGCTGGCGACTTGTGTTCTTGATCGTTCCAATCTTCGTCATCCCGCCGATGTTGCTCCTCCTGCCGCGCCTCGCAGAGCATGAGGGGGGCAGCCCGAACCCTCGTGCGCGGCAACGGGTGATTGCCGGGATCGTGGCGACCGTGGGCCTGCTGGCGATGCAGGATGGCCTCGTCAGGGTGAACATCCAAGGTGGGTTTGAGGCAGGTATCGGATTCATTCTGATATTGGGGGCCGGCCGCGTCCTGCTCCCTGCGGGATCCCTGATGTTCGCCCGCGGCCTTCCGACAACCGTGATGATGCGAGGGATTATCGCGGCCGGCTACTTCTCGGCCGAGGTGTTCCTTCCCTTGGCCTTGGTCGAAATGAAGGGGGTGAGCGTTACCTACGCGGGGCTCACCCTCGCCGTTGGTGCTGCGAGCTGGGCGATTGGCTCGTTCGCGCAGAGCCGGCTCAGCGGCTCCGCAGACCGCTCGGCGGCCGTGCGTGTCGGGGCCCTCGTCGTGGCCGTCTCGATCCTGTGCCTCCCCTTGGTCCTCATCCCAGCGGTCCCCGCGTGGGCCGCGGCGGGATTCTGGGCTCTCGGAGCCCTGGGGATGGGACTGTCGATACCTTCGATCTCGGTCCAGACGATGAGGCTTTCTGCCGAAGCCGATCAGGGGATGAACTCCTCAGCCCTCCAGATCGTCGACTCGGTGCTCGTCGTGATCGGCACCGCCTTGATCGGGACGGTCTACGCACACGCGGTCGAGGGAGCGGGTGTGACCGCGGCTACCTACTCGACGATGTGGGTCGCGGGAGCTGTCGTCGTCTCCCTCGCGGCACTTCTTGCCCCACGGATGAAGCCCGTTGCGCGGTAGGGGAGGATGTGGATTGGATCCGGCATGTCGCCGTGACCTGAAGAAGAGAGCATGAGATGACCCCAACGACTATGCGCCGCCGGGCAGCGGTCGGCATCGCAGCCGCGTCCGCAGCCCTCCTCCTCGCATCCTGTGCCCAGGAGTCCTCCTCCACCGTCGCGTCCTCCGCGCCAGCCGCAGCTTCCGCATCGGCTGCGGTAAGCGAGGCGGCACCCATCGACGAGTGTGCACCCGAGAACCTCACCACCGTCGACGCGGGCAAGCTCACCGTCGCCACCGACACCCCGGCCTACCCGCCCTACTTTGAAGATGACGACCCGAGCAATGGCAAGGGCTTCGAATCCGCCGTCGCCTATGCGGTGGCTGCTGGCCTCGGCCTTGATGTGACCGATGTCGTGTGGCAGGTCGTCCCGTTCAATAATTCCTACGCACCCGGCGCGAAGGACTTCGACTTCGACATCAACCAGATCTCGATCACCCCGAAGCGCGAGAAGGTCGTCGACTTCTCAGAGGGCTACTACACGGTCAACCAAGCGGTCGTTGCACTCAAGGGCTCGCCGATAGAGAAGGCGACAACGGTCGCTGAACTCAAGGACGCGAAGCTCGGTGCGCAGGTCGGCACGACGAGCCTTGACTTCATAACCGAGGTCGTTCAGCCCACACAGGATGTTCAGGTCTTCAATGACACGAATGATGCAAAGAGCGCGATGCAAAACGGTCAGATCGACGGCCTTGTCGTCGACCTGCCGACCGCCTACTACGTCACGGCAGCCGAGATCGAGAACAGTCTGATCGTGGGGCAGTTCGAGGCTCAGCAGGGTGGCGAGGAGTTCGGCTTGCTCTTCCAGAAGGGCAACCCCCTCGTTGGCTGCGTGAACAAGGTTCTGACGCAGCTCAAGGAATCCGGCGAGCTCAAGGCGATTCAGGACGAGTGGCTGGCCGGGGCCGCTGCCCCGTACTTCACCGAGAACTAGCCGAAACATACGAGTTACCGCACGATCGTGAGCGGTCTTACACCTGCGCCCGGTGCGGCAGTGGTCTACGTAGACCCTGCCCGCCGGGCGCGGGTTCGTGGCCGTGCCCGGCGCGACGCCTTTGTGGGCATGGCGAGCTTGCTTGGGTTCGTTCTTGTCCTGACGGCCATCGTGTCGAGTTCGCCCGGTTGGTCCGCCGTCCAAGAGACGTTCTTCAACGGCCAGGAGTTCATCTCCACCTTTCCCGGTCTCCTTGACGCCTTCTGGCTCAATGTCCGGATCTTCCTCGTTGCCGAGCCGCTCATCCTCGTGATCGGCATGCTCGTTGCGCTTGCTAGGACCCTGCGATCGCCGATCTTCCTGCCCATTCGGGTGATGGCAACCCTGTACGTCGACATCTTCCGCGGCGTTCCAACGATTCTCGTGATCTTTCTCCTTGGATTCGGAGTGCCCGCGCTCCAGTTACAGGGGATGCCGAAGGATGCCGTGTTCTGGGGCACCGCTGCCCTCGTTCTCTCCTACGGCGCTTACGTAGCTGAGGTCTTCCGCGCTGGCATCGACTCGGTCCATCCGAGCCAGCGCATGGCGGCGCGATCCTTGGGCCTGTCGATGTTTCAGACGAATCGGCATGTCGTGCTCCCGCAGGCGGTACGAAATGTGGTCCCCCCATTGCTCAATGACTTCATCTCGCTGCAGAAGGACACGGCACTCGTCGCGGTCCTTGGCCCGATTGAAGTGCTGCGTCGCGCACAAATCGATGCATCATCCTCCTTTAATTACACGCCGTATGTTGGAGCGGCACTCATCTTCATTTCGTTGACGATCCCGATGACGAGGTTCGCTGACTGGATCCAGTCGCGATCCCGCGATCGTCGTCGTGCAGGGAGTACTTCATGACGTCGACGATCCTTGAGGTTCGTGGGGTCTGGAAGTCCTTTGACGACCACCCGGTCCTGCGCGGCATTGATCTTGAAGTCGAGGCCCACCAGGCGGTTGTGCTCATCGGTGCGTCTGGTTCCGGCAAGTCCACCCTGCTGCGTTGCATCAACGGACTCGAGACCGTCGATGCGGGAGACATCATCCTCGATGGGGATGTCGACGTTACGAGCTTCGACACGAACCTCGACAACGTTCGCCGGCGTATCGGCATCGTGTTCCAGTCATACAACCTCTTCCCCCACATGACCGTTCTTGACAACATCGCTCTCGCTCCGTGCAAGGTTCTCGGGCGAAGCCGATCCGAGAGCACCGGGCAAGCGAATGCCCTGCTGGCGAGATTCGGACTCGAATCGAAGTCAGGCGAGTACCCCGACCGGCTCTCTGGCGGGCAGGCGCAACGCGTCGCGATCATCCGGGCCCTCGCGATGGAGCCGGAAATCATGCTGTTCGACGAGATCACCTCGGCCCTCGATCCACTCCTTGTTGGGGAGGTTCTCGACGCCGTTCGTGAGCTGAAGGCTGGCGGTCTCACCATCGTCATGGCAACCCACGAAATGAGTTTCGCGCGTGATGTGGCCGACCAGGTGTGCTTCCTTGACGATGGCGTCGTCCTCGAGCAGGGTCCACCTGCGCAGATCTTCGGTGAGCCGAAACAAGCGAAGACCCAGCAGTTTCTCTCTCGCCTTT
>CAMDKQ010000052.1 GCA_945901095.1 Bifidobacterium breve
CGACATCGTGACGACCGGACACCGGCGATTTCGCCTGCGATCGATCACTCTTCCGTCCGGCGACCCGACCGCCACGTTCATGGAAGGCGAGGTTGACTTCCTCGACGAGCCGGAATGCGACCTGGCACCTGCGCTGGTGGCGCAGGTTCGCCGGCTCTTCTCGCAGTACCGGGCCCTGCTCGGCCAGCAAATGTTTGGCGAGGAGATCCTTAACCCGGCGGCGCCGGATGATCAGGCGGATCTCGCCTATCTCGTCACCGCCTCGATGGTCCTGCCGGTCGCCGAACGCCAGCGACTCCTCGCGGCCCTCGACAGTCGTGCGCGCCTCATCGAGGCCCGGAACCTGCTTGTCAGGGAGACCGGCCTCATCACCATGCTGTCGTGCCTGCCAGCCCTCGACGTCGCGAGCCCCGGCTTTTGCCCCAATTAGTCGATAACGGTGACCGGATCGGCGGCAACTCCCGCAACACGTGAGCTCACCCGGCTCGGGATCGCGTTCACGATGCACCCGTACGACCATGACCCGGACGAGCGATCATTTGGCGATGAGGCGGCTCGTAGCCTGGGACTCAGCACCGATGTGGTGTTCAAGACCCTCGTGGTTATCGTCGATGATGCGCCGGCGGTCGCGGTGCTTCCGGTCAGCGGGTTTCTCGATATGAAGGCCTTTGCCACGGCCTGTGGTGGCCGACGAACCGACCTCGCCGATCCCGCCAGGGCCCAGCGAATGACGGGCTACGTTGTCGGGGGTATCAGCCCAATCGGCCAAAAGCGTCCACTCCGCACCATCATTGACGAGCAGGCGTGGCTCCACGACGTCATTTACGTCTCCGGCGGCCGACGCGGACTCGACATCGGTCTGGCGCCCAGTGACCTTGTCCAGGTGACACAGGCGCAGATCGCGGCTATCGCTCGCGCTGACTTCGCCTGAACTCAGCCCACCAGTCGGCGAACGCCACGACGGTCACCACTAGGGCGGCAGTGGCCGGCCAGACAAGCAAGATCGCCGGCATCATGAGGGTGAGCGGTGCGTCGACGACAACCTTGTCGTCGATCGTCGCGCTCAACCCGGCGATGTCGACTGATCCAAGCCTGCTCCCCACAGCCCACATGAGGGCCGATCCGATGGCGCCTGAAATCAGTGCCGCCCACAAAGACGACAGCAGATGCTCCCGGCGCATGTTCATCAAGCCGATCGTGACCGCCACACCTGCGAGACAGGCGAGTGCAGCAAAGGAAACGTCTGCCGCGATGTATCCGTCCGGCTGATAGTTCTCGGGGAAAGCGGTGTCCGGTCGAACGACCATGGATACCCGGGGCGCGAGTTGCCACCACACCACCCCCAGCGCTGTTCCGGCCACCAGACCAATGACGATCCCGGCTGTGAGTACCGACGTCGTACGCCGCAGGAAGGTCACGATTTCATGTCCGACACGTCAGCATTCGCCTTTCATCAGCTCAGGCACATCGGTCCGAGCAGGGCCTTGAGATCGCCGTACAACGATGGGGAGGGTGTGACACGCAACCTGTCGTCAAGCCGCAGCACGGTGGTATTCGCGCCCCCGGTGAGGTGGAGATGAACCTCCGTGGTCCCCGGATAGCCGGCCAACACCAGCGCCAGGCGGTCGACGAGCGGTGGGATGCAGCGGGTGGACTGAAGGGAGATCCGCACCGGCCCGGAGGTGGCCTCGCTGAGATCGGGAACCGTGATCTCCATCGCAATCACTCGCAGGGCCTCGTCATCGCCTCGGTCCACGCGCGCACGGACGATGACGACTGAGTCCTCGACGAGGCTCGTGCTCACCTGCGTATACATCTGCGGGAACGCCATAATCTCGACCGAGCCCTCGAGGTCCTCGAGGGTGATGATGGCCCAAGCCGATCCCTGCTTCGTCGTCTTGCGCTGAACCGTCGTGATGAGACCGCCGATGGTCACGATTGCTCCGTCGATCTTCTCGTCGAGAAACAGCGAGGCGATGGTGCGCTCGGTCAGTTGGGCGAGGATGTGCTCCGCCCCTTGCAGCGGGTGGTCTGACACGTACAGGCCGAGCATGTCGCGCTCGTGTGCGAGGAGCACGGACTTCTCCCACTCCCCAAGGGAGACCTCAAGAGGCGCGAGCAGCCCGCTCTCGGTGCCACCCTCGAGTCCTCCGAACAGGTCGAACTGCCCGATGGCCTCCGAACGCTTGATTTCAACCGCAGTATCGACGACATGCTCGTGCACCTGGACGAGGCCCTTGCGAGTGTGCCCGAGGGAGTCAAACGCACCCGCCTTGATGAGCGACTCGACAACGCGCTTATTGCAGACCGAGGCATCGACCTTCGCAATAAAGTCCTGGAAGTCCTGGAATCGTCCGATTCGGCGGCGGGTAGCGATAATCGAGTCGACGACGTTCGCTCCGACATTTCTGATGGCGGACAGCCCAAACCTGACATCGGTGCCGCGCGGGGTGAAGTCAAAGTCGGAGTCGTTCACGTCAGGGGGCAGCACCTTAATCCCCATCCGCCGACTCTCGTTGAGGTAGACGGCCGACTTGTCCTTGTCGTCCTTCACTGAGGTGAGGAGTGCCGCCATGTACTCGGCCGGGTAGTTCGCCTTGAGGTAGGCGGTCCAAAAGGAGACGAGTCCATAGCCGGCCGTATGTGCCTTGTTGAAGGCGTAGTCGGAGAAGGGGACGAGGATCTCCCAAAGGGTCGTGATCGACTGCTCGCTGTATCCATTGGCACGCATCCCGTCACTGAAGGGGACGAACTCCTTCTCGAGGATCTCCTTCTTCTTCTTGCCCATGGCCCGGCGCAGCAGGTCGGCGTTGCCAAGCGAGTACCCCGCCAACTTCTGAGCAATGGCCATGACCTGCTCCTGATACACGATGAGGCCGTAGGTGTCGCCGAGAATCTCGGCAAGGGCCTCCTCGAGTTCAGGGTGGATCGGAACCACCGGCTTTCGCCCGTTCTTGCGATCCGCGTAATCGTTGTGCGCGTTCGCGCCCATCGGCCCGGGTCGGTACAGGGCGAGGACCGCTGAGATGTCCTCGAAGTTATCGGGTTGCATTGATCGAAGGAGTGCGCGCATCGGGCCACCATCGAGTTGGAACACGCCGAGGGTGTCACCTGAGGTGAGGAGCGCATACGTCGCTGAGTCTTCCAGCGGGAGCTCCTCGAGCACGATGACCTCACCCCGGTTGGCCGAGATATTGCGCAGGCAGTCGTCGAGGACCGTGAGGTTGCGCAGCCCGAGGAAGTCCATTTTGAGCAGGCCGAGCGCCTCGCACGCCCCCATGTCGAACTGGGTGATAACCGCGCCATCCTGCTCGCGCCGCCAGACTGGGATGACATCGATGAGCGGCTCCCGGCACAGAATGACGCCGGCCGCATGGACGCCCGGCTGCCGCTTCAGGCCCTCGAGGCCGCGGGCGGTGTCGACGATCTTGCGGGTGTCTGGATCTGCCTCGTAGAGGTTGCGGAACTCGGCCGCCTCAGAGTATCGACTGTCCTTCGGGTCGAAGACGCCGGCGAGCGAGATGTCCTTACCCATGACTGACGGCGGCATTGCCTTGGTGATGCGGTCTCCAAGGGCGTAGGGATAGCCAAGGACCCGGGCACTGTCCTTGATCGCCGCCTTCGCCTTAATCGAGCCGTAGGTGATGATCTGTGCGACGCGCTCCTCGCCGTAGGTTGCCGTTGCGTAGCGGATCATGTCGGAGCGCCTGCGCTCGTCGAAGTCGATATCGATGTCGGGCATGGAGATGCGTTCGGGGTTGAGGAATCGCTCGAAGAGCAGCCCGTGCTTGATCGGATCGAGCTCGGTGATTCCCAGGGCATAGGCGATCATCGCCCCCGCAGCCGAGCCTCGGCCCGGTCCGACCCGGATGCCGGTCTCCTTGGCGTAGCGCACGAGGTCGGCGACAACGAGGAAGTAGCCGGGAAACCCCATCTGCATGACGACGCCGACCTCGTACTCGGCCTGTTTGCGGACATCGTCGGGAATCTGGCCCTTGTAGCGGCGATGGAGACCGATCTCCACCTCCTTCACCAGCCAGGACTCTTCGCTCTCGCCCTCCGGCACCGGGAAGACCGGCATGAGGCTCGCGCCCTCGTTGAATTCGACGTGGCATCGTTCAGCAATGCGCAGGGTATTGCTCAATGCCTCGGGCAGCTCCGACCAAACGCTGCGCATCTCGTCAGCCGTTTTCAGGTAGAAGTCGCGAGCATCAAATCTGAATCGCTTTGGATCGTCCATGGTCGTGCGCGTGCCAATGCACAGCAGGACATCGTGGGCGGCAGCGTCATCGGCATGCACGTAGTGGAGGTCGTTCGTTGCGACGAGCGGCAGATCCAATGTTCGAGCGATCCGCAGCAAGTCCTCGCGGAAACGCCGCTCGATACCGAGCCCATGGTCCATGAGTTCGCAGAAGTAGTTCTCCGGGCCGAGAATGTCGCGGAAGTCCGCAGCCGCCGCAAGCGCCCGGTCATACTGGCCAGCCTGTAGCCAACGGTTCACCTCACCGCTCGGGCATCCGGTGGTGCCGATGAGACCCTTGCCGTAACGCTCGAGAAGCTCCCGATCGAAGCGCGGCTTGTGGTAGTACCCCTCGAGGCTCGCAAGGGATGAGAGCCGAAAAAGGTTGTGCATACCCGGTGTGGTCTCGGCCCAGAGGGTCATGTGCGTGTACCCATGCTTACCCCGGCCAGCGGTCGGGTCCTCAGGGGTGCCTTCATCGAATCCGCCACCGAAGTCGAAGGGACGCCGCTCGAAGCGCCCCTGCGGCGCGTAGTAGCCCTCGATGCCGATGATTGGGTTGATCCCGAGCGAGGTCGCCTTCTTATAGAACTCGAAGGCGCCATAAAGATTGCCGTGGTCGGTCATTGCGATCGCCGGCATACCTAGTCGCTCGACCTGGGCCAGCAGGTCGGGGACCCGCGCTGCCCCGTCGAGCATTGAGTACTCGGTATGGACATGCAGGTGGACGAACTGATCCTCCACCGTCATAGCCATACCCTAACTTTCTGAATCAGGCGCCCTCTCGCAGGCGCTCCAGAGCAATCGCCAAATCCTGCGGATATTCACTCGTCACCATCATGCGCTCGCCCGTCGCCGGATGATCGAAGCCGAGCCGCAGTGCATGGAGCCACTGGCGCTGAAGACCGAGTTTCTTCGAGAGGGTCGGATCAGCCCCGTAGGTGATGTCGCCCACGCACGGATGCCGCATCGCCGAGACGTGCACGCGAATTTGATGGGTCCGGCCGGTCTCTAGGTGAACCTCGACGAGCGAGCCATGGGCGAAGGCCTCGAGGGTCTCGTAGTGGGTGACGCTGTCCTTACCCCCAGCCACCACAGCAAAACGGTAATCACGCGAAGGGTGCCGATCGATCGGCGCATCAATAGTGCCCCGGAGCGGGTCGAGAAGCCCTTGGACCACCGCGTGGTAGTCCTTGTCGACGGTGCGCTCCTTGAATTGGCGCTTGAGTGAGGTGTAGGCCCGTTCACTTTTCGCGACCGCCATCACTCCCGTGGTCCCGACATCGAGGCGGTGCACAATGCCCTGCCGCTCCTCTGCACCCGAGGACGAGATCCGGTAGCCGGCAGCAGCCAGTCCGCCGACCACGGTCGGGCCCTCGAAACCCTCGCTGGGGTGCGCCGCTACGCCGACAGGCTTGTCGACAATGACGACATCATCATCATCGAACAGGATCGCCATCCCTGGGATCGGCTGGGCGACAATCCCACCCGTCGCCGGCCGGTCGAGCGCCGACATATTCACGGTGATGAGTTGGCCGGCGACGAGGCGCTGGCCCTTATTGACAACTCGGCCGTCGACGAGAACCCCGCCGCCGTCGAGAAACTCAGCCGTCTTCGTCCGCGACAGCCCGAGCATGCGCGTGAGTGCAATATCGATGCGTTCGCCCTCGAGGCCTTCCGGGACCGGCAGGAGTCGCTCGGTCATGCAGTCGCCGCGCGACCCTTGATCTCGATTCCGCGGATGCTGAGGAAGACCATAAGCGCTGCTGAGCCGACGATGGCCATGTCTGCGACGTTGAAGACCGGAAAATTCGGGAAGGCAATGAAGTCGACGACGGATCCCATTCCTGGGCTCGGTGGACGGGTGATGCGATCGAGGAGATTGCCAAGGAGCCCACCGAGGAGCCCGCCAAAGGCGACCGCCCAAGCGATTGACCCAAGTTGCCGGGAGGTGCGGATGATGATGACGGCCACCACGATCGCGATGATCGAGAAGATCCACGTAAAGCCGGTTCCGAGGCTGAAGGCCGCGCCGGTGTTCTCGGTATAGGTAAATCGTACGAAGGTGCCGATGACGTTGATGGGTCCTTCACCCCCAGCCTGAACCCTAGGCATCATGACCTCGACGGCCCACGCTTTGGTAAGTCGGTCCAAGATGACGACGCATGCGGCCACCGCAGCGAGCACGATGATGCACGTACGTCGGGAGGTCACGCCACTAGCCTAACGCCGCGACGAGTCCAGCCTCGCCTATCGAGATCAGCGCTCCTCAGCCTGCTTGCACGACAGGCACAGTGTTGCCCGCGGGAAGGCCTGGAGCCTGCCCTTGCCAATGGGTGTTGCGCACGTCTCGCAGGCGCCATAGGTGCCGTTGGCAAGGCGTGCGAGCGCGTGCTCGACCTGTTGCAGCATGTCCCGGGCGTTATTCGCGAGGGACATCTCGTGCTCACGCTCGAATGTCTTGCTCCCCGCATCGGCCTGATCGTCGCCGGCACCGTCGCCCGAATCCCTGATGAGGTCCGCGAGGCCCGCCTCCGCCGCGACGAGTTCGCCAGCGAGCCGACTGGCATCCTCTCTCAACTCACGTTCGATATCGCGCAGTTCCGCCGCAGTCCACGCCGACTCGTCAGGTCGGACAGTCGGCCGGTTCTTCTTTTCCGGCGCGGCCTTCTTCACCGGAGCGGCCTTCTTCACCGGAGCGGCCTTCTTCACCGGCTCCGACACTGCCTTGCTCGTTGCTGACTTTTTGACCGCCACGGTACCCCCAGACGTCACACTTCAGTTGCCGGATGTTAGACGAGGAAGCGCCCAAAAGCACGCTGACGCGCCGACATATGCACGCTGACGCGCCGACATATGCACGCTGACGAGCCGATCAAGTCTTCTGCCTCCTTGGCGGTATCCTTTGATTCTCGTGGGATTCTTCATGTCTCGCGGGCTCTGGCATGCCTACGCTCGAAGGGAGCCCCATGTATCGCGCTGTGCCTGCGCAGATCGACCTACCGGCGATGGAACATGAGGTCCTCGCGATGTGGGATTCCGAGGGCGTCTTCAAGTCGTCCGTGGAGCAGAGCAAAGGCAGGCCGACTTGGGTGTTCTACGAGGGTCCCCCCACCGCGAACGGCATGCCTGGAACCCACCACGTCGAGGCTCGCGTCTTCAAGGACGTATTCCCCCGCTATCGGACGATGAAGGGGTTTCACGTACCTCGCCAGGCTGGCTGGGACTGCCATGGCCTACCGGTAGAGCTCGCGGTCGAGAAGGAACTCGGATTCTCGGGTAAGCAGGATATCGAGCGGTACGGAGTCGCAGCCTTTAATGATCGTTGCCGCGAGTCAGTACTGCGCCACGTGAACGAGTTCACCGACATGAGTCGTCGAATGGGCTACTGGGTCGACTTCGACCGCGCCTACTGGACCATGGACGCCGACTACATCCAAAGCGTCTGGTGGTCGCTCAAGCAGATCTACAACAAGGGCCTCCTCGTCCAGGACCACCGCGTCGCTCCCTACTGCCCGCGCTGCGGAACCGGCCTGTCAGACCATGAGCTCGCCCAGGGGTACGAGACTGTCGTCGATCCTTCCGTCTACGTCCGATTCCCCGTCACCGACGCAGCCTTTCTCGAGCGTTTCCCGGGTTCGGTGCTCCTCGTGTGGACCACGACCCCGTGGACTCTTGTCTCGAACACCGCGATCGCCGTCAATCCAGCCGCCGACTACTCGATTGTTCGCACAGTGGACGGGCAGACCCTCGTTGTCGCATCGTCACTCGTCGGTCAACTCCTCGGCGAGGATGTTGAGGAACTCGGTCGGGTACTCGGTTCCGCACTTGAGCGGGTGTCCTACGAGCGCCCATTTGACCTCATCGACATCCCCGATTCCCACTACGTGATCCTCGCTGACTACGTCACCACCGACGACGGCACCGGGCTCGTCCATCAGGCGCCAGCCTTTGGCGCCGATGACCTCGCCTCCTGCCGAAGCTACGGACTGCCTGTCGTCAATCCTGTGCTTCCGAACGGCACCTTCGCGGACGACGTCCCGATCGTGGGTGGCGTGTTCTTCAAGAAAGCGGACGAGACTCTCGTCGCACTGCTCCAGGAGAGCGGTCGCCTGTTTAAGCATGTCGAGTACGAGCACTCCTACCCGCACTGCTGGCGCTGTCACACACCGCTCATCTACTACGCACAGCCCTCCTGGTACATCAGAACCACGGTGATCAAGGATCAGTTGATCGAGCAGAACGGGCTCACGAACTGGTTCCCCACAACCATAAAATCAGGACGATTTGGCGACTGGCTCAACAACAACGTCGACTGGGCACTCTCGCGGAACCGATTCTGGGGAACGCCATTGCCGATTTGGCGCTGCCCTGACAACCACCTCACCGTGGTCGAATCGCTGGCCGAGCTCAGCGCTCTCGGGGGCATCGATGTCACCGGTACCGATCCGCACCGGCCCTATGTCGACGACATCACCATCCCTTGCCAAACCTGCGGAGGGACCGCCACCCGGGTGCCTGAGGTTATCGACTGCTGGTACGACTCCGGCGCGATGCCATTCGCCGCCGTCGGCTACCCCCATGTCGATGCCGGCAGATTCGCGGACCAATACCCAGCAGACTTCATCTGCGAGGCCATCGACCAGACTCGAGGCTGGTTCTACACACTGATGGCCATCGGAACCCTCGTCTTCGACCGAACCTCATACCGAAATGTGCTGTGCCTCGGACATATCCTCGATGAGGATGGCCGCAAGATGAGCAAGCACATCGGAAATGTGCTTGAGCCGATCGGCCTCATGAACGATCATGGCGCGGACGCCGTCCGCTGGTTCATGCTGGCCAGCGGCTCCCCATGGCAGGCAAGACGGGTCGGCCATGCGGCGATCGGTGACGTCGTCCGCAAAACCCTCCTCACCTACTGGAACACGGTGTCGTTCCAATCGATGTATGCGCGGCTCGCCGACTGGGAGCCCTCGCATCCTGCTCCAGCCATCACCGACCGTCCCGTCATCGACCGCTGGCTCTCTGCCCAAGCATGCGAACTCGCGCATGAGGTCGATATCGCCCTCGAGGCCTTTGACACCCAGCGCGCCGGCCGCCTACTTTCAACCTTCATTGACGACCTGTCGAACTGGTACGTCCGGCGGTCCCGCCGGCGTTTCTGGGATGGTGACCCCGCCGCACTTTCAACATTGCATGAGGCCCTACGCATCACGACCCTGTGCATGGCACCGTTCACCCCGTTCATCGCCGAGCGGGTCTGGCAGGATCTTTTCCGGGCTACCGACCCAGCAGCACCGACCTCTGTCCACCTCGCTGCCTGGCCGGAGTCCGCTGAGGCACTCGAGCATCCGGCGCTCGCCGAGAACATAAATGATTCGGCGCTCGCCGAGAACATGGCGCTCGTTCGCAGGGTCGTCGAACTCGGGCGCGCGGCACGTGCTACGAGCGGTGTCCGAACCAGGCAGCCCCTTGGCCGGGCACTCGTCTCTGCGAGCGGCTGGAGTCGTCTCTCCGATGAACTGCGCGCTGAGGTCTGCGAGGAGCTGAATGTCGGCGTCATCGAGACCCTCGCTGACGACACGGCCGGTTTTGTCGACACGGCCATAAAGGCGAATTTTCGCGCACTCGGTCAACGCTTCGGCAAGCAGACTCCACTCGTGGCGGAGGCCATCGCCGGTGCAGATCCGGTAGGTCTGCTCTCGCACATCCGCCTCGCAGGGTCGGTCAGCCTACATGTTGCGGGCGTCGGCGACGTCGAGATTTCTGAGTCCGACCTCGTCGTTACCGAGACCCCACGCGACGGATGGGCGGTCGCCGCGGAGGGAGGCGAGAGTCTTGCCCTCGACTTGCACATCACCGACGAACTCCAGCGCGCTGGCACCGCCCGCGAAATCGTTCGCGCGATTCAGGAGGCCCGCAAGCAATCGGGCTTCGACGTGTCAGACCGGATCACCGTCTGGTGGGCAAGCGATGATCTCTCGATCCTTCTCACCCTCGAGGAGCACACCGAGCTCATCGCCAGCGAGGTCCTAGCGACCGCCTTCGACGAGGGCATCGAGCATGCCCGAGCAGGTGCGGTCACCGTGAGCGTGCCGGAAACCGACCTACGGCTCCTTATCGCCAGGGCCAGCGACCGCTGACGACTTGATTGCAGCTGCATACTCGGTTGCGGCCCTGACGAGTTCCGCCGCGGTCGCCTGGGCGGCACCGAGTAACTCGGCGGGCTCGCCGACCGAGGTTGAATGTCGCTCGAGCATTTCGATCCGCTCCTGCAAGGCCTCACAGCGCGCCATCAGTGCCGCCTCCACCTCACGTGCCCGCTCTACCTGCGCCTGGGCACCTGCGGCCGCTAGCTCGACCGAGGCACGTTCGGCCGCCGTACGCCCAGCGGCTACCGACACTTCTAGGCTCCGGTTCGCGCTGGCCAACTGCTCCTCGAGTAGCGTCACCCGGGCTTGGAGCACCTCACATCGGGCCGTCAGTGTCGACTCCACCTCACGGGATCGCTCAGACTGCGCGAGTGCACTGCTGGCAGCGAGATCGATCGCAGCCTTCTGGCTCGCGGCAAGTTCCTCGACTGCCGCGCGACGTGCCGCGTGATCCGAGGAGACACGGTTCGCTGCTGCCAGTTCAGATTCCAGCAACGACAAGCGCGCCTGCAGTGCGTCGCAGCGAGCGGAAAGCGCCAACTCGACCTCGCCGGTTCGTGCCGAGAGCACCTGCGTGTTGCGCGAGGCGATATCACCCGCGACAGCAAGTTGGCTCGCCGCTCGATTTGCGGCCGCCAGTTCGCCCTCAAGGGCGTGAACTCGCGACGACAGTACCTCGCAGCGAGCGGTGAGCGCTCCCTCGGTCTCCGATTGCCCTCTCATTTGGGCCGCCGATTGATCACCGCGATCCCGCGAAGTCGAGGCACGATCCTGCTGCTCAAGGAAGGCAATGCGCGCTTGGAGTTGCTCGCAACGTACGAGCAGGACAGACTCCGCCTCGCGGTATCGCGCGACGTCAACCTCGAGATGCCCTACCGTCTCCTGAACGGCATCGAGGAACTCGTCGACCTCATCCATGTTGTAGCCCGCCCGCAGGCGGGTGGCTCGAAAGGCGACGGCTCGGACATCGGCCGGTGTCAGGGTCACGTTCGGGAGCCAGCGACTGGCGAGCGGCCTCTCATCAGAGATTCATCGCCACGCTGATGAGGATCTGAAGTCCGATAAGCACGATCAAGAATGCGAGGTCGAACTGCATCCCACCGATGCGTAACGGCGGAATAACCCGACGCAGCAGCCTCAGCGGCGGGTCGGTGACTGTGTAGATCCCCTCCGCGATGAGCAGGAGGATCCCTGACGGCCGCCACGAGCGTGCGAACACCTGAACGAAGTCGAAGATGAGACGCCCGATAAAGACAAGCCAGTAAAGCCACAGGATGGTGGCGAGAATCTCGCCGACGGCACTCATCAGCTCTGGTTGAAGAACGGATCCTGGGCGATCTGAGCGCGAGCCTCGTCACCAACATCCACATTCGGCGGGGATAGGAGGAAGACTTTGTTCGTCACCCGCTCGATCGAACCGCGCAGACCGAAGACCAGGCCGGCGGCAAAATCGACGATTCGCTTGGCATCGGAATCATCGAGTTCAGACAGGTTCATGATGACCGGCACGCCCTCGCGATACTCCTCGCCGATCCGTCGGGCGTCGTTGTAACTTCGTGGGTGCACGGTCTCAATACGGGTGATCTCAGCGCTGGCAACCGGCCGCCAGTCGGTGAGCGGCGACCCCGTCTGACGTCGATCTGGGATTGCCTCTTGGCGGAATGTTCGCACCGCACGGGTGTCGGAAAGGGTGCGAACCCCCCGACTCCCATATCGGTCATCGAGTCGATCATCCTCGCGATCCCCCGAACCCGTTCGCTCCCCAACCCGCGGATCACGGTCGCGAACATCGCGACGGATGTGCTCGTATTCCTCGTAATCATCCTCAATAAGGTCATCCCCAACCAGGCCCAGATAGACGCCCATCTTGCGCATCGCGCCAGCCATGAACCGCCATCCTTCTTCGGGGGTTGGAATACTTTCCGTGGAAATCAATGTACACGTCAAATCTACCTGACAATTGCGCGTTTCCCGAGTATCGCTCCCCCGATGCGCACGTGTGTCGCCCCGTGCCGGATGGCGGCCTCAAGGTCACCGCTCATTCCCGCTGAAATCCTGTCCGCATCAGGAACCACCGTTCGCAGTTGCTGGGCCACGGATTCGAGAAGGCCGAAGGCTACATCGGGGTCTCCGGGATAGGGCGCGATCCCCATAATCCCTCGCAGTGCCAACCCTGGGAGCGCCATTGCCCTCGTCGCAAGTTCTGGCACCTCAATTGGGCGCACGCCACCTCTGCCGCTCGCGTCATCAGGGTCCAAGGAGACTTGAAGGAGGAACTCAATCCTTCGATTTGCCGCGACGGCACCTGCAGAGAGCGCCTCGGCGAGAGATAGTCGATCAACGGACTCGACAACATCGGCCCAGGTCGCTACCGACCGCGCCTTATTGCGCTGAACCTGTCCGATCATGTGCCAACACAAAGCGGGGGTAGCGTCTGAGAGTTCAGCCACTTTCACCCGGGCTTCCTGGTCTTTATTCTCGGCGACGTCTGCGCAACCCAGTCGCTGAAGGATACTGACGTCGGAACTGGGAAAAGTCTTCGTCACAACGACGAGAGTGACGCTGTCGGGCGGCCGATCGGCAGCCGAACAGGCCCTGTCGATACGCGCCCTGACCTCGCTCAGACTCGCGGCGATCTCTGCAGCGCGTTCTGGGTCGGACCTTGAATCAACGGCCACCTATACGCCTCTCGTTCGTCCTCCCAAGCCCGCACCGAATTAAGCACACGGGTCGATACCTGCTGATCATGCCCTGCTGATGATCATTCCCTGCCGGCCAGTCACGGTGTCACGCCGGTAGGAGAAGAGATCGGTCGACTCGTTCGTGCAGGCCTTCACGTGGATTGCCTCGATATCGAGGAGCGCTAGTTGCACCGACACTCCGGCTCGGACGTCGATGAACGACCCTCCTGCGCGATCGATGCACGCAACGTCACTCACCTCAGTGGGCACGAGTTCTCGCAGATACTCCGTGCGCTCGGCGGGCACCGGATAGCAGCCAGCGCAGATCGCCGGGCCGACAACTGCCTCGATGCTCACCGCACCGAGTTCGCGCATAGTCGCCGCGGCCGCAGCAACGACTCCGGCGCCGACGCCACGCCACCCACAATGCACTGCAGCGATGACCCCGGCTCGAGCATCCGCGAGGACGAGCGGCACGCAGTCAGCCGCCAGCGCGAGCAGGGCAATCCCCTTCGAAGTGCTGACGAGAGCATCGACCCCCGCTACGACACCGCCGGACGACACGACACCAACGCTGGCGCCGTGAACCGACCCCATGACGGCGAGGCAGTCCACACCGACACCAACGAGTCCGACGGCCCGTCTCCGGTTCTCGGCGACCGCCCAATCATCGTCACCTACGTACTCGGCGAGATTCCCAGACTCGTAAACGCCGGTGCTCAGCCCCCCAGCACGCCCAGTAGCCGCCCACAGGCAGGTATCAGCGCCGGGCTCACTCGAGCCGAGGGTGCCAGAGGCGAATGCGATCACCTACTCGTCCCCTACTTCAAGAAGTCCGGAACATCCAGTTCATCCTCATTGTCCTCAAAGAGGATTCTGCGTGGCATTTGGATTGGCGGCTGCGGTACGGGCTGACTGACCGGAGCCTCTGCGACAGGTCTAGCGGGCTGCCTGATCGGCTGCACAGGAGCCGGCTCCTCGGCTGGGCGCAAGCCTGAAGATGAGCCACGTCGCGCTGGCAGATCGCCGCCGTCGAAGCCCGCCGCAATGACAGTGACGCGCACTTCATCGCCCAGGGTGTCGTCGATGACTGCACCGAAGATGATGTTCGCATCAGGGTGCGCCGCATCGCTCACACGTTGCGCAGCCGCATTGATCTCGAAAAGTCCGAGGTCACTCCCGCCGGAGACAGAAAGAAGTACGCCGTGGGCCCCGTCGATGCCCGCCTCGAGGAGTGGGCTGGAGATCGCCTTCTCAGCCGCCTCTATTGCACGATCCTCGCCGCGCGCGGTTCCAATGCCCATAAGTGCTGTCCCCGCACCATGCATGACACTTCGAACGTCGGCGAAGTCGAGGTTGATGAGCCCCGGAGTAGTGATGAGGTCGGTGATGCCGGAGACGCCTTGGAGGAGAACATGGTCGGCCTGCCGGAAGGCATCGATGACGCTGATATTTCGGTCCGAGAGCGAGAGGAGGCGATCATTCGGGATAACAATGAGCGTGTCAACCTCAGCTCGAAGGTTCTCAATGCCTGCCTCGGCTTGCGCTTGACGCCGCCGGCCCTCAAACCCGAACGGGCGGGTGACGACACCAAGGGTGAGTGCGCCGAGGGATCGAGCGATCCGAGCGACCACCGGCGCTCCACCCGTGCCCGTGCCTCCGCCTTCCCCTGCGGTCACGAACACCATGTCGGCGCCCTTCAATACCTCTTCAATCTCATCAGCGTGGTCCTCGGCCGCCCTCTTGCCGACCTCGGGGTTCGCCCCGGCGCCTAGGCCGCGGGTGATCTCGCGGCCGATGTCGAGTTTCACGTCGGCGTCGCTCATGAGCAGGGCCTGGGCGTCCGTGTTCACCGCGATGAACTCGACCCCCTTGAGCCCGACCTCGATCATTCGGTTTACGGCATTCACGCCGCCGCCGCCGATACCGACGACCTTGATTACTGCCAGATAGTTCTGCGGACCCGCCACTGCTGCTCGTCCTTTCATCGTTGTTGGCCAACGCCGCCAGATCAGCGACCTTCACCCTCGTCTTCGCACCGGACGACTCACCCTCAACCTCTAGTTCAGGGTGAGGATTTACCCGTCCATCAAGCCGCCGGAGGCTAGAGGCTGCGCGCTCATGACGCAAACGAGCATCCACTAACCCGTCGGTGCTATCGGCTGACCGATTGTCGTCGGCAGCTCTGGGGACGCGACATCGTAGACGCGGGCCCTCGTCTTCATGAGCGCTTTCAGGACACGCGCCTTGAGGAGCGGCCGCTCCGCACTCCCCCACCTGATGACGATGCCAGAGTCGAGAATGAGTTCGACGTTATCGCGCGTTGTCGCCGAGGCGAGCGCCACCCGTGAGAGAAGTTCCGGCGGAATGGTCCCGAGGACGCTCATGGCGGTCACGAGGCCCACCCCGTCGCCTCGTACGGTCGGTAGCCCCGGATCGAGGGGCTCAGGGGGGACGAACACGGCGCCCCCAGCATCCAATGCTGCCTGGGAGCCCTCGAGGAGGGCGGCCGCCTCGCGCGGCTCGACCACCAGGACCACGCCTCTGGGCCAGGACCTCACAACCGCCGATGCACGAACCCACGGTAGTGTCTCGATCCCCGCCCTCACCTGCTCTGTGTCGAGTCGAGCCATCTGCAGCCCAATGGGCACGTCGGCAGCGTCAAGCACCCGATTGACGAGGATTCCCGAAACGCCGGTGACCTCGACCTTGCGGATGACCAGAACCGATGAGAACCACACGACCCAGACGAGTGCGCCCGCGACGACTACTGCGACGATGAACACGAATCGAAACATCCGCCAGCGACGGCTGCGGGCAGGGTCACGGGGCGGATTTCGGTCCTCCTTGGGACGGCGAGGTCGATCGCCTGTCGCCATTAGTCCGGTCGCATCGGCTGTCACGCACCTTCGCGCAGGCGCAGGCGGTCAAGGACTTCGAGTCCGATCATGCCGATGTCCCCGGCACCAAGGGTCATGATGATGTCGCCACTGCTCGCCCGTTCAACGAGGTGCCCCGCAACGGCCGACCACGAGGGCTCGAACACCACGTGCGCCGGGTCCAACGGCACGTTCGCCGCCATCGTCTGCCCACTCGCGCCCGGGATGGCTGTCTCGCCCGGAGCGAAGACCTCAAGCACCACGACCTCGTCGGCGAGGCCGAGGGCTGCACCGAATTCGGTGATGAACATCGCCGTACGGTAGTAGTGGTGGGCTTGAAAGGCCACGACGACTCGACCTTCACCAGCGACGTCACGTGCCGCACGCAAGGTCGCCTCAATCTCGGTCGGGTGATGGGCATAGTCGTCGAAGACTCGAACTCCACCGACTTCACCCTTGAAGTCGAACCTGCGACGAGTGCCGCTAAAGCCCGAGAGCCCCTCGATCATTGCTGTCGCCGGTTGACCGAGCCCGACGCCGGTGACGAATGCAGCGAGTGCGTTGAGCGCATTGTGGCGTCCGGGTACCTGAAGCGCGATCCTTCCAAGGGTCACACCAAGGGGGTCCACCACTCCAAATGTCCAGCCCCGTCCGGTCCACACGAGGTCTGTCATGGTGAAGTCAGCCTCCGCCGCGCTTCCGTAGGTGCGGACATCTACTCCCGCCGCACCTGCCCGTTCAGCGAGCCGGGCCCCTCCGGGGTCGTCGGCGCAAACGACGAGGAACCCTGCCCTGTCGCGGATGCCGATTGCAAACTCCAAGAACGCCCCTTCAATCGCTTCGAAGGTACCCCAGTGATTGAGATGATCGGCCTCGACATTCGTGACAATCCCAGCGAATGGCGAGTAGTGCAGGAACGCCCCATCGCTCTCGTCCGCCTCGACAACGAAGATGTCGCCACTTCCGAGGTGCGCGTTAGACCCGGATTCATTGAGTTCGCTCCCAATGGCGAAGGACGGGTCTACGCCGCAGTGTTGAAGCGCGATCGTGACCATCGACGTCGTCGTCGTCTTGCC
>CAMDKQ010000053.1 GCA_945901095.1 Bifidobacterium breve
AGCAGTCGTTGTTGTGCTCATCAGGCACCCACCTTCACGTTCTCGTCCGTCATCTTCCGTTCGATCGCGTCGTACGGGTCAGGGACTCCATACCCGTAGGGGTCGCTCGTCACGACCGGCAAAACCGGGAAGTTGTCGAGTGGCACCGGAGTTTCTGTCTGCCACTCGAGGGTCTTGGATCCCCACGGGTTGGCCGGCGCGATGGTTCCGGTCCGCCACGAGGTGATGATGGCGTAGAGGAAGATGAGCATGCCTACACCGATCATGTAGGCGCCAATGGTCGAGACCCAATTGGAGATCTCGAAGGCGTTGTCGAACTGGAGCACCCGACGGGGTTGGCCCTGAAGCCCGGCAATGAACATCGAGCCGAAGGTCACCTGGAAGGCGAAGAAGGCGACCCAGAAGCCGATCGAACCGATGCGCTCATTGAGCATCTTGCCGGTCATCTTCGGGAACCAGTAGGCGATGGTACCGATGGCGCCGAAGAGGCCTACGCCCATGAGCATGAAGTGGAAGTGAGCGACGACGAACATGCTGCCGTGCATGTACTGGTCCACCGGAACATCGGAGAGGTAGACCCCGGTGATCCCGCCAATAATGTTGCACCAAAGCACCGCGTAGACAGTCATCATCGGCAGCCTGCCCCAGACCTTGCCCCGCCACATCGTTCCGAGCATGACGAGCACTAGGAAGCCGAACGGGATAGAAATCAACTCCGTCGACAGCATGAAGGGGTATCCAGCCGAGGGAGCCCAACCGGTCATGTACATGTGATGCACCCATACGACCGAACTGAGGCCGACGATTCCCGCAATTCCCGCCACAGCGACCTTGTAGGAGAACAGCGGCTTGCGTAGGAAGACGACCATGAGTTCGAGGAGCCCCGCCATTGCAGGCACAAGAATGACGTAGACCTCTGGGTGACCGAGTAACCAGAAAAGGTTCTCATAGAGCCAGACGCTGCCACCCTCCTGCGGGATGAAGAACGACGAGCCGACCACCTTGTCGCTGAAGGCGAGCACCTGTGAGTACTGGAACATCGGAAACCAGACGAGGCCCATGATCGCAGCGGCGAGAATTCCGATGACGAAGATCGGGACACGATTCCAGGTCATGCCTCTGGCCCGCATGGTGACGATCGTGGTGATGAGATTGACACCTGCTATGCCGGTCGAGAAAGCGAAGGTGATGATGCAGATCTGGTAGCCGATCATCCCGATCGGAGCCTGGGTGCCGAGTGGCTGATACACCGTCCAGCCGTCGCGGATACCGCCGAGGAGCAGGTTGCTGAGCAACGGCGGAACCGCGGCGAACAGCAGCCAAAAGCTCAGCGCGTTGAGCCTGGGGAATGCCATGTCACGGGCACCGATCATGAGCGGCATGATGAAGTTACCGAGGGGGCCTGCGATCACGATGATCATCGCGATGATCATCACGATGCCATGGGTGCCGACGATCGAGTTGTAGAAGTTGGGATCGAAGACTTCAGACCAGGTCACACCGAGTTCGGTGCGGATGAGCATCGCGAAGAAGCCGCCGAATCCGAGCAGGACGAGCGCCATGACGAGGTACTGGAGGCCAACGACCTTATGGTCGGTCGTGTACTTCCAGTACTTCCACTTCCCCTGACCCTTGCCGGCCATGTACTCGGAATCGTCATGCGTGATGTCGTGGCCCATCATCCAACGCACCGGGCCAGCAAAGGCTCCGATGCCGATCATGAAGCCGATGACCCACGCGACGTAGGTAGCTCCGACGAGAGCGTTCAGCCCCACCTGTGAATAATCTTCATTCTGCGTTCCCCACGGGACCAACTTCGACCCGATGGCATAGGTGACGACGGAGAGGATGATCCCCAGCGCACTACCGGTAAGAACGTTCGTGTGGTGCAGGAAGCCACCAGCCTTGCCACGCTGCTTTGGCTGATGCACGGCCATTTGCTCGTGGATGTCGGAGGTCAGGATCACGTCGGTGCTCATACGAACTTCTTCCCGCCCATCTCACGAACCCAGGCGTCGAATTGTTCCTGGGTGACAACCTTGATTTGCGTCTCCATGTACGCGTGATGGAGACCGCAGAGCTCGGCACACCTGATGTTGAAGTTGCCAAGCTTGTTCGGGGTCACCCCGGTATTCGTGATCGCGCCCGGATTGGCATCAATCTTCACGCCAAGTTCAACGACCCAGAAGTTGTGGAGGACATCCTTGGATGTCACGTTGAAGTAGATGGGTGTATTGATCGGCACGACGAGGACATCGGTTGTGATCGACTGCTGACCGGGGTACTCGAACGTCCACAGCCACTGCTGGCCGGTGACGTTGATGTCGAGCGGCTTCGCCGTGTTCGGCTGTTGATTAGCAGCGGTCGTTCCATTGGAGAACTCGGTGATCCGCGCCAACTCGACCAGACCCCAAATGACAAGGAAGGCTGCGAGCAGGCTCGTCGCGCCGATCCAGCCGACAATTGCAATCGGATTAGACCGGATAGCGGGGCTTTCCTGCATCGGCGGTTCCTCGCCGCGCACCCGACCCCAACCAAAAAGGCTATACAGGAGGATCGTCGCGGTGATGGCCATGACGGGAGCAGACACCAGTGTGAAGACGAACATCGTGCGTTCGATTTCGTACATGATGTCGGAGGCCGGGGCACCGCTCAGGTTCATGAAGTGGAGAACGAGCCATGCTGCCGGAATGACAGCAAGCGTGAGAATCACGAAGATTATGAGGAGGTGCCGCACATACGGGCGCGACAACCACTCGCGCAACCGGTAACTCGGTTCGGGCCGGTTCGTCGGCTCCTCTGGCTCGTCAGCCTCTGCGGTTGGCCGTTCATCGACTACTGACATCAGACCACCGTCACCGTTCCACTCATCCAACCACGTTCACTCATGACGCCCCCGAAGTCGACGTACCCGTTTCCGCAGGGATCCTCGCAATTCCACACGTACTCCCCCGGGTCACCCGTCATGAACGAAAAGGTGATCTCCTGCGGCTTCGGGTAGCCATTCGCCTCATTCTTAGCGTTATTCGCCACCGCCAGCATCGGCACGCTCACGAACAATTCCGGCTGTGTGGACTCCGAGTATTGGTGGAGGGTGAAGGTGTGGGCGACGTTGTCAGCCTCAATGTTGCGCTGAACCTTGCCGTTGTAGGTCGCGGTGCCATCGACGGTGCCGTGCACCTCGGCGAAGTAGTCATTCCAGACGGTCGTGCTGCCGTCGTACTGGAGAATCGTCATCGTGATGAGCGAGTTCGCTGGGAGCTGGAGGGTGGTCGACGGCCAGTAGAACGGCCATCCGGCGCTCGCGTTGCCGATTTCGAGACCGTGCTTGGGCCCGGGAACGCTCGCACTGGGCTCGGGGTAGATCGAAAGGTCGATTGTCGCGTGCGGAACCTCGCCGCTGGGTCCCTGAGCAGTGCCGATGACCTTGGCCACGAGCACTGCCGGCTCGGCCTGGGCCTTCCCCAACAGCAGCACGGATCCCGCCACCACGGCAGCGCCGACCAGTACCGTCAAGACCGCGAAAAAGGTCCGCTTCATCCGACCGTCACCATGCCATTCCACCCTTATATCGTCGCTCTTATTTTTTCGACCTTGCAAAGTCAATGTCCTCACGAACCAACAATCAGTATGGAGACTATCGTTCAAGTTGACATGCTCGGGCCACACCTGAGTAATTCCCCAGATTTCCTGATGTCGTCCCCGTGAACACTCACTGAAGGCAAGGAGTCACAGTGGCCTCGTTCCTCGCTGTCTGGGACCTGAATCTCTTCATCATGCTCAACATCGTCGCTGTGACCGCCTGGTATGTGTGGGCCTGCCGGCGGGTGAACGCGGCCAACCCTCGGTCGCGCTGGCCATTGACGCACTCCGCGTGCTTCTACTCTGGAATGGCCCTCCTCGCCATCGCCTATCTCGGTCCGCTGGCCGCGTGGTCCCACACCTTCTTCTGGGTGCACATGACCCAGCACCTCATCGTCATGATGGCTGCCGCGCCCCTCCTCGTCCTCGGTGCGCCTGTGACGCTCGCCTTCCGGGCCAGCAGCGCCACGACAAGGCGCAGTCTGATCGTCCCGATCCTGCGCAGCCGATCGGTACGCATCCTCACGAATCCAGTGTTCACCTGGGCGCTCTTCGCATCCGTGCTCGTGGGCGCGCATTTCACCGGGTTCTACGACTGGGCGCTCACGAACCATGACGCCGGCATGTTCATCGAGCAGCCACTCTTCCTTGTCGTAGCGCTTTTGTACTATTTTCCGATCCTCGGATCTAACCTCCAAGCCCACCGGCCTGCCCCCGCAACCAGGCTCATCTCCATGGCGCTCATGATGATCCCCGAGGGACTTGTCGGAGCGGTGATCTACTTCGCTCCAGTTGTGCTCTACCCCTCGTTCGGAGCCGATCGGCCCTTCGGACTTGATCCGCTCGGCGACCAGCAACTCGCCGGGGCGCTCATGTGGGCACTCGTGATGATCGTCGACTCCGCCTGGATGATGGTGGTGGCGGCTGAGTGGTTCACGAGCGAGGAGCGTCGCAGTCGACGAGAGGATGCGAGCATTGCCGCCGAAGAGGCCCTTCGCTAGCCGCGATCACTCGAGAACCGCACGGCAGTATCCCCAAGCACCGCCCCAGGCCACACTCGCGCACCGGTGAGAAGTTCGTTGTCTGCGCCGATCACCGCACCGTCGCCAATGACTGCACCATCGATGACACAGCCGGCGCCGATGCGCGCGCCCACGCCGATGATGCTGTTCGTGATCCGGACCGCGCTGCCGACGACTGCACCATCGAACACGACCGCACCCTCGACAACAGACTCCGACCCGATCACGGCTCCAGCCCCAACGGTGGTGCCGGAACCTAGGTAGGCATCGTCCGCAATGACTGCGCCTTCAAGGACGAGCGACTCGCCGATCGCGGCCACGGCGGGGCTCGGTGCTAGGCCGAGGACGAGATCACATGAACCCCGGACGAACGAAAGCGGTGTGCCGAGGTCGAGCCAATAGCCGTTGTCGACGACTCCGCTCACCACTGCCCCTTGATCGAGCAGACCGGGGAAGGTCTCACGTTCGACAGACACGGGCCGGCCTGACGGGATCGAGTCGATGATGCTTCGCCGAAACACGTAACAGCCGGCATTGATCTGATCAGTGACGATCTCCTCGGGCGTCTGCGGCTTCTCACGAAAGGAGACCACCCGGCCTTCGGCGTCGGTCGGGACGAGGCCGTAGGCGCGTGGATCATCGACCGCGGTGAGGTACAGGGAAACATCGCTGTTGGTCTCGGTGTGGTGTCGAACAAGACCGGCGATGTCGAGGCCCGAAAGGATATCGCCGTTGAAGACGAGCACGGGCTCATCGGGCCCGCTCGTGAGGTACGGGAGTGCGTGCCTGATGGCGCCGCCGGTACCGAGCGGCTCATCCTCCGTCGCAATGACGATCTCGACCCCGAGATCATTGCCATCGACGAACTCCCGAAACACCTCTGCCCGGTAGCTCGTTCCGAGGATGATTCGGGTGACACCGGCATCGCGTGCGCGGGTGATTTGGTGCACCGTGAACGGAACGCCCGCCACCGGGAGCATCGGCTTGGGCGTATTGATGGTCAGCGGACGCAGGCGAGTTCCCTGGCCACCCACGAGGAGCACGGCTTCAGTCACGAGACCAGAGTGCCACATGGGTTCGTCAAATGATCGGACGTCGCAGTAGGTCTGCGCGGCTGCACTACCGTGGGCTGATGAGCAATCCGATCTGGCAGGCGCTCGAGGATCGGGTCCGTCGCAGACCCGCCGATCCCGTCGTGACGTACATCGACGCTGATGGCCAGCGCACGGAGCTCTCCGCGAAGACCCTCGCGAACAATGCGGCGAAGGCAGCCAATGCCCTTAGGGACGAAGCGTTCCTCGAGGCCGGCTCGCGGCTGGCATTCCACGTCCCCTGGCACTGGCAGCGTTCCGTCTGGACGCTCGCGGCCTGGCTCGTCGGCGCGACCGTCGTGCCTGGCGGATCCCCCGATCAATGCGATCTGGTCATTGCCAGCCCGAGCGAGGCGCCCGGTGTCGTGGGTGGGCAGTTCGGGCCGCCTGGCCAAGGAGAGGTGTGGGTTGTCTCCGTCCATCCCTTTGGACTTCCGAATCCGTCGCTCCCCGAGGGCTGTCTCGACGCTGCGACGATCGCGCGTATCCAGCCGGATGCATTCGCCCCGGACCCGTTCGCTCCCGACGACGATGCGGTGTCCGCGCTTCGCTTCGCTAGCGGAGCCTCATTTGGTCAGCAGGACCTGCTTCAGCTGGCCAAAGCGATCGGTGAAACGCACCTGATCAATCCCGGCGAGAGGTTTGCCTTGGTCGGCCTGCCGGTCGACGAACTCGAGGGCTGGCTCATGGGGACGCTGGTTCCGATCGCCTGCGACGCCTCGATCGTCATGGCGGCGCAAGGCTCGGATACCGGGGTGATAGCCCGAAGAGAGTCCGCTCGGCTCATCGGTTGAGCGACCCGCTCGACAACGAGCGCTAGCGCTTTCGCTTGGGCCGCACGGTGATCTGCTGCTCCTCGCTGCTCGCCACGACTTCGCCCTTTTGCATGACGACGACGCGGTAGGAATAGGTTGTGCCCGCCGGTGTTGCCTTCTTGATCCGGAAGGAGTATCGCCCGGCCTTGTTCGTCCTCGTCCGGTCCTTGACGACCCACGCCCCGTTGACGAGCATCTGGCGCTCAACGATCAGGCCCTTTGCTCCCTTCTTGGGCCGGACTCGTCCGACGAACGTCAGGGAGGTACCGGCTCGGGGTCGCAGTGTCGGACCGATCTTCATCGTTACGCGAATGCCGCCGACAGAGGCGACCGGATTGTCCGCCGTCGATTCACCGCCTGACGATCCCTGCCCTGACGGAGCGTTCGCAGTCGCACCGCCTCCTGCACCGTCGATCGCCGAGATGTAGGTGGACTTCAGCCCAAAATTCGTTCGCGCCTGCGTTCCCGACATCGTTCGCTGGCTGCCGTCTTGGAGGGTTGCGGTCAGAGTCTTAGCCGCCCCTGACGAGAGTCGATCGCTCACCGCGAGCTTCCATACATCCGTGACGCCGAAGGCCTTCGCCGCATCGGCCTGCGACACCTTCACTGTCCATTCGCGGTTCGTATTGTCTGGATGAAGGCCCCAACGATCATCCACGCTCACCGCATACGGCAGGTCACCACCCCAAACGTCCTTGACCGAGGTCGTTGCACCACCCGTGGACGATGTGTAGAACGCCTTGATTGGCTTGCCCTTGTAGAGGACCGCAAGTCCAGTGGTGTCGGACGGGTTCGTCGCCTTCACCGCCGTCGTCCAGCGCCCGCCCTTGGGGCTGCTCTGCTTGAGCCAGCCGATGAAGGTCTGGTCCGAGTAGGGGCCTCCGCCGTCGTCGACATGGCAGGAGCACGACTTTCGCAGGCCTTCGTCCATCTTCGACAGCCCGTAGGACCGCGCGGCGATCGCCTGCGCCTGCATGGCCGCCTCGGGCCACGAGTTCGAGACCTCGGAAATGCCAAAGAGGTACTCGTCATGGACCCTCACTGAGTTGACCGCGTTCAGTCGGACGCCGGAGGAGGTATTCACAGCGGTGACGTCGACGAACCCGTACCGGTATCGATGACCGCTGGAGTCGAAGGTTCCACTGGGTCCGATGACGTTGAGCAGGGTCGGCGGACCTGCAGCAGTGCCGGGATCCCTGGTGCCGGCCCACCGGATTTTCACACTGGGCGCTGCCCCGAGATCTGTGGCCGTGCCGTCAGCAATACGACGCACGCCGACCGAAGATCCGTTCACATTAAACGCAAAAACATCGCTTGGGCCGCCGAGGGTCGCGGTTTCGCCGACCGTCACCTCGATGGCGCCACCACCCGGCTCGAGGTCCTTGGAGCGGACCTGTAGTGACTGCACCTGATAAAGCAGGTTCACACGGATATCAACGTCGTCCTTCGTCGGCTCGACGGTCGTGCCCGAGTAATAGTGGCTGACGATCGCCGATGCATCGCGTCCCTCAAGCGCCATACCGTAGGCACCCCACTGTGACATGCCGATCCCGTGGCCGTAGCCACTGCCGCTCAGGGTGAATCCGTCTGGGGGGCCGCATGGATCCATCGGTGACGACGCGGTAGCAGGGATGATTCCCGTTCCCACCCATGGGAAGATGGCGTCGCCGTTGCTCGAGCCATTGAGTGTCAGCGTGTAGGTTCCCGGCGGCACCTGAGCACCCGAATCGTCGAGTTTGTCCCAGCCAATCGATAGGGCGCCGCCCGCGGCCTGCTGACCGCTTAGGGTCCGCACTTGGTTACCGCAGCGCGAGGTCACCGCAACCGTCCAGGTGAGCGGGGCGGTTGTAGTGGTGCTGATCACGAGCGGCTCGCTGGCCCCCCATGCCGCCGGAGCCGACATCACGGGGTTGAAGGCGGTGACGCCCATCTTCGACGCGACCATCGATCTGATGATCGGGATCTGGGGCTCCAAATACCTACCTGGGCAGGCGGTCTGACCAATGTCGCGATGGCCACCGATGACAAATGCATTCGCCTGCTCGCCCGGCTGGTACCGGGAGGTACCGGAACCCGAATCCGAGACGAGGACGGTGCTGCCGTTCGGATCCCGGTGGTTCATTGACAGTTTCCAGGCCATGAGTTGCGCCACCGACTCGTCAATCGCCGCCATCTCCTCGGGTGGCAGATCCTTTGACTGGAAGTTTCCGATTGCAGAAACGGCGAAGGTCTCGCTGTTGAAGCCCGCCGTATGCCCACCGATCACCGCCTGGTCCATGCCACCTGCACGCCCCTCGTAGAGGCGCCCGAATCGGTCGACGAGGAAGTTGTAGGCGAGGTCGGAATAACGCAAGCCCTTCACGAACCAGCCGTAGAGGTTGCGTACCTGCTGGGCAGACTCCTCCGGCGTGTATGAGTTGCTCGTCACCGTGTGGTGGAGGAATGCGGCCTTAATGGTCCCCGAGTAGGTGGGGCCGGCCCGGCGAAGGGCCTCATTGGCGCCCCACTGTGCACGGGTGATGATCGTGGGCATCGGGGCGCCGAGCGTCGCGGCAGCCACAGTGGAGATCGGCAGGCTAGCCTGCTGCGGACCGAGCGGCAGGTCGGCATCCTCGGCGACGACCGGGTTGTTCATGAGCATCACCTGCGGGTCAGCGGGCGACACCCCTCCCGGCGTGTCGATACGGACCTGCACGCCGTCCGCATCACCGGTGATGAGCGGCTCGGTCCCGAATCGAACTCCCTGCGCCTCGAGGGATCCTGGGTCTGGTGCGTGCTCAGACACCGGAAGCGGGGTCCAGTTGCTCCATCCGTCGTCCTGCCGGACGCGGACGAGGATCCGCGACGTAGCGTCGAGAGGCGATGCCGTCGTTACCCCCACGAGTCCGAACTCACCAGTGGTCGTCTGAGTCGTCGCGATAGCCGGACGTAGGGGTGCGCTTGCGCGAGACGCGACCTGGCTCACGTCGGAAGCGGAGGGCAATGGCGCGAGTCCAAGTGAGTCGACGTGCGAGTCGCCGAGCAGGTCATCCCACGACGCCATCGAGACGGCACTCTCGGCTACAGCGCCAGCATCGACGCCCGTCAGTGCGATGGACTGCAGGACCGGGGTGACGGGACCGCGCGCAGCGAGGCGGTCGCTGGACGAGGAAGTGAGATCCGCAATCGGGACGAGAAAGGAGGCGATGAGGATCGATGCGGCCAGCGAGGCAAGGACCGGACGGCTCATGCGGCGGCGCGCACTGAGCATGTGGTTCTCCTCCCTCTATCCACTGACGACGCTGCTTCGTATGGCCCTATCGGACCCGGGGCAGAGCAACGTCAATCCGGGGCCGCACCCCAGGTTTGAACTCCCACCGTGCCACATCAGTCCCAATAATCACAATCCCCACGCGCCACATTAGACACATTGTTCACTTTGGATACGCCCGCGGCGAGCATGATCAGGTCCCACCAAGCGGGAAACTCGCAGGAAACTCGGGGGAACCCGCCGACGCGCAGGTGCGTCCAATGCATGAAAGTCCGATTGACAGGCGCGTCCGGCTTACGATGGAAGCGCTCCACCCGGCACTTCGTCGATCGCCCCCTCACGAACGGACAACCGCCCGCATGACTCAGCCCGCACGACGCCGATGGCCCCGAGTTCTCGCAGCGACGCTTTCAGGAGTGATCGTTGCCGTGACCCTCGCCGGGGTCGGCGTCAATGCGATGATGGGAAAGCTGCAGGACAACATCACTGCGGTCGACGTATCCGATCAACTCGGGGACACACCCGGTGGGACCGACGAAGCCATCGCCGTCGACGAGGCTGGCAACAACGAGCCATTGACGGTACTGCTCATGGGAAGCGACAGTCGCGCCGGCAAGGACAACCGCGGCTACGGCAGTGCGTCGGAATTCGGCGGCGCCCGCTCGGATACGACGATCCTGCTGCACGTGAGCGCCGACCGGAAGAGCGCCATCGCGGTGAGCATCCCCCGCGACACACTCATAACCCTTCCCCAATGCAAGTCCGACGGAAAGACCGTGGGTGGGTACGAGGGCAAGTTCAATGCGGCCTTCGACATCGCCGGCCCGGGTTGCACGATCAAAGCCGTCGAGGAGATGACCGGCCTCAATATCAACAACTTCATGATGGTCGACTTCGGCGGATTCAAGCGCATCGTCGACGCGATCGGCGGGGTCGAGATCTGCCTCAAGGAGGACGTCAACGACGAGAAGAGCGGCCTGGTCCTGAGCAAGGGCAAGCACACAGTCGAGGGCGAGGAGGCCCTGGCCTTCGTCCGCGCTCGCAAGACCCTCGGTGACGGCTCCGACACCTCACGAATTCGACGCCAGCAGGCCTTCATCTCCTCCCTCACGCGCAAGGTGCTCTCCAGCGGCACCCTCCTCAACCCGGCGACCCTCGTGAGCCTCCTCGATGCCGCCACCCAGTCGCTCACCGCCGACCCCCAGCTCGCCAACATCGATAACCTTCGAGCCCTTGCGCTCAGCATGAAGGACCTTCGACCCAACGACATCGCCTTCGTGACGGCGCCATGGAAACCAGCTGGCGACGGCGAAAACGTGTTCATAAACGATAAGCGGGCCGCGCCCCTGTGGGAGGCGATCAAGCTCGACTCGACCTGGCCACCAGCACAGGATGCCGACCAGCCACTGCTCAAGACAGAGCCGGGGCAGATCTACGTCGATGTGCTCAATGGCACGTCGACGAAAGGCAAGGCCAAGAAGGTCGCCAAGGAACTCCGGGAAGCGGGCTACCGCGTGGTCGAGGTCGGCAGCGCTCCGGGCAAGGAGGTTTTCGCCAACACCGTCGTCAAGTACGACCCCAGGTGGGATGCATCCGCCAAGACCATCATCTTCGCAGCGGGAGCACAGGGCGAGTCGGTCCCCAAGCAGGGCGAGCGGATGATCCTCATCATCGGCGAGGACTTCACCTCCATCAAGGACGTGACCATCTCGAAAATCGCGGGGGACCAGTCAGCGGATCTCAACACCGCCGACGAAACCTACTGCGCGGCGTAACCTTTCGGTCGCCCACCGGCGGCTAGATTATCGGCGGCCGTCCGGCCCGGGTCAAGGCCCAAACGGTGCGCCAGCGCATCGGCCGGCGTCCGCCCGGGTTCACCGTCATCCCCTCCCAAAGCCCCGCGAACCACGAGTGAAGCGCGGCTCGGTTGCGCATGCGTAGGACTGTGAGTGCAACCCAGGCTCCGACATAGATGGGTTCTAGGACGAGGGGTAGGTTGCGGCGCGCCAGCCAGACCCGATTGCGAGCGTTCAATCGGTAGTAAACATCGTGCCTAGCCGGATCGATCACCGGATGGTTCACGGACAGGTCACCTGCATACCAGGCCACATAGCCCTCGTCCCAGGTACGCCATACGACCTCGATCCCCTCATGCGCATAGAAGAACGGATCGGGCCAGCCCCCCACCGCGTCAAACACTGCGCGCCGGATGGCAACCGCCCCCTCCCACAGGGAGGTAGCCGGTCCCGGCTCAGCAGGATCCCCCACGCGCAGACGCGGAACCCATCGGCCGGGTGCCTCAGCACCGGTCGGATCCACCACCCGGGGCTGCACGAGTCCGAGCCTGGGGTGGGCCTCAAACCGTTCGGCGATCGCGAGCAAGAACCCCGGATCGGGAAGGCTCGCGTCGTCATCGAGAAAGAAGAGTAGATCGCCTCGCACGAGGGGGACCCCGGCATTACGCCCAGCGGGGATGCCGACGTTCTCCGCTAGGCCGATCGCCCGGACTCCGTCCGGCAAACCCTCAGGCTGCCACCCGTTGCCGACGACGATGATGTCTAGGTCAACCCCCCGCTGGGCCTGCAAGGACTCGATACCGGCCGCGAGTTCCGACGGCCTTTTGCCCATGGTGAGAACAACGACACCGTAGGCGCGAGGTTCAGCGGAAAACGTCATCGAAGTCGGCTAGAGGACAGGATCGAAGCGAGGTGCCCGACCACCGTGACCACCCCGAACACGAGGAGTCCCGCAACCAGCACCCTCGTCGCAAAGAGATCGCCGGCCGCAACATCAACAATCGAGGCGACCAGAGCGAGGAGCGTGAGTTCGACCGAGTGGTAGGCCCGATGGAATGGGATGAACCGAGCGATGGAGCGCAGACTTCGCAAGCCGCTGCTGCGAGGCGCGGCCACCTCGGCCTTCTCGGTGAGCCTCGGCATATCGTTGTAGGCGCGCGCGACGTGCACCATGTCGTTGAGTGCCTTGTTGTAGAGGATGAGCACCGCGAGCAGAGCGCCCATGAACGGCCATGGCGAGTCGAGCCACCCGGCGTCAGGGAAGCCCGCGGCCCGCAAGCCCAGCGCGATTGGGATAAGGCCCTCGGCGGTGTAGTGGCCGACACGGTCCAAGAACACCCCGGCTGGGGACGATGTCTGGCGCCACCGCGCAACCTCGCCGTCCGAGCAGTCCCAGAGCATCTGCATCTGTCCGAGCAGGGCGGCGAGGAACCCACCGGGCAGACCGGGGATGAGGAGCGCGAAAGCAGCGGATGCTCCGGTCGCGATCATGAGCCAGGTCACCTGGTTCGCCGTGATTGAGGTGCGCAGGAGCAATCTCGTCAAATAGGGCGAGATGTCGCGGAGGTAAACATCGGCCACCCAGTGCTCGGAATTGCGCCGACCGGTGATCGCAGGCGGCTGACACACTGCTCGAATCTGGGCGATGGTCGGTCGAGGTGGTCGTTCGGTGAGGCTCACGTCATTCCCTTCAATCCCGAGCGCCGGAAGTCGCCAGCCACTGAATGGAGGCGATAAAGACGAGGAGAAGGGACCATACAACGATCCCCACGATGAGGAGGCCACCGAAGACCGACAGGCCACCGAGTGCCGCGAGCACGATGATGATCGTGCGGCCATCCCAGCCGAGCCCGGACCAGATGAGCCAGCGGGGGGGCGCCTGCCCCGCTATCGCCCGGTACAGCGTGTCGTAGTGGTGGAAGGCGATGATCGCCATCCACCAGAAGCCAAGGACCATGAGCGCCGGGAAGGCCGAAAGGCACAGGAGCGCGACGACTCCGAGCTCAAGGAATCGCAGGGCAGCAGGCACCGCCCAGGCAGCCCTCGACGACCAGAACTTCTCCAACCCCGCCGTGGACATGCCTCGCGCGAACACCGACGCAATTGGTCCGGCATCCGACTGGCGCGCGAGGAGCAGTGCAGCATCGGCCGGGGCCCGACCCGACCAGCTCAAGGTCCGCAGGATTCGTCCCGTCGTCACGTACGCAAAGGCGACGAGACCGAGCCCGAGCAGCAGGCCCAGCGCCCACGTTGCCCCGAGGAACGCAGCAGCCAGACTGATGACGAGCCACCGCTCGCCGATCGGCATGTGGATGGCTCGTTTCGCCCACCGCACACCGCTGCGCCTGTTGATGCGCGACGACATCTCCATCGCGCCCTGCACGGACCAGCCAGCTGCCGTGCCGGATGATCCGTCATCCGGGTCGGTGATCCCTCGAGGCTCAACGCGCGCCTCCCGGCTGCGCTGCACCCTTGAAAAGTCGTAGTCCGTCATATGACGCGTGGTCTGAAGAACGAGCATGAGGATCGCGAGCGGCCAGATATTCACGCCGGCAACGGCGGCCGCACCGATTGCCAGCCCCGCGTAGGCAAGGTACTCCTTCACGCGATCAGTTGATGCATCAAGCCAAGCGCCGAGCGCCGAGAACCGCCTCGTCGCGCGGGCGACTTCACCATCGACGCAGTCAATGACCAGGCTCAACTGGAGGAGTACCGCCCCGAGGATGAGCGCCCAGCGCGAGCCGGCCGCGAACGCGCCCGCAGCCCCGATTCCGACCGCGAATGACACGAGGGTCACGGCATTCGGGCTCATGTTCAGGCGGAGCGCCAGCCTCGTGAGTGGCTTCGACACCCGCCGAACGACGAACGTCGAGTAAAAACCATCGTCCATGCGGTTCGCCTGCAGTTGCGCGATGCGCGCATCGGAGACCCCGGCGACCGCCTGCGCTGCACCCACCGGATCCGTCGGGCTTCGAAACCAGGGCACATCAACGAGCTCGATCGCCTTGCACGGCGTTCCGGATCGCACGATTGCGACGGCGATGAGCTGAGCGACGTCATGCTCGCTCCCATCGAGCGCCCCTGAGTCGAGGGCATCGGCCATGACCGTAATGGCCTCACCCACGATCCTCGCATCCCTTGAAGCGACCACGAGAGCCCCGACAAAGACATGGTCAGGCGCCGTCACGCGATGGAATGCCGAGCCAACAGAGTTCACCAGATGGTGGCGAACCCTGGTGTCCCCATGAGTCGATGGCCGGACGAGCATGGCCGTGCCAGCGAATGGGTCCGCAGTGATCTGGCCGAGCGCTGCATCAGCGATGACAAGGTCCGGTGCGACCACAGCAGTTGGGCCCGTAGCCACGGACAACGTGCTCGCAACGAGCCGAAGGCCCTGAGCGGCGCCGGCTCCAGAAGGCCGCAGGACCTCGATCACAAGCCCTTCTTCGACCGTCGCTTTATCGTGGCGCCGGCATCCGAGCGCAGCTTCTTCGCCAGAGCCCGGGTGAGGTCATTGCGGCTTGGCTCTTCCTTGGTGAGCAGGACGAGGGTCGCGAGCGCATCAACCGCGGCGTCCATCGGAACCGAATCGAGCGCGGAGTCCGGCGCCTTCGGCGGCGACGACACCCGAGCTGCCAGCGCGTCAAGGTCGCCGATCACCTTCACGCCCGAATCACGGATGGCGGCCGCCATCACGGCGCCGCGCTCAGCAGCGGCGTCCAGGGCCCAGTCGGGGGTGTGAAGACGGGCCTCATCGGGTGCCGGCTCACGGCGTTCGACGATGCTCTTCGCGACACCGACCCGAACAAGGCGCTGGTACTGCCCCCAGTTGAGCGAGGCTTTCACCTCCTTGTTCAGCCGACGAACCAACTCGGATTCGGCAGCTGTCATCGAACGATTCGAGGTGAGATCCATGCGAGAGGTGAGGATCTCTTCGGGAACATCGAGCAGCTGGGCGAAGGTTCGGAACATCGCACTTCGGTCGACGTCCTCGAGCACGATGACTGTCACCCGGTCGTTGCCGACGACATCGGCCCACCGCTGCGCGAGAACATGGTGGTTGTTGCGGCGCCAAAAGCTCGGCGAGACGGTCCGCTTACTCTCCGCCGCAAAGGTGTTCTCCAGCCAAGTCTCGTAGGGGGCGGCGACCCCGTACTTCAGGTACTGCTGCCACGAGGAGGGGAGTAACTTTCCGAGGTTCCGAAGGGTGATGATGACCTCGATGCGGTCGCGTCCGAGGGCGTCGGCGGCCTGGCTCGCTCGATCGCTATCGACCTCGCAGAAATGCTCGCTGCTGATGATGACCCGTCCGGGCGATGAGTTCGCCTGCCGCGCCAACTTGTCGAACGCTGCCCGACTATTCGCCTCGCCACCGCGGTCCTTCCAGCCCCATGACCGCTCCATCAGGCCCAGCGCGGCACCGTGGTGCGCGGCCTTCTTTCCGGGGTACAGCACACCCCGCTGAATGAGTTCAGGGCGTGCATCGGCAAGTGCCGCTTGAAGCGCTGTTGTTCCCGTCTTATGAACTCCGACGTGCAGGGCAATCGACGAGGGTGGAAGGGCCGGAGTCTGCGGCAAAAGGCCGTCAGTCGAGCCAGGGATCATGCCCACAGTCTAGTTGTCGCCTTGTTCCTCAGGCCGATCCGTCCGATCGGTGCGCCGGCTTTGCCGAACGAGTCGCAGACCCTCCTCGACCGTCGTATCCGCGATGATGCTGCCCCCCTTGAGCACAAGGGCCCGCTCACAGAAGCGTTCGAGAACCTCAGGTTCGTCGATGGCGATGAGGAACGTCACCCCCGACCCACGCAGCCCCTCGACATGCGACCAGCACCGCTCCATGAACTCACCGTGTCCGATGACGAGCGACTTCTCGATCGCGAAGATCCTCGCGCCCGTCGCCATCGACACCGTCCAAACGAGTCGCTGTCGCATGTTGCGCGGCGCCCCGCGTAGGAAGGAGTCAAGCCACTTGCCGGCCTGCGCCATCTCGACGATCCAATCGAGACGCTCCGTTGTCTCGTCGGGAGTCATCCCGAGCAGTCCAGCAGTCAGGTAGATGTTCTGCCGGGTTGTGTAGCTCGGTGTGAGACATCTCGAGTCGTCGAGGATCGGCACGACGCGCCCCTGTCGGTGAACCTTCCCGGAGTCAGGCACAAGGGTTCCCGCTGCGAGACGCAGGAACTCCTCACGTCCGGACTTGACGCCACCGAGGATCGCCACCGACTCCCCCGGCAGGATTCCCGTGCTCAGGTCGGCGAAGACCGGTACCTGCTGGCGACTCGACTCCCCCGCCAGTCGTCGTATCCGGTGCCGGGTCCCTTGCCCGCCCCGCCTCTTGCTCCGTGGCATCGAAAGCGAAACCCCGTCAAACTCGACCGCAAACGGTCGTTCGGGCTCGATGCGGATGCGTGCCATACGTCAGGCCTCCTTGAGAATGCGAGATTCAAGGCG
>CAMDKQ010000054.1 GCA_945901095.1 Bifidobacterium breve
ATCCCCAGTCAATAGTGGTGCTCATGCGGTTCTCACCCTTTCACTGGACAGCGAAGTAGGGACTCCACGCGTGCCTTCTCTCGTAGACTCACGGTTCGACATCCCCCGGTGCGATGACCTTCATTGCGGCAAATGCGTCGTCGCTCTTCCTCGTCGTCATCCTCGTTCCGGGGACTTTCGCAGCAGTCTTGAGACATGACACGCGCCCCAAACCTGACGACACGTCATACACGACCTTTGAGCAGTAACGGCCACTCAACGTTGTGCCCATTATGTGTGCTGACACTCAACTTTTGGATGGAAACTAACCAAGCACACGTCAGCCTGTACGTTGTGACTTAATAAGTCAAGACATTCGGGTCAGGTATCAAGCGAGTAAGAGGCCAACTATTCTGCGCGGGGTCCCTCAGACCCGGGGGTCATGCCGACGCTCATGAACGAACCAGACTGCATGAGTCGGCTCCTGGCCAACATTCGCAAATCGGTGCGGCGTCGCCGAGTCAAAGGACACAGCGTCCCCAGGGCCAAGGATGTAGCGCTCAAACCCGATCGACACCTCAAGCTCTCCTTGAAGAACGTAGCCGAACTCGATTCCTTCGTGACGGAGCAACTGCTCACCGCCCGACGAGCTTCCACCAACCGGGTAGACGGTGAACATAAACTCAATGTTGGTATCGGTGAGCCGGGTCAAACTCTCCCAACGAACACCGGTCTCCAACACGATGCTTGACCGTTCCGACGGTCGCACAACGGGGCCGTAGCGACCTTCGCCGGTGGAGGACTTGACCGCGTCTTGAGACGGGTGCTTATCCACCAGTTGTCCGAACAACGATTCGATTGGTAGGTCCAGTACTTCGCACAAGGCGTAAAGGGTGGCCACGGATGCCTGCGACTTTCCGGTCTCCAATTGCGAGACGAAAGACGGGCTCACATTGAGGCGGCGTGCAAGTTCACGAAGCGTCATCCCTACGCTGAGTCGCTCCGCGCGGATCCTCGAGCCCACGGCCGCCACGGCCGGGTGGCGAGGCTCCCGCTCCTTGGCACCACCACCTACTTCGGACATACGCACGCCTTTCCAGAGTGACTTAACCGTACACGCGAATAGCAGCAATCTCTACTCGGACAAACCCATTCCGCGGTGTGCAACGTGCGGTCCGGGTAAACGCGGGATTCGGCGATTCCACGGTCGACGCTATTAAATTCGCCAGCGAATCAGAGGCATACCGCCCCATCAGATGGACTGATCGAGTGGCTCGTTGATCAGTCAAGTCGTCGGCGAGAAGTTTAAGTGAAAAACATCGCGTAACTGGCCAGTCTGGTCTCACATCTCGCCTTCCAGCGAGTACGAACGATCATATTGCCATCCGAACGTCAAACACCTTGTTCGAAGTCTCAGAGTTGTGCACAGCATGGGTCGCAATCACCACACGGGGACAACTACGCGATCCACGGATTCCAGTCCGCCGTGCGATGGTCGCCATCAGGGCACGCTTCGAGAGTTACGACTCCGGAAGGATCCGGAGCCTTAGCCACGTTGTTCAGTGATTGTTAGTGAGTTTGGTCTCGCAACTCGCTTGGCCGAACGTACAACCTCAAATTCATCAGGTTTCGCCTGCGGGATCGGCAAATGGCACTACTATCCGTTTAGCATCACTTACTTCCTGCCATCTGTTTTTCACTACCAGCGATCAGGCGCGCAAACTAAGAGGGGCAGGACCAACGGATGACGACCATGCGGTCGAATTTTGCGCAGACGACCATTCGGTCGCCGGGCATCATGTCGGTCGATTGGGAGGAACGGGTTGACTTCACCCGTCTACGGGAATACCGCCTTTCTCGCGTCAAGCAGGCCCTCGCGACAAGTGAACTTGGCGCCATTCTCGTGTTCGAAGGTTCGAACATTCGGTACATGACAGCAACGCACATCGGAACCTGGGCCTACAATAAAACAGAGCGTTGGGCGCTCATCACACGCACAGGCACCCCGTGGATTTGGGATTTCGGATCAGCGGCCAAGAACCATCGGCTCTATTCGCCCTGGCTAATGCCGGCACAGTCCAAGGGCGGCAACACTGGGTTGCAGGGAGCGATTGCTCCCACCTCGGGACTCCCCGAGAGCGCAGCAAAAGAAATTGCGGCCATCCTTCGCGACGAAGGCGTCGCTAACATGCCATTGGGCGTCGATGTAGTCGAAATGCCACTGTTGCGGGCGCTCGAGTCAAACGGAGTTGACGTGCGGGATGGCCAGCAGGTCATGCTCGATGCTCGTGAGATCAAGAATTGCGATGAGATCATGCTGCTTAGCCAGGCCGCAGCCATGGTTGACGGCGTCTACCAGGACATATACGAAGCGCTCAAGCCCGGAGTCCGAGAGAGTGACATCGTGGCCTTGGCTACGAAAAGATTGTTCGAAATGGGCTCTGAGCAGGTCGAGGCAATCAACTCGATCGCCGGGGAGCGATGCAGCCCGCACCCTCACGTGTTCTCCGACCGGCTCATCCGACCCGGAGATCAGGCCTACTTCGACATCATTCACGCCTTCAACGGCTACCGGACCTGCTACTACCGCACGTTTGCAGTGGGCAGGGCCACTCAAGCGCACCGAGACGCCTACAAGAAGGCGCGGGAGTTGATCGACACTGCCATTGCAATGGTCCGCCCAGGCGCGAGTACCGGCGATATTGCAAGGTTGTGGCCGTCGGCCAATGAGTACGGCTTCAACTCGGAGATGGAGGCTTTCGGCCTCCAGTTCGGTCATGGGCTTGGACTGGGTCTTCACGAGCGACCAGTTATCAGCCGACTCAACTCCATGGACAACCCTGTCGAGATAAAGGAGGGCATGGTGTTTGCCCTTGAGACTTACTGGCCCGGGGGCGACGGGCATTCAGCAGCCCGAATTGAGGAGGAGTTGGTCGTGACCGCCACCGGTGCCGAACTCCTCACCCTGTTCCCGGCCGAAGAACTTGTCGTGACCAACGCCTACTAGATGAATTGGGAGTCCCATGACAGCACCATTAGACCTAACAAGAGCTGAAAGTTTGGCACGCAATACACGCCGGGCTTGTGAGTTCCCGCTCGCAGCATGGCCAGCCGGAATTGTTGACTTGAAGCATGCCCTCCCATCCCTGCTGAATCGGTAGGGATAGAACATGCGAGCCGCAGTCTTCCACGGGCGTGGAGACGTCCGTATTGAGACGGTCACGCGACCGGAACCACAGCTTGGCGAGCTCCTTATTCGCGTTGGGGCAGTGGGCATATGCGGCACCGACGCGCATGAATTCTCCACTGGGCCGGACATGTTCCCGATCGAGCACAAGCATCCGGTGACTGGGCACATTGGACCAATGATCCCTGGTCATGAGATTGCCGGCGTGGTCGAAGCCGTCGGGCCGGGGGTGGAATCCTTTAGCGCCGGGATGCTCGTAGTAACAGGCGGCGGGATTTCATGCGGTGCTTGCGCCTGGTGCCGACGAGGCCGCACGAACCTCTGCGACCGATACTCGACTCTCGGCCTCCAGCGAAATGGGGGCCTCGCGCAGTTCGTGGTCGCCCCCAGTTCCACCTGCATCGATGCAGGTTCCTTCGGACTTGGCGTCGATACTGCCGCACTCGGCCAGCCCATGTCTATCGCGGTGCACGCCATGCGCCGGGGTCGCCTTGAGAGGGGGGACATCGCGGTCGTCATCGGAGTGGGCGGCATTGGAGCGTTCCTCGCATTTGCTGCTCATGAGTTCGGGGCCATCGTTGTCGTGACCGACATAAACGCTCAACGGCTCGATATTGCGCGAACTCTCGGTGCAGATCACGTGGTTCAACCTGGAATCGGCGCTCCCCTGCATGAGGTTCTTGAGTCGAATGGGCTGATCCCCACCGTGATCTACGAAGTCTCCGGATCAGCCCATGGACTAGCCCAAGCCCTAGCCCTAGTGCCACGAGGAGGTCGAATCGTGTTGGTCGGCCTTCAGCATGACCCGGTGGAGATCAACTTTCGCGACATATCCGTCCGCGAGATCGAACTCCTCGGCACGCAAGCTCATTGCGTGGGAGCCGACCTCCCGGAAGCGCTTCGCCTGCTCTCAATGCGGCCAGGAGGCTGGTCGGACATCGCACCCGTTGCGCTGTCCCTCGACCACCTCGTCGATGACGGCTTGAGGCCACTCGCCGAGCACCGCAGCAATCACATCAAGACCCTGATCGATCCCTGGGCATCAACGACGCGCCCGACCGAGGGGTGATATATCCATGACAACGGTCGCGTTCATAGGATTGGGGCGCATGGGGCGGCCAATGGCTGCAAACCTCGTGAAGGCTGGCTTCGATGTCATCGCCTACAACCGCACTCAGTCCACTGCTCAGGCTTTCGCTGATCAGGAGGGAGCAACGGTCGCAGCCACCCCGCGGCAGGCTGCGGAGCGAGCCGAGGTCATCATCACCATGCTGGCTGACGAACGATCACTGCGAGCGGTGTATGACGGGCCGGATGGAGTGCTGAATGCATGCCGCCCTGGACTTATCGCGATCGACATGGGAACAACCGGGCCGGCGGGGGTCGGCAGGCTCGGCATCCAGATCGCTGCCACTGGTGCACAGATGGTGGACGCGCCGGTCTCCGGGAGCACGGCGGCCGCCGAAGAGGGGACGTTGACCATCCTGGCCGGCGGCCCCCCTGAATCTATCGACGCCGTCCAGCCGGTCCTTCTAGCCATGGGGTCAACCATTTACCGGCTAGGGCCCCTGACCGCGGGCCAATCGATGAAATTGGCTGTGAATGCGGTGATCTTTGCACTCGGGGGTGCCGTATCCGAGGCACTCGTGCTAGCCGAGCGGGCGGGTATAGACCGCCAGTTGGCCTACGAGGTCTTTGAGAACAGCGCCATTGCAGCACCGATGGTGAAATATCGTCACGGGGCCTTCATCGACCCTGACAACACCCCGGCTGCCTTCGCCCTCACGTTAGCCGCCAAGGATCTCGGGCTCATTCAGGAACTCGCGAAAACTGTCGGTGCACCCATGCCTCAATCAGCGCTCAATGCTCAGGTGATACACGCGGCCGTGGCTCGCGGCTTAGGAGATCGAGACATGGCCGCTGTAGCGGTGTACCTTCGCGAGTTTGCCGGAACCTGAACGGACCGCAATGCGGGGCACCGAGACCGCTACGACCCGCATAGCATCGACCGTCCCCGCCCACGGGCCCAGGCGGGGACGCCCCAATGCATCAGCGATTTTGTGAGTTCACCTGGCGCATGAGTTCATCTCGGACGTACTCAAGCTCTCGCACCAGATACTCGGTGATGTCACCGGTCTTGAGGTGGTCCGGAAGGACGTCCCAGGTGTATGTCTCGATCTCAAGATGCGTGGATAGCGGGGTCTTCGCGTGGACGGCCATCGCCGCATCAATGCCGGACCGAGTGGTCTTGAAGGGCCCGAGGTCCGATAGGAAGACGGGAACGTGGAAGTGGGTTCGCCACTCTCGTGGACCGGGATCCGCCTCCCAACCGGCGATGGCATCCTCCAGATTGAGGAACTTCGTGAGTTCTCCATCACGAAGTTCCGTGGTCTGACTCAAGTAGATAGTGCCGGTATACCGCTTGAGCTCCTCCACGATCTCAGGAGTCACCTCGGGTACGAGCAGAGCAGCAGCTTCCTGAAGCTTGTAGATCGGTATCCCCGCATCCACAAGTGCGTTCAGGTCCTTCGTGATGTCCTCGAACGCAACCGACTGATGACAGATGTCGAAGACGATTCCGAGGTGCCGGCGAAGCCCTCCGAACACTTCGGCCAGCGGTTGCCTCGTCAGCTGAGAGACCCTGATGGCAGCGGCTGTCGTGTATACGTGATTCTCAAAGTAGCTGATCGTCTCGTCGATGGTTTCGAGATAGCAGTACGGCTCAGGCTCAAGTGCTAACTTCACGCGTCGTCCGGTGTTCTTCTCAAGGTCCATGAGGTGTGCGACGACGCGCATGAGATTGTCCGTGAAGGCTGCCACATATGCCTCGTCCACGACATTCGGGCGAAACGCCAAGGGCGCGCTTTGGATCGTGGGCTCCACATCGGCCCCAGTGATCTCCGTGAGAATCGTCGCCACGTTCATGGTGTACTGCGTGCGTTCCTCGGTGCTCCAGTCCGGCTCGTAGACGTTCTCCTTCACACGCTCACCCTTGAATGGGCCGTATGGGAAGGCATTCACCGTGTACACATAGAGGTCATTCGCGTCAAGGAATCCCTTCACCCACGCCCGTTCGTCAGGATCGTTGATGAGTCGCTCGGCCGAAGCATTCGAGATACGCAGGGAGACGCCCATGGGTGCGTCCGGACAGAAGCGCTTCTTTACCTCGGGGACGTAGGTTTCCAAACTGTGCCTCATCTCCTCCCAGGTGTCACCCGGGTGCACGAGCGTGGAATAGGTCAGGTGGCCAAGGCCGTTGCCGAGATCCATTTCAGAGCCTTTCTGTGGCAGGAGGGTTGGACGTTTGTCTAGACGGAAAGGTCATCTGCACGAGCGGCCCTGTGAGTTGCGGTGTTTTTGTGCGACTGAGAGTCGCGAATGGTGTTCAGGGTGCCGCCTGCTGTGTAGTACCGCTTGCCTGCAACGAGCAGTTCCTCGGCTGGGAATTTCGTGATGACTTCGGCCCCGTCCTTGGTGACGACAAGTTCCTCCTCGATGCGCGCCGCTCCCCAGCCATCCTTTGAGGGCCAGTAGGTCTCCAGTGCGAACACCATGCCCTCCTCAAGGGTCTCGGGCGCGTCGAAGGAGGTCATGCGCGAGAAGATGGGTCGCTCCCAAATGCTGAGACCGACCCCGTGTCCGTATTGGAGCGCGAAGGCCGCTTCCTCATTGGCGAAACCGAACTCCTGCGCTGTCGGCCACACTTTGACGATGTCTGCGGTGGTCGCACCCGGCTTCACTAACTCAATTGCCCGATCCATGTATTCGCGGCAAATTGTGTAGGCGTCCCGCTGCGCAGAAGAAGCGCTGCCGACGGCAAACGTCCGGTAGTAGCACGTTCGGTAGCCGTTGTAGCTGTGCAGGATGTCGAAAAACGCCGGATCTCCAGGCCTCAACATGCGGTCGCTGAAGACATGCGGATGTGGGGAACATCGCTCGCCTGAGATGGCATTGACCCCTTCAACATGCTCTGATCCTCGATCATAAAGGGCCTTGGCGACGAGGCCGACGCACTCGTTCTCCTTCACGCCCGGTCGAAGAAATTCGTAGAGTTCCTCGTAGGCCGCATCGACCATGGAGGCAGCATGGGTGAGGAGGCCGATCTCGTCTGGAGTCTTGATTCGGCGCGCTTCGAGGAACACCTGTTGTCCGTCGACGACAGGGACGCCAAGGGCTTGCAGTGCGAAGAGAACGGGTGGCTCGATGATGTCCACACCCAGCGGCTGGTTTTGCAGACCTAGTTCGGCGAGCACCTCATAGACCTTTCGCGCCACATCTCCAGCCCGGCCAGCCGAGGGGAGGATCGCCCCGCGAAGGGTGGAGATTCCAGCCCGGGCCCCCGAGCCAACCCGAGCGCCATGGTGTGGCTCATGGCCATTCAACCCGGCATCTGTGTGCGCCTGGTCAAGCCACGGAGTCTGCAGTTGGTGATGCCGAGCTGCCGATCCGAAGTCCCATAGGACCGGAGCGCCGCCCCTCGGGAGCAAAGCGAAACGGATCATCTTGTCCATGGCCCAGGTCCCGATGTGGGTCCCGGTCATGTAGCGGATGTTGTGGAAGTCGAACGTGAGCAAGCAACCCAGACTTGACTCCTCAAGTGCACTGGTAAGGCGTGCCAGCCGGTCGGCTCGAAGCCGAGGCATGTCCAGTCTTTGTTCCCAGTCGACATTCATTGACCCGTATGTTGGGAAACCCATCCAAGCTCAACTCCCTATCAGGCTTTCTTGACCGTGCTCCGGTTGTTGAGTAATAGTAAACACTCAGAGCCTGCTTCGGTCAATCGTTCTGTGAAACTGAACTGGACTCATGCGCCCGACTCGATGAGTACCTTGAGTTCGCTACTTGCGGGGTCGACCAGCGCGTCGAACCCCTTGGAAACGACGTCGACGAGCGATATCCGGGAGGTGACGATTTTCTCCACCGGGTACTGACCCGCCGCTACCATGCGAATGATGCGTGGCCAATCAGTGATGTAGAAGCACCAGCTGCCGTACAGCGTCAGGTCCTTTTCCGACAAGGCCATCGCGTCAAGGCTCGCGGGTTTCGTGTGCAGGCCGGTCTGCACGATCGAGCCACGGCGCCGTGTCTGCCTCACGCACCCGGCCAAACCAGCCGAAGTGCCCGAAGCCTCAATGGATAGGTCGACACCAACGCCCCTCGTGAGGTCCGCAAGAAGGGGCCCGAAATCATCGTTGGCCGGGTCCAGCACCAGCCCGATGTCCATCGCACGCGCAAGTTCTGCCCTGTTCCGGTTTGGCTCAGCCACGATCACGGTCGAGGCACCAACGGCTCTGGCGTACATGGCGGAGAGCAAACCAATGGGCCCGGCACCCGTGACGAGGACGACATCACCACCAGCCACTCCCGCCCGATCGACACCGTAGGCAGCAACGCATGCCGGCTCAATCAAGGCGCCTTCAAGATCACTCACTTGAGGAGGGAGCACAGCGAGTTGGTATTCCTTCAGAACCGAGAACTCGGCAAGGCCACCCCACTCAGCACTCAGTCCGATGGAAGCGAAACTGGTGCACAGGTGTCCGAGCCCTCGACGGCAGTAGTGGCACCGCCCGCAGATGATGGATGGCATCACGGCGACTCGATCGCCCACAGCCACTTCCCGCACAACTGAACCGATGTCAACGACGATCGCCGAGAACTCGTGTCCCAGCGTCTGCGGCAGCGTCGCACCCGTCATCGGGTGGGGCTGTGATGGCGTCACGATCGGCCCCATCAAGTACTCGTGCAGGTCCGTCCCGCAGATGCCGCAGAAGCGCACCTTGACGATCACATCATCGGGCTCACGGATTTCCGCCATTCGTGTCTGTTCGACCCGGATATCGCCCTTGTCATAGAACCGTGCTGCAAGCATGCCTCAATCGTCCTTTCTCGTTCCTGATGGGTCATTACGCGGTGCAGAGCGCAGAAAGCGTCCAAGGGTCGCTAGGTCATCGAATTCGTGGCCCGCTTCGCAGGCTTCGTTTACGAGATCGAGCGCCGCATCGGTCAACCTTGACCTGCTGCCGAGTTCAGCGGCATACGAGGTAATGAGTTCGAGGTCCTTGCGAACGAGGCCCAGGCTCATGCTCACCGGTGTGGAAGGGTGCAGGAACGCATCTCGCTTGTACAGGACGTATGGCGCCGCAATAACACTCTCCGAAAAGACCTCATATGCGGTTTGCACATCGATCCCCGCATGTCCTGCCAACGAGAGTGCCTCGCTGAGAGCCGCGTTCAGGTCGTAGACGATCAAGTTCACCGCGAGTTTCATGGCCTGTCCGCCGCCAGCCTCCCCAAGTCGCAGCACCCTACGGGCAATGCCTGTGGTCACCCGTTCAAGGAGTTCGATGCCAACTTCGTCACCGCTGGCCATGATGAGCAACTGGCCCGCTTCTATAGTCGGTACGCTCCCGGAGACAGGTGCGTCGACAAAATGAACTCCCGTGAGTTTCCGCGCGAGCCGCCGAGCAGTAGCGACGCCGCTGGTGCCCATATCGCAAACCACCACACCAGGCTTCAGCGCCGACCGGAGCCCTTCATCCAGGAGGACATCCTCAGTCACGTCACCGCACGACAACATGCAAATCACGACATCAGCGGCACCGACGGCATCCTCAACGGAGCCAGCCACGCGCACCGTCGTCCGTTCCGCCAGTCTCTCCGCGGCACCCGCACTTCGATTCCATACACTCACAGGCAGCCCGCGCTCAGCCATGCCGAATGCCATCGCGCTGCCCATCCGGCCAAGTCCCAGAACTGTGACCTGCGGCACTGGATTCATATCGAGCACAAGCAAAACCACCCCACACTTCTATCGACTCCAGCCGATCGAAGTGTGTACTTCTAGTTAACGTGTGTCAAGATCTTGGCTCGCAATTTCGGCATCTTTGAACATTGGATCCGAGGGTCCATGAAGAAACCTGCGCATTTGGATTGAGCAGTTGTACAGTGTCATTAAACTTCGAGAAGGGGACTCACATGAGACTCAATGGCAAGGTGGCGCTCGTTACAGGCGCAGGGCGCGGAATCGGTCGTGGTGTGGCCGAGATGTTCGCAGACCAGGGCGCAACCGTTATCGCGGGAGATCTGTCCGTTTCGGATCCCTTCGAAAACTCTGCCATCGAGTTTGCCGAACTCGACGTGACCCAGGAGGAATCTTGGAATCGAGTCGTATCGGAGATCGTAGCCAAGCACGGACGGATCGATGTGCTCATGAACAATGCGGGTGGGGTTGGGTCATACGAACCGATCGACTCAATTCCGCTCGACGAGTGGCACCGAATCATCCTCCTCAATCAGACGAGCACCTTTTTCGGAATCCGAACCGTTGTTCCCCATATGAAGCGACAGGGTGGCGGTTCAATCATCAATGTTTCGTCTATCTGGGGAATAGCGAGCGCACCTGGGGTCGCCGCCTACACAGCAAGTAAGGGGGCCGTCAGACTCATGAGCAAGAATGCCGCCCTGTCATACGCGGAATTCGGCATTCGCTCGAATTCGATCCACCCTGGCATCATCGCCACGCCCATGATCGCTGCTCAGGACGCGGGGATTACTGCTGACGTGGTGGCAGCCACGCCACTCAAGCGACTCGGAACCCCGCAAGAGATCGCCTACGGCGCCGTATTCCTTGCGAGCGACGAGTCCAGTTTCATCACCGGTGCTGAGCTGGTAATCGATGGCGGATACACGGCTCAATAAGCACCCGCGTTCAGAACCGTCCTGACGGCACCGGTGCGTTAGGCAATCGCAAGGCGTGCGGGAACGTCGGACGAGGCAGGATCTTGCAGATCGCGAGCCGCAGTTCATTGAATGCCGTCGATATCCGGTTCACCGGAACGGTCTCGACTCCGAGTTCGTCGTAGCCGCGGCGCTGGTTCTGGATGAATGCGTGCCCTCGGATCACGACACCGGCCGGCAGTTCGGTCATGAGTCCGCGCATCGGCCGCGACCTGATGACGATTCGCCGCCAGGGCCGTCATGATCAACCGCTTGACCGACGCGATTTGCCTGCGACGAGAGACCAAACCATCGATGATCAGCCCGTGCTAGTCGACCGCCCGGTACAAGTACCGCCAAACCCACAGCAACGCGGTGCCGTAGTCCAACACAACGCCACACTCAGCGAGGAGCTCGGCCAGATCGCAGCAGGGGAACCGGAACCTGCCGAACGCCGAATGCGCCGTCACGGGCCGTCTCGATCTGCAGTTGAGCTTGAACCCGCCAACCTCGCCGAACCCGGGCGATCCGTCAACGCAAGAACACCCGTGTGGACCCTTGCGGGATTCGTCTTGGTGAATTGTCCAACGTCGGTGAGGCTTCAGGCGAGGATCTGGGCAGGTCGTTCAAGCACGGCGATGAACGCGCGCATCCAGCGGGCGGCGTCGACTCCGTCGACAGGCCGGTGGTCGACACTGAGGGTGACCGTCAGGACGGTGCCGGGCACGACCGCGCCATCGACCACGATCGCCTCTGCCCGAGCGGCACCAACGGCAAGAATCGAGGACTGAGGCGGATTGATGATGGCCGCGAACTCCTCCGTGCCGAACATGCCGAGGTTCGAGATACTCGTGGATCCGCCTTCGAGCTCGTGCTGCTGGATGCGACCGGCTCGCGCTCGTTCGGCGAAGTCCCGGACGGATGACGCGACCTCCGTGACCGTCATCCGCTCGACTCCGCGAAGGACAGGAGTGACCAGACCCCTGTCGGTTGCAATTGCCACCGAGATGTCGACATGATCGAACTGCCTGATCGCGTCGGGTGTCCACTGGACGTTCAGCGACGGAACGGCCTGATGCGCCTTGGCCATGGCCTTGATGAGCAGGTCGTTGACTGATACGCGTGCCTCTGCGCCGTCGTTGATCTGCTCGCGCAGCCGCAGGAGCTCGTCGACCCTGGCGGTGCCCCGGACATAGAAGTGTGGCGCGGTCGTCTTGCTCTCGGTCAGTCGAGCCGCCACCGCCCGACGCAGTCGGGTGTGAGGAATGTCCACCGTGCCGCCGGCCGCATCCGCCACGGCAATCGGAGCGGGCGCGGCAGCAACGACCGGTGGGGGCGACGCGCTCGCGACCGTCGCGGCCGTGACGTCGCGGCGCACGATGCGGCCGCCTGGGCCTGAGCCCGCGATGCCGGCGATGTCGAGGCCGGCCTCGCGGGCCAGCTTGCGCGCGAGGGGGCTGCTGAACCGGCGCTCGCGCGCAGCCGAGTCCTGTCCTGACGGGGTGGGTTGCGAATCAGCGGCCGCTCCCGAGGGAGCAGCGGCACTCGTGGAGGCCTCGCCCATGTGGGCCAACACCGCGTCGACGTCGTCGATGGCCTCGCCCGGTGTAGCTATCAGCGCGATGGCAGCGCCGACCGGGACGTCGGTGCCGTCCCGGACCAGCCTGCGGATCAGGGTGCCACCGGCCTCGGCCTCGAAGTCGACGACTGCCTTGTCGGTCTCGATCACCGCGATGACGTCCTTCGCCGAGAAGGTCGCACCCTCTGCCACGAGCCACGCCGACAGGACTGCCGATTCCATGCTCGCCGCAATTTCCGGCATGCGTAGAAGCTCCGCCATCTCAGGACCCCGCGATCTCGTTGAGGGCGAGTGCGACCTCGGGTGCCTGGGCGATCGCTGCTCGTTCCAGCACCTTGCTAATGCTGGGCGACGCGACGCCGCCGGTCACTCTCTGGATAGGCGCGTCCAGCCAGTCGAAGTAGCGGCGCTGGATCTCGTCGGCCAGCCAAGCGCCGTAGCCGGTGCCGATGGCCCCCTGCTCCGCGATGAGGACGGTCCCGGTCTTGCGGATGCTCGCACCGATGGTGTCCCAGTCGACGCTCGCGCGATCCAGCCAGCGAAGGTCGATCACCTCCGCGTCGACCCCGGTCTGCTCGACCGCCTCGAGGACGAAGTTCGTCATCATCAAGTAGCTGATGACGGTGACCTTGCTCCCCTCCCGTTTCACCGCGGCCCTGCCGACCGGAAGGCAGTAGTCGAGGTCGCCGACGGGGACGTCGCCGCTCGTCGCGTAAAGGTCGACTGCCTCGATGACCACGACCGGGTCCTCGCATGCGAGAGCCGAGTTCATTAACCCGATGTAGTCAAGGGGGTTGGACGGGGCGACGATCCGCCAGCCGGGCTGCATCGCGAAGACACCCGCCGGGTCCATCGAGTGCTGGGATCCGTAGCCGGTGCCCATGGCCACCTTGCTGCGCAGCACGAATGGGACCGAGCCGGTGCCGCCGAACATATGCCGCGCCTTGCCGATCTGGTTGAACAGCTGATCCGCGGCGACCCACATGAAGTCTGCATACATGAATTCGACGACCGGCCGAAAACGCCCGTCCATCGCCATGCCTCCACCGAGGCCGGCGAACGCGTTCTCGGCGATCGGCGTGCCCAGGACCCGGTCGGGGAATCGGTCCTTCAGTCCCTTGGTCGCGCCGTTCGTGCCGCCGCTGAGTCGGTGGACGTCCTCGCCCATCACGATAACCCGGTCGTCAGTCTCCATGCGCCGCCCCATGACGGCCGCGACGGCATCGATGAACTTCATCGTCTCGAGTCTGCCGCCATCAGCGCTGACCTCAAGGAATCGGGCGCCGTCAAATTCGCTTAGATCTCCCCGAACCCCCACGTCGACGAAGGCCGGGTCCGGCCACTCGGACTCCCGGATCCGGCGCTGCCCGGGCTTGCCGCCGGGCACCGGCTCGAACAGGACCGCGGCGAGCTCGGCCATGAGCGCCTTCGCGGCGACGCGGAACCCGTCAAGCTTCTTCGCGGGCATCAGCTTGCGCCGGATGAGGTGACCGGCCACCGCGTCGATCGGGTCGCGGTCCCGCCACTCAGCCTCCTCCTCCTTCGTTCGGTATCGAAAGGCGCTTCCAGGAAACGGGCCGTTCTGGTGGAAGTAGCGGTAGACATCCGCTTCGACGATGGTCGCCCCGAGGCCGGCGCGCATATGGTTGGCCGCCTCGACGGTGGCGAGGTAGACCGCGAGTGGGTCCATGCCGTCGACCTTCCAGCTCGCCAGACCGAAGCCGGGGCCGCGCCCCGAGAGTCGGGAGTCACCTGTCACCTCGTCGACGTGCGTCGAGACGGCGTACAGGTTGTTCTCGATGAAGAAGCACAGCGGCAGGTGCCATGCGGCCGCGAGATTGAAGGTCTCCAGCGTCGACCCGATGTTCGACGCTCCGTCGCCGAAGTACGTCACCGCGACGTTGTCGGTCCCCGCGTGCCGGTGCGCCCACGCGGAGCCGGCGGCCAGCGGCACCCCGCCTCCGACAATGGCGTTCGTGCCGATCGCTCCCGCCTCGTGCCACTTCAGGTGCATCGATCCGCCGCGACCGTGACTGAATCCCCGGTCGAGCCCGGCGATCTCAGCGAGCGCCTTGAGCATGACGTCGCTGACAGCCGCTGGGATCGCGGCCGCCGGGTCTATCCCGTCGGGCGCGATGTGCTGGAGGACCTTTGCGAGAAACTGGTGATGTCCGCGGTGGGAGCCATTGACCGTGTCGCCGGGGATGAGCGCGAGGACTGAGCCGACTGCGCCGCCCTCCTGGCCGATGCTCGAGTGAGCCGGTCCGTGGATGAGGCCCTCCGCGGCGAGTTCAAGGACGAGCTCCTCGAAGGCCCTGATGAGCACCAGCTGGCCGAACATCGTCTTGAGCAGCCCGGGCGCGGCGTCGTTCCAGTCGTCGTCCGTCGTCGTGAGCTGGACCCAGGGTGCGCCCGGGGTCAATGCCGTGTGCTGGGCCACTACCGTCCTCCATCGTTGGTCCGGTTTAGCGTAGCCAAGAATGGATCCATTTTCAACGCTAGGCTCACAGATCGACGAAGTGTATTCTCAATAAGAATCAATTATTGGATCCATTGGAGGCGAAATGAGCGGTTTGCCCGGCCTGACCCGACTCGATCACGTGGGCTTTACCGTCCCCGATCTCGAACAGGCGCACGCGTGGCTCGTGGAAGTGCTCGGCTGCGAGTACATGTACAAACTCGGGCCGTTCGCCAGCGACGACGACTGGATGGCCGAGCACCTGAACGTGGATCCCCGCTCGGTCATGCGCGAGTTGCGCTTCTACCGGGTTGGCGGGCAGGCGGTCTTCGAGGTCTTCCAGTACGAGGCACCCGAGCAGCAGACGCAGCCCCCGCGCAACAGCGACACCGGCGGCCACCACGTGGCCCTCTACGTCGACGACCTCGACGAGGCCGCGCGCTACCTCGCGCGCCACGGCGTGAAGATGCTCGGATCCCCCACTTCGAGCAAGGGAGCGAGCGCAGGCCAGCGGTGGCTGTACTTCCTCGCCCCCTGGGGAATGCAGTTCGAACTAGTCTCATACCCGCAGGGCAAGGCCTACGACAGCAATCCCGAGAGGTTCGATTGACGAACGAGACCCAACTAGCGGTCAGCGAACAGGTCGCGGTCCACCTGCGCTCGCGCATCCTCACCGGCGAGATGACACCGGGCCAGCGCCTCCTCCAGGAGGACCTCGCCGAGGAGTTCGGCACGAGCCGACTGCCCGTGCGCGAAGCCCTGCGCATGCTCGCAGCCGAGGGCCTCGTCGAGCTTGAGTCGAACAAGGGCGCCCGTGTGCCGGTGCTCGATCAAGACGAGCTGTCGATCGTTTACAAGATGCGCGAGCGCCTCGAGCCCCTTGCCCTGGCGGAGAGCGTTCCGCATCTCGGCGAGCACGTGATCGAAAAACTGCGACTTCTTCAGGCACGAATCGCCGAGGACGCCGACCTAAGCCACTTCCTCGCGCTGGACCGCGAGTTCCACATGCTCACTTACTCGGGCTGCGCGAGCGAGAACCTGCTCGCGACGGTCGAGCGGTTCTGGAATTCCACCCAGCACTACCGGCGCACGTTCATGGAAGTCTCGGGCCCGGGCCGTCGGTGGGTGGTCAACTCCGAGCACGACTTCATCATCGACGCGATCGAGAGGAGAGATACCGATGACGCCGAGAGGTATCTGGCCGGCCATATCAGACGCACCCGCATGGAGCTGATGAAGCAGTTCGAATTCCGGCGGCTCTCCCCGTGACAATCATCCGCGCGGTGGCGACCGGCATCTTCGGCGGGGCGCTTTATCCTCTGGCGCTCGTCGCCCGGGTCTGTGGCGTCCCGGTCATTGCATTGGCTCATGCGGCGATTCGTGCAGGAGGAGGTCGCCGAGTCACTTGCCGAGCCGGCGAAGCAGAGCAGTCATAGACTCCATGCCGGCTCTGCCGGCCCCTCAAGTGCATTGCCCATCGTGGTGACGCCCGCATTGCCGCAGCGCTAGTCGAGCCCGGGCAGCCCATCGAGGCTCATGGCGTTCCACTCGGCACGAAACTCCGCCAGACCCTGCGCTCCGCGCTTTCGGTGATCGAGGTCAAGCACATCGCGATCAGCCTCGTAGGTCATGCGCGGCACCGCGTAGCCGCACGAGTCTGCCAATCGCGCCACGTCAAGCACGATGATCGAGCGCACTCCCTCGTGCCCGCTGAATCGACTCGTAAGCTCAACGAACGAAGGCTCGCCAGGGAGCAGCACACTGCCTCGGCCGTGCAGTCGAACAATGCGAGGCCGGCCCTCGAACGCGCAGAACATGATGACCATGCGACCGTTCTCGCGCAGGTGCGCAATGGTCTCGATCCCACTGCCGGTCAGGTCGAGGTAGGCCACCTGAAGCGGACCCAGGACAGCAAAGGTGCCGGCCAGACCCTTCGGCGAGCAGTTCACCAGGCCCTGCGGATCCAGTGGAGCCGTCGAGACGAAGAACATTGGCTGACTGGTCATCCATGCGGCGAGCTTGTCATCGATGGCCTCAAATTGGTCTCCCATGAAACCCCACCGTAGGCGGTCAGCCTCGC
>CAMDKQ010000055.1 GCA_945901095.1 Bifidobacterium breve
CATCAACTTCTTCGCAGACCGTCCGCGTCGCGGCAGGATCCCGTTCGTCGGACGGTTCCTCGGCGGGGTGCATCACACGTTCCCGCGTTCCCTCTCCCTCCCAGCATGGCAGGACGAGATCATCGCCGTGCATGAGGCGGCCGCCCAGGACAGCGCTGAAGGGATGTCTACCGAGGGCGCCCTTGAGTTGGTAGCCGGTGAGGAGATCCCGGTCCAAATCACTCGCGAGGAGTTCGATTTCGCTGTCAATGTGCTGCAACGCTCCGGGTTCCCGATCGAAAGAAGCCCGGACGAGGCATGGCTGATGTTCAGGGAGGCGCGATCGCGCTACGAGTTCCCCGCCTACGCGATCATGCGACGGCTCGGCGCCGTGCCTGCGCCCTGGACCGGGGGCAGGAAGCCCGTGACACCGGTGATCTGGCCGACCCTCGCCGTTGACCTACTGCCCAAGTAGCAGGAGCAGTCAGGCCCAGAGCGCGGAATAAGGAAGTGCCCAAAGCTTGTCGCCGAACGGGACCGCCTTGCGGCCGGTGTGCAGGACAACCCCCATCGCAAAGCGCGGGCCGAGCTTGTCACGTAGGAATCTCAGCCCAGAAAAATCGCTCATCGCGACGGAGCCAGCGGACTTCATCTCAAGCCCGGCCACCCTTCGGTCGGACGCTTCGAGCACGAGGTCAACTTCGATCCCGTCACGATCCCGGAAGTGGAACATTCGGGCCTCGGTCTCCGACCAGCCCAGGTAAGCTCGCGGATTCGCGGTCCCTCCGTCGCGGAATCGCGGTCCTAGCGCAAGGTCACCTGTCGGGTGGTGAGGCCAGCCCGAGCCCGCCGTTCAGCGTCGGTCAAAGGGGTTGTGTCGGATAGCGCAGTAGCGAGTCGCTTGCCGAAGTCAGCGGCCGGCTCCTCACAGGCCGCTGCGCCGAATCCCAGCGGCAGGTCCCAGACCGGGGCAACCAGACCCTGGGCGCGGAACATGCCGACGAGCCTCGTGCCCTCGCCGAGCGAGGTCGCATCGCCCGCCTGCAGCCTGGCCAGCGCATTGAGGAGGAGTTCCTCCTCATGCGGCATGACCCAGCGAAGGTGCTCCTTCTCGCCCATTTGGGTCCAGTAGGCCGCTTCGACCGAGGCGAGCCGGGCGGTGGGGTGGGCGTATGAGTTCGCCCGCTCGAGGGAGGCATTCACCTCATCGGTTTGTTCAGCGGCATCGACCCAAAAGTCGAATCCTTCGTGGACAGTGATGACGAGGTGCACGGATGAGTCGACGAGGTCTTGGAGGCGAGGCGCCCCGGAGGTGTCACGCGCGGGCGGCACCGGATTGCCCGGTTCAGTCGCAAGCGCGAGTTCGAGTGCCGATCCGAGGTCGCGTGACGCATCGCCGGTTCCGGTGTTCACTTGGAGGCCGAGCATGATCTCGCCGTCCTGGCGAACAAGCGCGGGCCAAGCCATCGGCAGGACGGTCGCAAGCGTGACAACGCGCCCGTCCTTCAATGCCAGAGGCGCCGTTGCGGAGGGGACGAGTTCACGAAGCGCGACGATGTCGCACTCGGAGGCGAGGCCCTCGAACGGCCGTGACGACACTACATTCGCGCCCGCCTGCTCCTTGCCGTGGCAGGCCTTGTAACGCCGGCCCGATCCACAGGGGCACGGCTCGCGAAGCCCGACCACGGGCACCTCGGCACCGGTATCGATTGGCGTCGACGCGTTTGCTGACCGTGCTGCTCTCTTGCCCATGGACAGAAACACTAGTGTCGGCCAACTCTTGCCTTTCCCGCACCCGATTGTTCCAAACCGCGGGATTGGCTGGAGTCCCTTCCTCGTTTCGCGCTCAATCCGCGATAGATGCCGTGCTGCTGCTTGTTTTACGTCCGCAGACACCAGCAGATCACTCGCGAACAAGACAGAATTTCTGATGCATTTTCAGCGACAGGTCGCACTTTTCGTGCAGTTCCTTCGTCCAGTTATTGGGCGGATCCATCCGCACCTCCGTTAGCCACACCTTGACGTCACCCGCCGAAAGTGCCGGTTGAACCGCCCGTCAATCAGGAGAAGGACAACAGGTCCTCCCTGGATCCGGGAGAGGACTACGGCCACGCCGGCTTGAAGTCGTGCACGGTTTTCCAGTCGCCTTGAGACGGATCCTTTTCCTGGTGCTGCTCGATCCAGGAAGAATGGCGCAAAGAAGACAAGATTCGTGGCGTCAACCGAGATTGGCAGTGCCGGAGCCGGAAGGAGGAGGTCGCCAGACACGTCGGTGGCCTCGAAGGTTTCCTCCGCAAAGGATTTTTCACCCGGCGATGGGTCACCCTTGCGAGTGAAAGTGTCCTTGCGGCTGTACACGATGTTCACCGACTCAGTTCAACTGTTGAGGCTTCAGAGTCGAGTGCCGAGAAGATAGCGAGAAAGGCGCCGGGACCTCGCGAGACAGGAAACATAATTGGGGAGCCCTCACAGGCTGGCTGAACGAAGCGTCTCCGCGGACTCAACTCTTGAATAATGTGGCAAAGCACGGCGCTGTCGGCGGCGCGAGCGGCGCCTGCCGCCTCGCGGTAGCCTTAACGTTGGATAAATGGCAATTGACTCACCCCGGGCGCCAAGGTGCGTCATCAACCGCACGACGAAAGGTGCCGTTCGTGGCAACCGTCAAGTTCACGGTCACCCGAGATCTGACTCTCCCAGCCCGCGCCGTGTTCGACGAGTTGATCGACTGGCGGGGTCACGCCAAGTGGGTGCCGCTCACCAAGGTGCAGATCCTGAAAGGCGACGGTGGTCCCGGCACTGAGTTCATCGCGACCTCCGGGCTCGGTCCACTCGCCCTGCCTGATCGCATGCGCGTCGACGCACTCGACGCCGAGGCGATGACGGTTCGCATCTCGAAGATCGGTCCGGTGCTCACCGGCGTCGTTCACCTCTCGGTGACAGCCACGGGCGAGGGCACCTCGCGGCTCGATTGGGTCGAGGACATCGTGGTCCCGCGCCTGCCGCAGTTTCTCGCCAAGCTCGTCGCAGCGGCCGCCCGAGTGGGATTCCAGGCCTCGATCACTCGGATGGCCAAGTTGCTAGCGGCCACCTGAAGCTAGGCATCTGGCCCGAATCAGCCGGAAGCGCCCACCTTTCGCAGGACCGAGCGCACCATGAGCGGCCGATTGCTGATAATAGCATCCACTCCGAGCGCCGCGAGAAACGTCACGTCCGCGGGAGAATCAACGGTCCAGACAAAGACGGCATTGCCCTGTCCTTGAGTCAGGGCGACGTATTCGGGATTGGCTCGAACCCACGCGATCGAAACGCCAGCGATACCAATGTTCTCGGGGAGTGAACCCTCACGGTGACGGCGCGGCACCGAATTCATAAGCAGCACAGTTGGCAGTCCGGGCGCGGATCGGTGGATGCGGCGCAAGGCCCTGGCACTGAAAGACATGAGTCGCACCCGTGATTCACCCGGCTGACGACCCGTACCCGGTCGCCGCGCGAGACCGAAGTACTCGAGGGTGTCGATGAGTTCGGCCTCGACATAGCCGCCGAAGCGGGTCGGGTGTTTCGTCTCGATCGCGAAACGGATAGTCGGCGACGCGTCGAGAAGGGTGGCAATCATCGTTCGAAGGGTGAGGACGTCGGTACGCGTCTCGTCGGGTGCCGGCGACTCATAATCGCGCCAACTGAGGCCTGGGCGGCTGAAGTCGTGTCGGAGAAGTTCCCCAAGTGTGAGCGCCGACACGCTTCCGTGCCCTGTCGAAGTTCGGTCGATCCGACGGTCGTGGACGCATACAAGGGTGCCGTCGGCGGTGAGCCTGACGTCGCACTCGACGGCATCGGCCCCATCTTCGACCGCCTGCAGATACGAGGCGAGGCTGTGCTCGGGCTCGTCCTCATTAGCACCACGATGAGCAACCACCTCGGGGAAGCGGCCCGCGACGGCCTCGCTGCTCACGGCCGAAGCCTGCCACAGTCGCACCCTCGCGGCCGGTTGGCTGGCCGCGAGGAGTGAAAGGATATCCCAGTGCCTCGCATCGTCCTCTTCGATCTCGATGGCACTCTCACCGATTCTGCGCCTGGCATCGTCAATTGCCTTCGATATGCCCTCGACGAGATGGGCATCGAGCATCCCGATGACGCGACCATCGCGACCTTCCTCGGCCCACCGCTGAAGGACACCTTCGGCGGCCACTTCGGGATGGATGAGGTGGGCATCGATACCGCGATCGCCCACTACCGGGTGAGGTACCACGACATCGGCCTCTTCGAGAACGAGGTCTATCCCGGTATCCCGCAACTACTCCAGCAACTCTCCGACGCAAGCATCACGATGGCGACGAGCACCTCGAAGCCAACCGTCTCGGCCACCCGAATCCTTGAACACTTCGACCTCGCCCGCCACTTCACGTTCATCGGTGGGGCGAGTCTCGATGGCGAGCGCAACTCCAAGGCGGAGGTCATCGCCCACACTCTTGACGCCCTTGGCTCCAGGGGGATCGAGTTGTCCTCGGAGCACACCCGAATGGTCGGCGACCGCGAGCACGACATCCTCGGGGCAGCGCAGTTCGGCATCCCCGCCATCGGCGTGCTTTGGGGGTATGGCAGCCGCGATGAGCTTGAGTCCGCCGGGGCGATCGCTGTCGCAGACAACGCCGGCCACCTGAGGAGCCTGCTCGGCTGAGCAATTGCCTGAAGCGGCCCTCCGAACGTCGACCCGAACGTCGACCCGAATCAAAGCCTTACACAACGCACACCAAGTGGAAACCCTGCGAGCTACTGCCGGATCTAGTGTGCGGAGTGCTCGCAGGACGGACGAGATACGCCGCCTCGCTAACCGAAGGAACGCCATGAAGCGCAACACCCGCCGAACCATCGCCGCTACGACGATCGCCGCATTCGCCGCCACCTCGGTGCTTGTGCTGTCATCGGCCGAGGCGGTTCGTACGGTCACCCCCGCGAAGCAGGCCCGAGCGAAGGTGCTCACAGCCGTGCCAGGCAAGGTGATGTCGATTAAGAAGCAGACGAGAAGTGGCTTCACCTCGTGGGCCATCACCGTCAAGCGCACGGATGGCTCCGTGGTCGTCGGTTACGTCGACGTGAAGAGCGGGATCGTGTTCGACTGGACGGTGAAGGCCGCCGCCAGCGACACGGCAATCGATCTCGACGGCAACGACACCGTCCTCGCGCCCGCCGAGCCGCCCAAGCCGCTCCCCACGCCGACGCCGACACCCACCCCGACACCGACACCCACTCCGACACCCACCCCGACTCCGTCGGCTGCAGCAGCAGCGCCGGCCGCACCAGCGGCGCCGGCTCCGGTCGCCCCGGTCGCGCCAGCCGCAACTGAAACCCCACGGGCAGGCGGGGCCAGCCCCGCTCCAACCGACGGCGCTACGAGCGGCAATCGCGGGGACGGCAACCGTGGCGATGGCAACCGCGGAGACGGAAATCGTGGGGACGGACGGCCGCCGCGCGATGGCGCAGGCCAGGCACCAGCACCAGCACCAGCACCAGCACCAGCACCAGCTGATGCGGGAGCAGCAGCAGCGGCGGCCCCACCAGCCGGACGTCCGCAGGGCGGCGGCAACGGCGGCGGGCGCGATGGCGGCGGACGGCGCTCCTTCACTCCCCCGGTGGGCTGAACCATGCAAAACGTTCGCACGACACGAGTCGGGGTGGCAGCACTTGCCCTTGTCACCCCGCTCTTGGCGGCCTCGTTGCCCTTCGCCAGCTCGGCTACGGCAGCCCCAATTGCCACGACTGACGGCTCTGCCCAACGTCTCCTCGACTCGATCCCGGTCTTGCCGAAGATGACGGCCGGTTTCACCTCGACGGCCTACCCGTCTGTGCGTACCAACGCAAAGGACGAAAAGGGCTGCACCGCGCAGGCACGGGCACTCATTGCCCTCGCCAGCGTCCGTCCCCAGATTGCTCCAGGCACCTGCGCGCTGCGCGGAGGTTCCTGGAGTGTGAACTTCGGGACCGAGACCGTGACCGATGCCCGTGCTATCCGCTTCGTACCGGTAATCGCCCTCCCTGCAGCCTGGGCTTCGGGAGGCTACGGGTGGACACCGGCCCAACGGGCTGTGTTCGCCGACGACTACGGCGCCGACCGCACGGCCGTCATCACATCTGGTGCGCCCGCCGACTCTGCACTCCCGGTCGTGCCATGGGCTGCCGCCCAGACTCCGATGACACAAGCAGTCGCCGCCCGCATCAGTAGTGCGTGTGCGAAATCCACGTCATCGACATGCCTGCTCACGGCGGTTCCCGCCGCCCTGAAGGCACCCGCAGCCGCCGCCATCGTCGTCGCGTCCAGCCGTCATCGGCTGTCGATGACCCGCGATGAGAAGGCCGCTGCCGCGACCGGGATCGACCACTTCACCGCCTCTGCCCCCGCGGCGACATTCGCCGTCACGACCACCGACGTTCCAGCCCTGCCGAGCACCGACGGCTCAGACGCCACGGGTCGGGTCATCGATGCGTCACTCTTCGGAATTCTTGCCCCGCCCGCGACCGGCAGCGTCCCGAACGTGCCTTACTCGACCCTGCGGCTCTGGGATTCCGGGGTCGGCTGGCGAGACATTGAACCGACACCTGGTCGCTTCACTTGGACGGTGCTCGACCATGCCGTGCGCAGCGCCGAGTCGTCCGGCAAGAAGGTACTTCTCGTGCTCGGACCAATGCCAGCCTGGGCGTCAGCAAACCCCGAATCGGCCGATGAAGGCTGGGGGAAGGGAGCGACCGGCCCGTTCACCTCGGACGGCATGGCCGCCTATGCCCGCTACGTCGATCAGGTGGTGCGGCGCTACGGGGATCGAATCAGTGCCTACGAGATTTGGAATGAAGCGAATCTCCCGACCTTTTGGGCCGGTACTGCTGCCCAGATGGCTGAGATGACGAGGATCGTCCACGATGCGGTCGCGTCACGCGGCGCGCACTCGCGGGTAATCTCCGCCAGTGCGACCACCCGAGTGGAGGGGTCGATCTACCGCTTCTTCCCGGCCTATCTCAAGGAGCTCGGCAAGCGAGGCTGGCCCCTTGATGGCTACGCGGTGCACGCCTACCCGGATGCGGACGGCACACCGAGCGAGACGTCTGACTTCGTTGCCCAGTTCAAGGCTTACCTCGCGATCGCCGGGGCACCAACCCTGCCGATCTACAACACCGAGCTCAATTACGGCCTTGCTGGCCCGGGGCCCTCAAAGCCGCACCGGGATATGACTCCGGAGCAGTCGCAAGGCTGGCTCTCGCGCACCTTCATCGACTCGGTGCGCCTGGGCATCGCGGAGACCTACTGGTTCGCGTGGACGAAGCAGTACTACGGGCAGCTGGGCATCCAGCTCAACCCGACCACGCCGGCCACTCGGACCGCATGGCTCACGACGTACTCCTGGCTTGTCGGGTCGACCTTCAAGTCGTGCGCTGACCCGGAGGGCGCGGTCATCTGCGCGTTCGAGCGTGACGGCAAGCCGTTCTGGTTGGCCTACGCGGATGGCGCGAAACTCATCGATCTGCCGGTCGGGGCAACCCAATCGTGCGACCTGCGGGGGGCGTGTATGACGGCGGAGGGCACGAAGGTGATCGTGGGCGTCCGGCCGATCAAGATCAACTGAGGTTGGCAGCAGGCGCATCCAGTCAGGGCTGGCCCGCCCAACAACCCCGAGAAGGGTTGTTGGGGAGATGCGAGCTCCTGTTCACTCATTGGCAACGTTGACGGCGGGAAGGGCGATGTAGTTCGCTCGCTGGCCCCGCCCACCTGCGGAAAGCACGAGCCCGTACCGGCCGCGTAGGGACGTCAATGCACGGCGGACAGAGGGGGCCGCAATGCCGGTGGCGCCGGCGAGTTGCTCCACCGTCTGACCACCACCATCGAGAAGAGTCTGGTAGATGACAGACAGTTGACTACCCGGCATTGGAGACTCCCGCTTAAGCCTGGGCTCGCCGCTCCGGGCCACTCTCCCGGGCCTCAACCCTCCCGCGTCCTGAGTTGCGGACGAGAGAACGACAGTGAACCGGAGCCCCGCATCAAAGAACTTGGCCGGAGTGAGTCGCGCATCGGCGAGGGCCCTCGTAACCCGCGGAAGGCCGCTGGCGAGCGCTTCGATGACGCGGGAACCATCAGTCGGATCCTCAGCGTTTTCGCACAACGCAACGAGGCGACCGTTTCGCGCGCTTGTCACATGTTCAAGGCCAAGGCGGTCAACCGTGATGCCGTACAGTCCGCCGGGATTGGTGAGAACGAGGCGGTCATGGTCAAGTCGCAGCTCGACTGCCATGCCCTCGGACCATGACGACAGGTCGCGATGCACCAAGGCATTCGCGACGAGCTCGCGCAAGGCTTCAAGCGGAAACTGAGGAACATTGCGAACGTTGCCATCGTGCGACTCGACTGCGACACTGCCCATGTTCGCCCGAAGCCACGCCATCGTCGAGGTCAAGAGCCGTGGGATCGGTCCGTCCAGCGTGGTGATGTTGGCCGCACGGACCCGAGGGTCGACGTTTCGGACGTCAGCCGCGCGAACGACGAACTGGGGGAAATGTTCCTGTGGGTAGGAACCCAGCGTGAGAATTCCTGCTCGCGTAAGTTCACCGGTGGCGGTGGTGATTCCGGCCCTGCGAAGGCGTTCGACGCCAGTGAATGCAGCAAGCGCCGGCCTTCGGAGCTGCACTTGAACTCCCCACGCAGCGAGTAGGTCTGGGTCGAGATCTCCAGCGGTGGTGCCCGACACCGGCTCACGATCGGCAATTGGAGCCTCCCGGGTCCGCAGGAATGCCTGCTCTTCGAGTTCGGACAGTTGGAAGTCCCCGTCGTGGTTCCTCAGGTAGGCCTTGCCGGTGGACGTCACCCGGCAAGGTTTGTCGGAAGGCGTGCACTCGGCCACTCGAGCAACAATGACAGCGGCGCCGTCAACGAGTTCATCAGTAATGTCGAGTTGAGCCGGAGGGGTCAGTGAACGAGCCTTTCCGGCGAGACCTTGCTTCAGTGCCTGTACGTTTCCCAATCCGACCGGGGCGAACCCTTGACGTTCGTCGAGGCCCAAAATGACGACGCCGCCGCCGGGAAGGTTTGAAAGGGCGCTGAGGGATTTCGTCAAGGACGACGGGAGGCCCCCTGCGGCTGACTTCACCTCAACGGCCGCGGTATCCCCGCCCCGCAGACGAAGCAACTCGAGGAGGTCATCGAATTCCGCCATGTGCATCCCCTTCCTGCACCCAAATGTACCAACGAAATGTACCAAGGATGGTCTCGTTGGTACATTTCGTTGGTACATTTCGTTGGTACATTTCGCAGGGTCACGGGAGCGACGACCGGCGCATGAGTCAAGACTCGAACAGGACGCCTGGATTCATAAGCCCTGCCGGGTCGAGCGCCGCCTTGATCGCCCGCATCGCGGCGATCTCCGAGGTCGCGCGGCACAGGTGGAGTTCGCCGGCCTTGGCCCGGCCGACCCCGTGCTCGGCGGAGATCGAACCGCCGTAGCCGGCGACGCAGGCGAGGATTGCATGATCAACCCTGGTGTCGTCGGCGGCTGGGCCGGCAATCTCGACGTGAATGTTTCCGTCGGCGAGGTGCCCGAAGACCCCGAATACGGTGACGTCGCTGAAGCCGTCGACGACCGAGCGCAGTTCGTCGGCGCACCGGGCCAGTGACGCGAGCGGCACTGAGACGTCCATCTTGTGGACAATGCCAAGGGATGAGAACGCCTCGGACTGTCGCTCGCGGTACTCCCAGAGCCGGGCCCGCTCGGCCGCATCGAGCGCGACCACGGCGTCGGCGTCGTCATCGAGCAGTGCCTCGAATCCTGAGCCATCACCATCATCGATGAGCTCGAGGAGAACGACGAGCGGCCAGCGCTCGGCAAGTGGCCAAGGCAAGCCTGCAACTGAACCGGCGAGATCCATGCCGGTCTCGTCGATGACCTCGGCGGCGAGGATTGGGCTCGTCGCGGACGACATGACCTCAAGGGCGGACGCATACGAGGGCGAGCCGATGAGTGCAACGGACGTGCGGCCAGGGGGACGATGCAGGCGCAGGCGAACGGCGGTGATGATGCCGAGGGTGCCCTCCGAGCCGCAGAGGAGCGCCGCGAGGTCGTAGCCCGTGTTGTCCTTGAGGAGGCCCTCGAGGTGCGAGACGACCGATCCGTCTGGCAGGACGGCCTCGATGCCGACGAGTTGGGCGCGGGTCATGCCGTGGGCGATGACGTGGATGCCGCCGGCGTTCGTCGCGACAGTGCCGCCTATCGATGCCGAGTCACGCGCCGCGAGGTCGACGCCGTACATCCAGCCGGCTGCTGCGGCGTGGCGCTGGACGTCGCCGAGCAGGGCTCCGGCCCCCGCGGTGAGCTGCCCCGAGAGTTCGTCGACGGGGCTGATGTCAGCGAGTCGGCGTAGGGAGACGATGACGGGTGGGCCGAGCGGGCCAGGGCGAGTTGCCGGAACGCCTCCGCCGACGAGGCCGGTGTTGCCTCCCTGGGGAAGGATTGGCACGCCGGCCTGGGCGCAGGCACTCATGACGTCTGCAACCTCTTTGGTGGAGGCCGGACGCACGACAGCCATGCACGGCCCTGTGAACCTTCTCGACCAGTCGGTCACGTACGGCGCCACTAGTTCAGGGGAGGTGAGCACGTGCTCGGTGCCCACGATTTCGGCGAGACGCGCAATCACCGACTGCCGATCGTTCGTATCGTTCGTCGCATCCGTCACAGGGGTTATCCTTGCCGAAGGGGAAGGGACATTGATGGACACCCGGCCAGTGGAGGAAGTATGCGAGTGAAGCGCCGGACATCGTTTGTGTCCGCCTTCGTCGTTATGGCTGCTGCGAGTGTCATGCTGGCAGGGGCTTCCTCCGCGCTCGAGCCGGGGACCGGACCCGCCGAGGGAACCTTCACCTTCAAGACCGGTAACGGCATCCTCCCGACTTGGAACTCCGAGAGCCTGCGCCTCACCGGCGTCTCACCGGGGTCCGCGATCACGAACGCCACCTCGACCTCCGCCACGATCACGCTGCCGATCGTCGCGAGGAAGGGGTCGGCGAACTTCGCCTCCGGAGGGTTTCGGATCACGAACACCGAGACAGGCGCCTTCGTGAACTGCGCCACCCCCGTCGTTGACACCCGGGCCCGGGTCCTCGATTGCGTGCTCCGAGGCGGCACGAACCTGCCGTTGTTCGCGTTCGAGTCGATCGCAGGACGTAGCTTCGGGCTCATCGGCGACACGGGCAGCGCCGACTACACCGGCATGGTCATGCGAGTCGCGGGCCAGCGAGCCGCCGACTTCCTCAACAAGGAACTCGGGACAAACGCGTTCAGCCCATACGTAACCGTGGCCACGGCCGAACTCTCAATAACCTACCCCCGAACCTAACCCCCCGTCATTTGAACCAGAATCCGGCGCAAATGACGAGATTTCTGGTCATATCAACGCGTTTCTGTTCATTTCATCCACTCATGCGCCGGCGGTTCCGCCATCGATCGCCGGTCGTGGCTCGTGACGGGCGTCGGTTCAGACCTCTCATCGAATGATGACTCTTGCATCGGGTCAGGGGTGAGTGTCGTCCGGCCACGGCCGACGCAGTTCGTCGAGCGCCTCAATTACGTCCGTTTCACGAGTGGGACCGCCACGAAGCCTCGTTCGCTCTACCCAATCCGCAACTGTGAACGCAGTCGGCAGGCCGCTCATAGGAGGCGACGATACGTGAAGCGGGTGGGCGAGATGAACGAATCAGCCTGAATTCGAGGTCGGATCGTTCATCCCACCCAGATTCTGGGCCAGATGAAGCGGAGCTTTGGGGTGTGAGGTAGGTCACGCTCTCCCGATGTTTGGAAGCGCCAACTCCACACCATCCCTTGGTTATGAATCGTATGAAGATCGCCGGCGTCATCGCCGCAGCAACCGTCATCATCGGCACCGCTGGTGCCGCCATCGCACCCGCCGCCCACGCGGCGACCCCCACGGCCAGCGGTGTCCGCACCGTTATCCAGTCGGTCGAGGTCAGCACCTCCGTCCAGATCCTCACGACCAAGCCCAACTCAATCACGGTCATCGGCCACGGCGGCCAGCCCGTCACCGTCTGGACGAAGGGCACCCAACCAATCACCAAGAAGCCAGCCAACGCCAACCCGGTTACCTTTAACGGGCTCAAGGCTGGGCAGGTATACGCGGTCTATGTTGGCGCAACCCAGGCCTCGGTCGTGCGGACGCTCACCGCGGCCGGCGTGGCCTCGGCCGTCACCGTCCAAGCCGGACCGATCGACTCAAGCATCGACGTCTCATGGAACATCCTCCTGCCGACCGGCACCAAGGCGGGCAGCGTCAGTTACCTCATCGAGGCAACGAGCCCGACTGCGTCGCCCGTCTCGATGAAGGTCACCGGAACCGATCATGCCCTCATCACCGGCTTGAACCCCGACGCGAAGTACTCATTCACCGTCACCCCGATGCTCGGCGCGACGAAGGGCACCCCGGCGTCGGCCACGATGATCGTCACGGTGGGCGAGGCATTCGCCCTCGCGAAGGACGAGGCTGCCGGCAACACCGGCCCAGTCGCCAAGCCCGCAGCACCCGTCGCCCCCTCCGCTCCTGTGGCGCCAGCGACACCCGCAAGCCCCGCAGCCCCGGACAGCCCCTCGACCCCGGCTCCCGCCCCGGGTCCGTCGGCCCCGTCGACCAAGACGATCTACGTTTGCCCCGACGGCTTCAGCGATGCCAGCGGCGACCTGTGCGGACGAACCCTCGCCTACACCTACACGACCAGCGCCTACACCTACCACTCAGAGGCGAACTACGTCACGGTGCAGACCGGCACCCGCACAGAAACCGTGCCGGGTTCATCGGCTACCGGCTGCTCGAACGGCGGCACCCTGTACGGAGACACCTGCTACGCGACCTACCCCGTCTACGAGACCCAGCAGCAGGGCACGAAGCAGGTCAAGGACGCGGGCCCGGCCGGCTACACCGACAACGGATCCGCCTGGCAGCAGCGCGACGCCATGCCCGCCGGATACTCAGACAACGGATCAGCATGGGTGCAGACCGCAGCCAAGGTCGCCAAGGTCGTGCCCGCGTAACCACCCCTCAACCGCCGCCGGTGGAGGTCCGCATCACGCGGGCCTCCACCGGCGTTCGCGGTAAACGCCGGGTTCATCTCTGGCACCAAAGGCGTCACCGCCTATCGACAGCAGTCGGGGAGAGCGCTCCACGTCTGGACGCTCCCGCAATCAAGCTCCACCATTGTGGTCATGTCGACTCAGTCGCTTCGAGATGTCCGCGACCACTTCTCCGTGGTCATCGACCGCGCGGAACACCAACACGAGCCAGTCGTAGTGACGCGCAACGGCTAGCCGGCCGCCGTGATCATGAGCCCCGATGACCTTGAGCAGTTGCAGGAGACAATTGACGTGCTCAGTGATCCGCAACCTCTGGCCGATGTTCGTGAGGCTGGCGCGGCGTACGCCCGCGAGGATGTCGTTCGGGGGATCGACGCTGTCCGACAAGTACGCTCGTGATAGTGCTCGCCTTCGAGATCGTCCTGACGCCCCGGGTTCGGCGGGCGCCTGCTACGGAACCCGCATCGGTTCGGCAAGCCCCTCCGCAATGACCTAGCCGGAGTCTGGTCCGCTCGCAGGGGAACCTGTCGGACGCCCTACCGGATCAACGAGGATCGGTGCGAGGTCCTCGTCCTGCGAATCGACCACCTGCGTTATGCCTAGCGTACTTTGACGTAGCCGAGTCAGATTCGTCGCTCAGCCTGGGCTTAATCCACCGATTGAAGCGCTGAATTTCATCTCGGATGTGACGCATGGAGGTGCATGTGGGCGAGATGAACGAATCGGCCTGAAATGGCGGTCAGATCGTTCATCCCACCCGGATTCTGGGCCAGATGAATGGGTGCGGATAGCTTGGGTTCAGGTGAAAGTGCTGCCCTCTCCCGGATCCCAACAATACGGGGTCTGCCCGCATCATGCGGGCCTTCACTTGTGTGCGAGGCCCTCTGGCTTCGGGCACCCTGCCCATCCACTGGTGACGAATACACTGCTCATCATGCTCGAAGGGGCCAACAGGAGGTCTTGGAGCGCACGACTAGACCCCCCGGCAGTTATTGGTTTCGTCTGCGGCCAGGCCATCACCCTCGCTGTGGTCCTAGGGCCCATCATCGGCCAGCCCTGGCTCAACGGCTTCCGCAATTATTTCTCCTCCGATCAGTTCGCCTACGCCGCGATCGCGACGAACGTGTCTCAGGGCAATCTCGCCCTCGTCGAACCCTTCAACGAGACCGGCCAGCTCTTCTATCCGAGCGCTTGGTACTTCGTGATCGGGATGTTCTCGCGGCTCACCGGCCTGCCCGTGCACCAGGCGTGGACCCTCCTTGGAGTTCTCGCAATCGCAGGCACGGTACTGGCGTGCGGCATTGTGGCGTGGCGAGCATCGCGGCTGTGGTGGGCGCCGATCCTGCCCGCCCTCGCCCTGCTCACCGGCACATTCGCGCTCGCCACCGGCGGGTACTGGTACGTGATCCTCGATCGGCACGCGGTGCTCTGGGGACCGTTCGGCACCCTGTTCACCCTCAACGCCGAGGTCATCGGCCTGTGCATCATCGCTACAGCAATGGTCGCCCTCATCGGCCTTGCCCTCCGGCGCAGCACGCGCCGTCGTTTGGTGGCTCTCGGCGTGATCGGCGCACTCATCGGCGTCACGGCAAACGTCCAGACCTACTCTTTCCTCACCGGCGTGAGCCTGCTCGCGGCAACCGCGGCTGTCCTCGGACTCCTTTCGGCCCGCACATGGCGCCCCACGGCAGCAACCGCACTCCTCCTCGCCTTGCTCTATGCCTTCGGCTATGACGTCTCCGCCGTCGCCGGCCACCTGCCGATGTTCGCGCTGCTGCTCGTCGCGCTCTCGCCCGGTGCCTGGCTCCTCGCACGGCAACGTCCCCGGCAGGCCGCCGTCTTCATCGGGTGCCTCTCCTTGGCCGCCTCGCCCCAAGTCATCCGGACGCTGCTGGGCGTCGCCAGCCAGGATCCCTTCCTCACCTACCGTCAAGGGTCAACGGACGCCCTGAGCGTGCCAGCCGGGCCGGGCCTGCTCGCCGCAGCGATACCTGTCACCCTCGGCCTGGCACTTCTCCTCGCCCCGCGCTCCACCCGGCCGCACTGGCTCACCGCACTCGCGCTCGGACTCGGCCTCGGCTGGGTCCTCATGGCGAGCAACGACCGATGGGGCTTCACCCAGGAGCCCTACCGCTTCTGGCTGCAGTACTTCATCGTGAGCGTGCTCCTCCTTTCGGTGGCCACCGCGATCACCGTCCGCGCTTTCCTCACCGACAGAGCCGCATCGACCCATGCACCGAAGGCTTGGATTCCAACCGGACTAGCCGACGCCGCCGCCCTGCTCTTGTTCCTCGCATCCCTCGCAGACTTCACGGGTTTTTGGGTCTTCGCCCGTGAGCAAGGCGTCTTTGACACCACCACAACGGAGTCGAGGCAGATCGCCGAACTCGGCGGACAGGCGAGCGGCCTGCTCGCCTACGACCCCTGCATCGACCCTCTGCGGCTCAAGCTCCTTGCCAAGACGCAGGTGCCGTACTTCAATGAGGGCCTCGCGTGGCCAGCCGGGAGTGACCGGGTCAAGGCCCTCATCGGCTACCAGCGCATGGGTGAGCTCCACCTCGACACCATGCGTCAGGCCGGCGTCGGGCACGTGATCACCGACTCGCGTTGCCCGACCCAGTGGAAGTTCGCCGCGAGCGATCGCGTGATTCCCGCCGCCAAGGCTGGCCCGTTCACGCTGTGGCAGGTCCTCATTCCTTAATGAGGCTGGCCCGAGCAGTAGATTCAACGCGTGGCGACCTCCAGCATCACGAGCGACGGACCTCGAACGATCCGAGCCCGCCTCACTGACCCGCTCATCATCGCCTGCATCTGGCTGTTCGCCGGAGTGCTCTCCGGCTCCGAGCGCTGGGCTGGCCTCGACACCCCCGACTCCAGCTTCTACGCCACCCTCGCCCTCTTCGGCGACGACGTCACCGATCGCGCAGTCGAAACCTCCTACTACTGGACGAGGCTCGGCTATATCGGGCCGGTCCGGCTCCTCACCGGCATCCTCGGCCCCTGGAACGGCTTCGCAGCGTATCGGATGATCCTGCTGCTCGTCATCGTTGCCGCGTCATACCTGATCATGCGCCGGTTCACCACGAGGCCGACCGCGGCCTTCATCACCGCAGTCATCTCGGTGAACACCGTGGTGCTCAGCTACCTCGGCAACACCTACCTCACCGGGTCGGTGCTCGCGGGGAGCGCGGCCATGATCGCGATCGCACTCACCGACCGACGATGGGCTGCGATCGCCGCCGGAGTGGTGGCGGGCTGGCTCGTCATGGTGAATCCCCCCGGGGCGCTGCTCGCGATCACCATCTGGCTGACGATTCGCATTCATCGACGCACAGGGCTCCAGCACTACCTCAAAGCTGCCGCGACCGGGGCTGTCACGTTCGGTGCCTTTCTTCTCGTCGGACGACTGCTGTTTCCGAGGCTCAACTGGTTCGAGTCCTTCCTCGCCACCCAGGAGATGAACCTGTCGGACTTCGCGAGCAAGGCGCCTGTCTGGCTCGGCGATATCTCGCTGCTCGTCCCCGCATCGGTTTTCGTCCTCGCCATCGCGACGTGGTCGTGGTATCGGACGAACCCCGCGGCCCAGACCGCCCTCATGGTGAGTTCGTCGAGCCTTGCGTTCATGCTCGTCTTCTCGCCCCTCATGGGTGGCATCGCGCTCGAGGCTCCTATGTATCAGGCGATGCTCTGGCCCCCGGCGCTGATCGCCCTCGGCCTGTGCGTGGCCGCGACTGCCGCAGATCGCGCGTGGCGACCGGCGGCAGTTGTCGCAGCCGTCATCGGGGTCGTCGCCGTCGTCTTCGCGGGCCACTGGGCAGGGGCATTGACCCTCGCCATGGGCGTCCTCCTCGC
>CAMDKQ010000056.1 GCA_945901095.1 Bifidobacterium breve
TCCTGCGGCATTCGCGGGGCTGTCTTTCCCACCTGATGTGGTCTTGAAGCTCGTTCGCTGGAACCTGCGCTACTGGCTCCTAGACATGGACATGAAGGGGTTCTCACCGATCGTGCCGCGGTCTGGAGAACGTTATTGGCGAGTTGATCACGGCTGGGCTGCGGCCCATGCGCAGACCGAAGACCGACCGAACGGCGAGCATCGTGATGAATGACCATGCGAACCCATAGAACCACCGCCGCGGCCACGACGACCTGGGAGTGGACGTCCCGCCGGCCTTCCGGATAGTCCCTCACATAGTTGAAGATGAAATGCGGGACCGAGTGTCTGCTGATGAACACTGCGACGAGGTCGAGCGGCAGGTCCTCCAATCCTCGAAATCGCCCGAAACCGTGCGCTCTTCCGAACGCATCGGTCACACCACCTGGGGCAGCACACGAACGGTCGAGCCTTCGTGGGCGTACCGGAACGGCTCAAGTTCAGCGTCCCATGGATCGCCGATGAGCTTGGCGATCGCGTCCGAGAGTGAAGCACCCCGCCCATTTGACCTGGCCACCGCGTTTCGAAGGCGGTCCTCCGAAACCATCACATCACCATGCGGACCTATATCGCCGCGGAAGAGCCCGAGGCTTGGCGTCGCGCTAAACCGCTCACCGGTTCGCCCGGGTGCTGCGTCCTCGGTTACCTCGTGACGGACGAGCGTGAAGGCGACGAGGGCGCTCGCGAGTCGGGCTCCGGTTCCAACAGGACCCTGCCACATGATCTCTGCCCGTAGGGAGCCCGGGGAAATAGGTTGATCCGCCCAGTCGACTTCGACTTGGACTCCGAAAACGCGCGCAAGCGCCCACTCAAGGTGCGGGCACAGGGCTCGGCTGGTGGAATGGATGAGCACCACGCCACGAGCTTCACTGGCGCGGTGATGTGCCTTCTTCACTGTCACGTGCGTTGCCATTGTCGCTCCCTCGTCGAGTTCGTCTTCCCCAACGACTCGGCGGGTGCTCAATGGAGTCCTATGGTAGCCCGATAGGGTTCGGACGCGCGAACGGCTCGCGCGCTTCTTCCGAGGAGGACCCATGGCATTCGCCGCCCCGCAACCCCGAGTCATCGCCGACATTGTTCCTGTCGCGTGGGTTCGCAATGTCGTGCTCGTTGTCGGCGGCGCAGCATTCGTGGCCGCGAGTGCGCAGATCGCCTTCTACCTGCCGTGGAATCCGATCGTGCCGCTCACCCTGCAGACCTTTGCCGTTGTGCTGAGTGCTGGTGTGCTCGGCCAGTGGCGCGGTACCGCGGCAATGCTCCTCTACGCGGTGGTCGGGTCGCTCGGCGCTCCCATCTTCCGCCTCGGAGATTCGGGATTCGGTGGCGCCACCTACGGCTACATCGTCGCCTTCATCATCGCCGCGTTCGTCGTCGGTCGGATCGCCGAGAATGGCGCCACGCGCACCTTCTGGCGCTCAGTCGCACTCATGGTCATCGGCAACGTCATCATCTACGTTGTCGGTACCGCCTGGCTCAAGTACTCGACGGGGCTTCCCTGGTTCGGCTTGGAGTCCGCATGGTCCTATGGCGTCCGCGACTTCCTCGTCGGCGACGCACTGAAGATCCTTGCCGCAGCCGGACTCCTACCGCTCGCTTGGAAGGCACTGCGCAAGGCAGGTCTCGCCGACTGACACGCGCCCGCTGCTGCCGGGGTCGTAGGTCGTAAACCGGCAATGATGTTACCGACAGTTCTCCACAGGGGTTTTGGCTTAGCCGTTGGTGGAACCTAGGATTCGTTCATGCCCCGATACGAGTCGAATTTCAATGGAACGATCATCCTTGACGCTACGGCTATCTCTCCGCCGGAACAGGCCAACCGTTCCTACATTCGGCCAGACTCTCGGGATGCTCTCGTTGATCACCTCAAAGGGCTGAGGGATCGCAAGGAAACCCCGGAGAGAATCGTTGTGGTCGGCGGGTTCTCGTCCTTCGAATTCCCGCAACTGCACCTTGCCGAGGAAGGTGACGACCTGTCCACCTCGCGCAGAGAGTTGCCCTCGCCACGTCTCCTCGTCGACGTGAGCGGAATGAACAGAATCATCGATGTCGACAACGTGAGTCTTACTGTCACGGTCGAAGCGGGGATCACGTATTGGGATCTAGCCAATCAGTTGCGCGCACATGGCCTCGCGGTTGCAAATCTCAGCGCTTACCCAGAGGTGACCGTCGGTGGCGCATCGGGGACTGGCACCCACGGCTCCGGCTATGCCCGTCACGGAAAGAACCAGGCCGATCAGTTCATCGCTCTGGAAATCGTCGATGCGAGGGGTGAGGTGCGGCGCATCGTCGACCCTCGTCTCTTCACCCACCTTGGCGTGCTCGGTGTGGTCACCGCTGTCACCCTGCACTGCATACCGATGTTCTTCCTCAAGCAGACGTGCTACGAATATGCGGACCTTGACGCCTTCGACAACCTTCGTATCGGAGCGTTCCAACACTTGGCCGAGACCGATGATTTCTACTCCACGATGATTCGAGTCGACCTTGTCGATAAACGGCACCATCCGCTGAAGTGCTACATCAGACGAGTCGCCGCAGACGAGAATGATCGGGAGTTCCAGCCGACATTCCTCGGCGCTGATCTTGTCGAGAATGTGGAGGGGGAAGAACCACAGGTCTTTTCTGGGCCCTACTACGACGTCTTGCCCGACCATACGACGGCAAGTAGAAAAAACGTTCCAGCGCCAGGCACCTATCACCAGGCCGAATACTTCGTGGACAATAAGCTTGCTAGCCAAGCTGTACACGCGTTTCTCAGTGAAGCCGACAAGGACGACAGCTTCATCAAGGCGCTCCCCACTGGCCTGAAGTGTCGCTTCGTGTCGAGTGATGACCAGTGGATGTCGTCCACCGCGAGTGTCGATGGTGTCGAGCTCTACCTGGCACTTCAACTCTCTCTGTACGGGTCCCGCACTGAGATCGCCGCTATTTTGAAGCGCATCGAAGACTGCCTCTCACAACACGGGATTCCGTTTTCCTGTCACTGGGGAAAACTGTGCTACGGCGGTCATGGGAGTGTGAACAGCAAACTCCGCGACCGAGCCAAGACCATGAATGCCACTCGCGTCGAGTTCGACCCCGATGGCGCGTTCCTAGATTCCGACTCTGAGCTGGCGAAACTGTTCGATCACTGATTCTTCGCCGTTCAACGGCGTACGTTCCACAACCCTGGTGACGCCGACAATCCTGAACTGGTTGTCCATGGTGAAACGGTAGATCGCCTACATCGGGCGGTGTGCCTGATTCCCAGGCATGAACCGCGCCGCGAGAACCCCGATGAGCGAGAGGGCATACAGGGTGACAAGGGCAATGAGCGACGCGCGAGGGACGCGCGCATTGATGCCGGCCTCGACCTAGATTCATGGTGCGCTACTTAAGGGTGGCGAGTACCTCGTCGACCATTGCTGTGGTGGTGCCTGGGTGCAGGAACACGAGTCGTGCGACCGTCTCGCCCCGCCAGGCGCTGTGCGTCACGAATGCAGTCTGGTCGCGAAGGAGTCGCTGACCCCACTGTTCGTAGTCGGCGTGGAGCCATCCCACCCGGCGAAAGAGAATGACCGAGAGATCGGGGCGCCGCACCAGGTGGAGGTCCGGATGCTCCTCAATACGGTCCGCCGCGTAGGTCGCCATCAAGAGTGCATGGTCGACCGCGTCGCGATAGGCATTGAGTCCGTTGACGGCCATCGAGAACCACAGGGCCATTCCGCGAGCACGCCGGGTGAGATGGAAAGCCAGATCGCTCGGATTGAAATCGTCGCGGTCCTCATGGATGACATCGAGATAGGCCGCATCCTGAGTGTGCACCGATTTCGCGAGGCGGGGCTCCCGGTAGATGAGTGCAGCAGAATCGAAGGGCGCGAACCACCACTTGTGCGGGTCCATGACGAGGGAGTCCGCTCGCTCGACCCCGAGGTAGCGATCACGAATCCCCGCTGACAGCATTCCGGCACCGCCGTAGGCACCATCGACGTGGAACCACCAGTCGTGCTCTCGAGCGACATCAGCCGCCGCGACGAGATCGTCGATGATCCCGGCATTCGTCGTTCCGCATGTGGCGACGATCGCGGCAATGTCAGTGAGATCCGGGTCGCCATCGAGTGCCTCACGGAGAAACTGGCCTTCCAACCTGCCATCAAGGGTCGGGACGATCAGCGCATCCATCCCGGTAATGCTCAGGGCATTGCGGATCGATGAGTGCGCCTGATCACTCACGACGACTCGAAGGCGGATCTCCGGGAGTCCCTGCTCGATACGCTTCCGGCGGGTCATATCGCGGGCTACGACGAGGGCCGAGAGGTTTCCGGCAGACCCTCCAGAGACGAAGACGCCTCCCGCGGATGCCGGCATTCCGGCGATGTCGGCCATGACTCGCAGTGCCTGATTTTCGGCGATGACGGCTCCAGCAGCCTCGAGCCACGAGCAGCCCTGCAGTGACGCCGCTGAGACCACCATGTCGAACAGCAGCGAAGCCTTGGTCGGGGCGGCCGGAATGAAGGCGAAGAAGCGCGGACTGTCGGCTGAAAGGATTGTGTCGGCCATGTGTTCGACATAGATGTCGAGTACCTCACGAGCATCGCGGGGGTCATCGCCGATGAGACCTGCTACCGCTTGCTCAAGGACCGCGCGATCGCCGAGTCCGTCGACCGGCGTCTCGCCTATCGCAAGGCGATCCTCGACATACGCGAGGATCATCGCAGTCATCTCGGGATCGAACCGGTGCATCCGGTCGGCATCGGCGGGGAATCGGATCGCTTGGGCTTCCACAGCAGTCACGCCAAGGGCCTTTCGGCTGGTCCGCGAGCCACATGAGCTCCTCGCGGGTTGGCGCGCCGACAGTCGACCTGCCAGCGGGCGCCGCAACACCGATGGTAGGCAATCCCCGCCGCCCGGCACAACTCGGGCGCACCCGTCCCCATTCCTGAGCAGATCCGTAGGTGCCCCAGCTCAGGCGCGAGGGCCAGCGCCCGAACCGCTGAGTCGGCGCGTGATCTCCCGGGCGCAGCGGCGGGCCGCAGCAGCCAAGGCGGCCCGCGCGCCACGGTCCGCCTGGTCCGAGCGGAACGTCAGCCCAACCGAGGCGGCTGGGCGCCCGTCATGATCATGGGACGCGACGGCTACCGAGGCCACGCCCTCGCTGATGAACCCGTCCTCCTCCGCCCACCCACGCAATCGTTCCTCTCCGAGCAGCAGGTTCAGCGAGCGAAGGGTCATGGGCCCTGCCCCCGTGCGGTCGACGAAGGATGCGGCATTCGGGAAGAGTGCCCGCACCTGCGCCGCGGGGAGGTCGGCTAGGAGCGTGCGGCCCGATGCCGTAAGCGAAGCGGGGAGTCGAACACCGACCTCCGCCACGATCGTGACGGGCGTGGACGGCGCGTCCTTGAGCAGATATAGAGTCTCACGGCCATGAAGGACGCCGAGGAGTGCCACCGCCGGGGTGATGTGAGCGACCTCGGCCGCAAGTCGCTGGATGGGTGCGCGTGCGAGCCGCTCAAGGGGGTCATGCCGGAGGTAGGCGGCACCGACCTCGAACGCCGCGACGCCTAAACCCCAACGGCCCTCCTCGGGGTAGTGGGCCACAAATCCAGCGTCCTCCATGGCAGAGAGCAGGTGGTAGACAGTTGAGCGCGGCAGGTATAGATCTCTCGCGAGGCTCGCAGCCGTGAGGGGAGCGGCTGCGGAGGCGAGCGCTCGAAGGACCGCCAGAGTGCGAGTCGCCGCCGGAACATTACCTGCCACGTCAGTCCTCCTCTCATTCTTGGATCTCGTATCTGAGACACTAATCCAACCTACGACCTATCGAAGTGCTTGACGCAGCGGTGGAATTGACCCATGACCGGACCCCGCCCCGTACGTTCACCCATCGGCACCACCCTCACCGCCCAGAACTGGCAGACCGAGGCCGCCCTGCGGATGCTGCAGAACAACCTCGATCCTGATGTGGCCGAGCACCCCGATGAGCTCGTCGTCTACGGCGGCACCGGCAAGGCGGCCCGCAACTGGGCAAGTTTCGATGCCATCGTGCGCACCCTGACGAACCTGAAGCAGGACGAGACACTGCTCGTGCAGTCCGGCAAGCCGGTCGGGGTCATGCAGACCCACGAGTGGGCGCCGCGCGTGCTCATCGCGAACTCAAACCTCGTCGGCGACTGGGCCACCTGGCCCGAGTTCCGCAGACTCGAACAACTCGGTCTCACGATGTACGGGCAGATGACCGCCGGCTCGTGGATCTACATCGGGACCCAGGGGATCCTCCAGGGCACCTACGAGACCTTCGCAGCCATCGCTGCCAAACGCTTCGGAGGTACCTTGGCCGGCACCCTGACTGTCACAGCGGGGTGCGGTGGCATGGGCGGCGCCCAGCCGCTGGCCGTCACCATGAACGAAGGTGTCTGCCTCATGATCGACATCGACGGCACTCGGCTCAGGCGTCGCGTCGAAACCCGCTACCTCGACGAGATCGCCGACAATCTCGACGATGCCATCGACCGAGTGCTCAAGGCGAAGCAAGACCGCAAGGCAGTATCGGTCGGCGTCGTCGGAAACGCAGCCGCCATCATCCCCGAACTCCTGCGCCGGGGCGTGCCCGCCGACATCGTTACCGACCAGACTTCTGCCCATGATCCGCTCTACTACGTGCCTGACGGCTTCGAGGTCGCCGAGGCTCGCGAGTACGCAGATCGCAAGCCCGATGAGTTCACCGAGCGCGCGCAGGAGTCGATGGCCAAGCACGTCGAGGCAATGGTCGGATTCATGGACGCCGGCGCCGAGGTCTTCGACTACGGCAACTCGATCCGTGATGAGGCCCGCAAGGGCGGTTACGGCCGCGCCTTCGCATTCCCAGGCTTCATCCCCGCCTACATCCGTCCTCTCTTCTGCGAGGGCAAGGGGCCATTCCGCTGGGTTGCGCTGTCCGGTGACCCGAAGGACATCCACCGCACCGATCGGGCCGTTCTCGAACTCTTCCCCGAGAATGACCACCTTCGCCGCTGGATCACGATGGCGCAGGAGCGTGTCGCCTTCCAGGGCCTGCCCGCCCGCATCTGCTGGCTTGGCTACGGCGAGCGCGACAAGGCAGGTCTGGCCTTCAACGAACTCGTCGCCAAGGGCGAGGTCAGTGCGCCCATCGTCATCGGCCGCGATCACCTGGACTGCGGTTCGGTCGCCTCCCCGTACCGCGAGTCGGAGGCCATGCTCGATGGCTCTGACGCCATCGCAGACTGGCCGCTCCTCAACGCGATGGTGAACATCGCTTCGGGTGCCTCGTGGGTCTCGATCCACCACGGTGGCGGGGTCGGCATCGGCCGATCCATCCATGCAGGTCAGGTGAGCGTCGCCGATGGCACTCCCCTCGCCGCGCAGAAACTGGCGCGCGTCCTCACGAACGACCCGGGCATGGGCGTCATTCGGCACGTCGATGCTGGCTATGACCTCGCCGTCGACGTCGCGCGCGAGAAGCATGTGCATGTACCGATGCTGGACACCGAGGGTGCCTGAGACCACCGCTCTGCTGAACATCGGTTCGCTCGTCACGAACGACCCGGCGCTCGGCGAGGGTGACCTCGGCATCATCATCGACGCAGCAATCGTGATCGAGGACGGTCGAGTTTCGTGGGTTGGTCGAAGCGCGGACGTGGACGCGACCACCACCGTCGTCGACCTTGATGGCCGGGCCGTGCTCCCGGGTTTCGTCGACTCGCACGCCCATCTCCTGTTCGCCGGCGATCGGGCCGACGAGTTCGCCGCGCGCATGAGCGGCGAGCAGTACGCGGCAGGGGGGATCCGCCGCACGGTCACCGCCACCCGCGCCGCGACCGACGAGCAGCTCGCCTCGAACCTCGGGCGGCTCGCAGCCGAGTTGCGGCGTAGCGGTGTCACCACCTTCGAGACGAAGTCAGGCTACGGTCTCACCACCATCGATGAGGCTAGAGCGCTCGGAATCGCGAGGTCGGTGACAGCCGAGACGACCTACCTCGGTGCACATGTCGTACCCGTCGAGTTCGAGGGGCGGCCAGACGACTATGTCGCGCTCGTTGCCGGAGACATGCTCGATTCCTGCGCCCCGAACTCCAAGTGGATTGACGTCTTCTGCGATCGGGGAGCGTTCGACGTCGACCAGGCCCGGGCCGTGCTCCTCGCCGGTATCGCGGCCGGGCTCGCCCCACGCTTGCACGCCAATCAACTGCAGCACGGCGGTGGGGTTCAGCTGGCGGTCGAGCTAGACGCCGCCTCGGCCGACCACTGCACCTATCTCGACGATCGTGATATCGAGGCCCTCGCGGCGAGCAACACCGTCGCGACCCTCCTCCCTGGCGCGGAGTTCTCAACCCGCTCCCCCTACCCGGATGCCCGCCGGCTCCTCGATGCCGGCGCCACCATCGCCCTCGCGACCGACTGCAATCCAGGCTCGAGTTACACCACGAGCATGTCGCTCATGATCTCCCTCGCGGTCCGAGATATGCACATGACTCCGGATGAGGCGGTGTGGTCAGCCACCCTCGGTGGTGCAAAAGCATTGCGTCGCAGCGATATCGGACATCTTTCACCCGGGAGCCTTGCTGACATCGTGAGCCTGAATGCCCCCAGCCACATCCACCTTGCTTACCGGCCGGGCGTCGATCTCATCGATCGCGTCTGGCAGGCACCCCTCACCCCTAAGGTCGCAGCATGAGCCGTTCAGCCAACTCCAACCCGGTCACGATCGGCACGAGCGGGATGACCCTTGACGACGTCATCTCCGTTGCGCGAGGCGGTTGCCGGGTGGTGCTCGCAGAGGAGGCAGTCGCGGCGATGTCTGCCACCCGCGTCCAGATCGATGCGCTCGCCCACGCAGTCGAGCCCGTCTACGGGGTGTCGACCGGATTCGGCGCCCTTGCACAGCGCCACATTCCAGCCGAGATGCGAACCCAGCTGCAGCGTTCGCTCATCCGCTCACACGCCGCCGGGATGGGGGCGCCGATCGAACATGAGGTCGTGCGCGCACTCATGCTCCTTCGACTCAAGACCCTTGCGAGCGGCCGCACCGGAGTGCGCCCCGTGGTGGCCGAGACCATTGCCGCCCTTCTCAATGCCGGCATCACTCCGGTGGTCCGCGAATTCGGCTCACTCGGGTGCAGCGGCGATCTGGCGCCGCTCTCCCACTGCGCACTCGTGCTCATGGGCGAGGGTGAGGCGACAGGTCCCGACGGAGTCGGTCGACCCGTCCCCGAACTGCTTACCGCCGCGGGAATCGAGCCCATCGAATTGCAGGAGAAGGAGGGCCTGGCCCTCATCAATGGCACCGACGGGATGCTCGGCATGCTCATCCTCGCGATCGCCGATCTCGAGCACCTATGCGACGTCGCTGATCTCACGGCGTCGATGAGCGTTGAGGCCCTACTCGGGACCGATCAGGTGTTCAGGCCCGAGCTCCACCTGCCCCTTCGACCGCACCCGGGCCAGGCCCTAAGCGCCGCGAACATGTTCGCCCACCTGCGGGGCTCGGGAATCGTGGCATCGCACCGGGTCGACGATGTCCGAGTTCAGGATGCCTATTCACTGCGATGCGCACCGCAGGTGGCAGGCGCTGTGCGCGACACCATCACGCATGCACGCCTCATCGCGGGCCGGGAGCTGGCCGCGACAATCGATAACCCGATCGTTCTCGGCGACGGCACCGTCTCAAGTAACGGCAACTTCCATGGGGCGCCTGTCGGATACGTGCTCGACTTCCTCGCGATCGCCGCCGCGGACCTCGGCTCCATCTCCGAGCGACGTACCGACCGCCTGCTCGACCGACATCGGTCGCATGGCCTCCCCCCGTTCCTCGCCGACGATCCCGGTGTCGACTCAGGGCTCATGATCGCGCAGTACACGCAGGCTGCCCTTGTTTCGGAGAATAAGCGGCTCGCCGTTCCCGCAAGTGTTGATTCGATCCCCAGCTCGGCAATGCAGGAGGACCATGTCTCGATGGGATGGCACGCCGCTAGGAAGCTACGGCTGTCCGTCGCGAACCTCACGCGAATCCTCGCCATCGAGCTCGTCGCGTCCGCGAGAGCAATCGACCTGCGCGCACCTCTCGAGCCCTCGTCTGCAAGCGTTGACGTCATCAGCCGTCTTCGTGCCACCGTGCCCGGGCCTGGACCGGACAGGTTCCTAGCCCCTGAGCTCGAGGCCGCTGAGCACTTTGTCCGCGCCATCGCGTTCTCGTAGCGATGGCTGTGCGGAGAGCCGTCGTCCTCTCGCATCACGACATTGCCCATGAGCTTGGTCACCTCGAGCCGTGGCTCGACGAAGGCAGGTACGCCATCGAACGGGTCTACCGCGGTGACGAGGACTCGATCGACAAGGCCGATCTCCTCATCGTCATGGGCTCCCCAACTTCGGTCGCCACGGGCCACCTTCTCGCGCCAGCCGAGGAGGAGATTTCATTGGTGCGCGAATGGGTCGCGACGGGCAGGCCGTACCTCGGCCTGTGCTTCGGTGCTCAGGTTCTCGCGAAGGCCCTCGGCGGCGAGGTCCGCAGGCTCGATCACACTTTCCGCGGCTATGTCGATTGCACATCGAAACTTGCGAGCGAGGATTCATTCGACGGTCCGTGGGTGGTGTGGCACGACGATGCGATCACCGCACCGCCCGGGGCCGAGGTCTTCGCACGGCTCCCCCACGCCGACCTCGCCTTTCGCTCCGGCAATGCCTGGGGCCTCCAACCCCATATCGAGGTTACCCCTGCGTCACTGCAACGCATGGCGATCGCGCTCGGTGCCCCAGAAGCCGAGTACGCACCGCTTGTTGGAGCCCTCGCCGCAGATGAAATAGGAGACCGCCCGGCGCGGGAGAGAGTCGCTCAGTTCCTCGACTCCGCCTTCGGCACGATCACGTAGGCAACCACCGCAGTAACTGCCGCAACAAGGATCACCGAATTCCACGATCCGATGAGCTTGCCGAGGGGATGCGAGACGGCAAACGACGCGACGTAGACGAGGCCGACGAAAGTTGTGCGCCACGGACCTGCGAGCCGCAGCAACGCAAACGCGCACCATAGCCCGCCCGCTAGCAGGACGACGCCACCGGCGAGGCGATTGCCCGTGAGGAGCGCGATGGCAAATCCGGCCACGAGCGCTAATGCCGCGACCGTGGCAATGAGGATGCGCATTCTCGAAGGTTAGTGCGGTGCCCGGATTGCCACCTGAACTGCGTTAGAGGATCTCGTCTGCCAAGTTCGACAGATCCGACCTGACATCCCACAGTTCCGGGAAGAACTTGCGATCTCGCAAGCCGCCGATCACCTCCACGGGCGTGCCCTGCGTCCCTCGAACATTGAAGCCGATCGTCCGCTCGACCACCCGAAAATGTCGGTCACGCCAGGCCATAAACGCCTCGTCAATGTCAAAGAGCATCTCGGCCAACTGGTAGAGGTCCTCATGGGCCTCGTAGCCGGTGAAGAGGTCGATCAGGCCGAGTTCGCGTTCCTCGATCATCGAGAAGAAGACGCTGCCGAGTTCTGGGACCACGTTGCGTATCCCACGAAAGCCTGGTGAGTCGAATCCGGATCCGTGCCCCAGCGCCTTGCGGACCTGCTGGTAGTCCCACGGGGTCATCTGCTCGAGCATGTCGAGTTGGATCGTGGAGTAGCCGATGCACATCCGGACCCGGGTGAGGAGTCGAAGTGCGGGTTGCACGCGGCCGGCTCGAAGCAATGCGAGGCTCTCTGTCACCTCGGCGGTTGCGAGCTTAAGCCAGAGTTCGGACGACTGATGGGTGACGGTGAAGAGCAACTCATCGCGATGGATCCACTCCTGCGGACCCTTCTGCAGGGCGAGGAGTTCATCGGTGCGGATGTAGCGCTCGTAGTCGCTGCCGCCCTGGCCATCAAGGACCTGCTCTGCTCCGGGGCTCATCGGCGGACATCCATGAAGGAAGTATCCCGCGCTAGCTGAACAATCGGAATGATGAATGCGCATGAATTTCGCGATCCCGCCTTACGCTTCGAGCTCACTATGGTTTTTTCACCTTCGAAGCGTAAGGCGGATGAACGAGGCCTCAGGCGGTGCGGGCCGCATGCACCTCGGCATCGCGGACAACCTGCTCGAGCACCGTCAAAGACGCGGTGAGCTTGCCGTTCCAACGTTCGGCGCGAACGCACCACATCACCGTGTCGGCGGCCTCAAGCACGCCATCGCGCACACCCTTGGCGCCGCCAGCCCCAAGGCGAGTCACGACCCGCTCAGCTGCGCTCACCCAACGCTCCGCAAGTTGGAGGTGCTGGATCTGCTTGTCGAGGTCGACCACCATGTTGCGGGCGTCGGGAGTGTCCAAGGTGATCTCGTGAAGTTCGCGCATGACGTGCTCGGCTGCGCGGAGCAACTCTGCGGTCGTGGCCTCGTGCATGTGCGATCGCCGCACATCGACGATGAACTGCTCGCAGTCAGCCTTCGCGGACGATTTCGCGGCGAAGAACCTGTCTGACTTGCGATGGGGGACTTCTTTCGCCGCGATGCGGGCGAGGCGGGTGGGACCGGTCGACTGCTGTGACATATTCGCTCCTTCGTGATCGATGGATGCTGCGAACGCTGTACTCGTCCTTTCTACTCCAATCGACGCCGTTATGTCGGATGGACACCAGGGTTGTGGATAGATTCCCTGCGGGTGCTTCCAACGCGATTTAGCCCTAAGGTCAGGAGCCTGTTCATTCGCCCTAGCTTGGAGCCCGCAACGTGCCTTCGTCCAACATCCGTGTCGGTCTGCTGGCCTATGGCGCAATCGGCTATGAGCACAACCTCGCGGTTCAGGCCACCGATGGCCTCGTCCTCACGGCAGTCTGTGATACGAATCCCGAGCGAATCACCGCGGCCCTCGAACTCGCTCCCGATGCGGCTACCTTCAACGATGCCGGCACGATGCTCGACTCTGGCACCATTGATCTCGTCGTGATCTCGACCCCTCCCGACAGCCACTACTCGTGGGCCAAGGCCGCCCTCGAACGCGGAATCCATGTCATCCTCGAGAAGCCCATGGCACTCACCACGGAGCAGTGTGACGAGCTCATGGCACTCGCCGACACGCGCGGGCTACTCCTCGTCGTTTACCAGAACCGTCGCTTCGATCGCGACTTCGTGACCCTCGCAGCGCTCATCTCCTCTGGGGCGATCGGCGAGGTCTTCCAGTACGACAGTTTCGTCGGCGGCTACTCCAAGCCCTGCTCCTACTGGCACTCCGATGCAGCCATCTCCGGTGGGGCGATTTTCGACTGGGGTAGCCACTTCCTTGACCAGGTCCTCGCGGTCATGCCCGGCGAGGTGGCCCATGTGAGCGGGATAAATCACAAGCGCCAGTGGACCCACGTCACAAATGCTGACCACGCGCAGGTCACCATCACCTTCATCGATGGAACGCAGGCGACATTCGTGAACTCCGATCTCGCTGCTGCGCGAAAGCCCAAGTTCTACGTCCTTGGCACCACCGGGGCAATCGTCGGCGATTGGGACCCGCAGGCCGAGCCGGCCGTCGCCGATCTCCCAGCTCTCCTCACACTCCACCGGCCTGATGGATCATCCGAGCGATTGTCACTCGGCGAGGTCCCGGCCCACGCCTTCCACACGTCGGTCGTCGAGTTCCTCGTGAATGGGGTGCCTATGGGTATCCTCGCGACCCAGTCCCGCGACGTGGTCGCCCTCATGCAGGCCGCCGAGGCATCTGCTCTCCAAAACGGCTTGCCCGTCGTGCCCCAACTCCTGAGGTAGCCGGTGCCGATCAGGTGGGGCTTCCTCGGCGCCGGATGGATAGCCACCCGGGCCATGGCCCCGGCCGTCCACGCCGCTCAGGGTGCGAGGCTCCATGCGGTAGCCAGCCGCAGCGGTGAGCGATCAACTGCACTCGCGCCCGACATCGTCCACGCCTCCTACGGCCAACTCATCGAGGATCCATCGATCGATGCCGTCTACATCTGCCTCGCGAATCACCAGCATCTCGAATGGACGATCAGGGCGCTGGAGGCTGGCAAGCACGTGCTGTGCGAGAAGCCGCTCGGGCTCAACGCCAGCGAAGCCCAGCGGATGGCCCACGCGGCGGAGCACGCCGATCGAATGCTCGTCGAAGCTGTGTGGACCCGCTGGCACCCGCGGTTTCGACGACTCACCGAGCTCGCCCATTCAGGTGCGCTCGGCGAGATCATGTCCATCGACTCTGCCTTCACCTTTCCTGGTCAGATCGACGGCAACTACCGCAGTGACCCATCCATGGGAGGCGGCGCACTCCTCGACACCGGTGGATACCAGGTTCACACATGGGCCGCACTCACGGGCGGTGCGCACATCGTCGACGTGGTGCAGGCGCACACATCAACCGGACCCTCAGGTGCCGATCTCACCACTTCGGTCACCGCAGTGATGGACGGTGTGATCCGCGCGACAGCACTGAGTTCATTCGAGCAGGACGAGGCTCAGCACCTGACAGTCCAAGGTTCCGACGACTTCGCCGTCATGGGGATCGGGCCGGCATTCACCGCCTGGCGTGAGGAGACCTCGCTCATCATCGGCAAGCGTGAGGAGTTATTCGCGCCGGTCGATGCCTATCAGGTCATGATCGAGGCGGTCAGTGCCCGCATCGAGGGCCGCGAGGCCTGGGTCGTGCCCATCGGCGACTCAGTCCGAGTTGCAGAGATCCTTGACGCCATCCAATGCTCCGCCCACCTCCCCTGATTCACCTGGAAGTTCAGGCGACGAGCACGACCGCCACAACGTCGACCATCACCGCTCCGATGAGAGCAATGAACATGCCCGATCGCCGTGTCGCCCAGGTTCCATACCCGACCGCACTCGAGTAGGCGAGGACGAGACATAGGGAAATCAGCCAATTCGAGGGCGCAGCAACCAGCGCCAAAACTGCCGTCCCGGCAGCCAGCATCGTCCAGCAAAAGAGAACCGAGCGACGCCGTCCAAGTCGCACAGCGAGGCCGCCCATCCCCGCGTCCGCGTCAGACTGAAGATCGGGGAGCGCGTTTGCCAGATGCGCGCTGACCCCGATGATCGCGAAGCAAAAGACTGACCAAATCGGCGGTGGCTCACCATTGAGCCCGTAGGTCACGAAGCCTGGTACCGCGCCGAAGGCGAGCGCATAAGGCAGCCACGACCATTGGGTGCGCGAAAGTCTCACGTTGTAGAGCCAGGCCATGGCAATGGAGAAGACGTGGAAACTTCCACCGACAGGTCCCGCCACGATCCAACTCAGGGCGGATGACAGGACCAGAGCGCCTACTGCCCCGAACCACAAGGCCCTCGCCGTGACCTGGTCTCTGACGGTGGGCTTTGACTCGCGACCGGACACGGCATCGAGGCCTGCGTCGAATGCGTCATTGCTCCATCCCACCGACAGTTGCCCGACGAGCACCGCAAGAAGGAGGAGGGTGATTCCCGGGAGGCGCCAGCCGACACTCCACGCGAATGCGGTGATGACGACCGTGACCGCCATCGTTGGTCCCGGATGACAGGCGCGGAGGAAGCCGTTCAGAGTTCGCATCAGGAGGCGAACCGGATCAGACGCCAACGTGCTCGAGAACCAGCGCGACGAATCTGTCAGGGTCATCGACGTGCGGTTCATGTCGAGCGCCGGGGAAGGCAACGAACCTGCTCCCCTCGAGCAGGGCATGGGCATGGGCGCCGTGCGCCATCGGGATCATCGGATCGCGATCGCCCCAGACGATGAGGACCCGCTCCCCCTTGATGAGATACAACTTCGCGAGCGCTGACACGCGCTGGCCCCGCACCCCGACAACACTGCGCAGGGTGGCGAGGAAGGCCTCCCTGCGCTCCTCGTCGCCGAGCCTGCTCACGGTGCGAAGCGCACTGGGGCTGAGCGCATGCGGCTCGACGCCAACCCGCGCGAGCAGGCGGCCAACGCGGTTTGCCCCCGCGACGGTTCGGCGGTTGATCGCGATCTTGAGCGCGAGTGCAGCGCCAGGCAGGGCGCCGGCCCGAAGCCCAACGAAGGCCTCCTCGCCCAGACCACCGCTCGAGACGAGGACCAGCCGGTCGACACGCTCGGGGAACTGATAGGTGAACTGGAGGGAGATGCCACCGCCGAGCGAGTGCCCGACGAGGTGGACCTGCTCGTGGCCAAGGAGATCGAGCAGATCGCGCAGGGTGCTCGCCATCGCGCCGAGGCTGTAGTCGCCCGACTCCTTTGAGGATTCGCCGTGACCTGGCAGGTCGACGGCGATGACAGCGGCGTTCTGCAGCACGAGACGGTCGAACACCGGCTGCCAGGTGTCAGCGCTTGAGCCAATGCCGTGGACGAGGAGGATCGGTGTGCCGACCCCCCTGTGCTGCCGATACGAGACAGTTCGCCCGTGCATTCGCACGTTTTCTCGTTGAATCTCGGGCTGCCCTTGCTCACTCGACGTCGCCACGGCAACATCCATCCGAATCATGTCAACTCCCCGCTCCTCGAACCCTTCGCAATCTAACCTACGCTAGCGTAACCTACGCAGACGTAGGTTACGACCAGCCGCTCGCGCGGGCGAATTGACCGACCACGTCGCGTGCCACGACTGAGATTGCGGCTCGCACATCGCATGGCACAATTAACGTCCATGGCCTCCAAACGATTCGTCCTCTCGAACCCTCGAATCGAAGGTCCGCGACGCCGCACCGGGGTCACGATTGCCCTCGCGACAGCCATCTGCCTATCTGCACTGACGTTGGCACCCGTCGCCTCAGCGCGGCCCCTCGCAGCCCCCCGGATCTACGGAGGCACTCCGGCGAACGGCAATCCCGCGATCGTGAGCCTCGCCATCTTCAACGGCAACAGTTGGCCCACCGGCTGCACCGGTGGCATGCTGCGCAGCCGACTAGTCCTCACCGCCTCCCACTGCACCACCAGCCAAGG
>CAMDKQ010000057.1 GCA_945901095.1 Bifidobacterium breve
TTCTTCGCGGGAGCCGCCTTCTTCGCGGGAGCCGCCTTCTTCGCGGGAGCCGCCTTCTTCGCGGGAGCCGCCTTCTTCGCGGGAGCCGCCTTCTTCGCGGGAGCCGCCTTCTTCGCGGTCGGTGCGCTGACTGAGTTCTTCGCTGATGCCATTGACGCGTCGATGCCCTTCTCACGGTTCCCCACGACAAGAGCCCGTGTCAAGCCGATGGGCTTGTACGGGCCGTGAGGAGAGGCTTCATTGTGTCACTCAGGTGACCCATCTGTCGCGCCGGGGTCTGCCTGATCTCATGGGACGAGCACGGCCCTCGCCTGTCCCACGGGCAAGGTGGCGGTAGCAGTCTGCGTTACGGGGAGAGAAACCTGAAATGGGCCGAGGTCATCAATCATGTACGTCGCATTCCACGATGTGGTGACGCGAACCTGCATTCGTCCTCCCCGGGAGTACGTGTGCGACACCGTGAGATCGGGGTATGTGCTGCCGGGAATTGTCGTGAGAAGGGATGCGCCGTCACCGAATTCCCAGGTCCAACTTGGCCGCGGATAAAGGGTCACGCGAACACCGTTGATGACATGCTCGCTCGGCGGCAGGTCACTCGGCTGGGTGGAGTGGAAGATGACCGGCAGGTAGGGCAGGACGCCCCGCCGAGGCTGAAACGTAAGCCCTGTCGCCGGGATCGACCGCTCAAATTCATCCGAGACCGACGTAGTCACCTGCGCGACGGTCACCGGGCCGCCCGGTGGAATGCATACAAGTCCGAGATCACGCCAGGTCACACCCCCATCCTCGGACAGCCACACGCGCAGCAGTTGCGCCGCACGAGCGCAACCTCGGGTCACGCTCATGCAAGCGGCATGCGCACCATCGTCGGGCGAACTGGCGCAGGGATCTGCAAGTTGCCAGCGGCAGCCGGTGCAGGTCGCCACCCGCTGCCGAGTCTCATGACCTACCGTCCCAGGGAGAACCAGCCCACCAGAGCCGACGAATCGATCCCCCTCGTCATCGCCAACGACATCAACCGACTTCGGGGTTACAAACCACTGGTGAGCCTTCGGTGATGCCGTTGACGGCACAGCGAAGCACATGATCAACGCGACAAAGGCCGATATGCCGCCGACGAACACCTTGGCGGTGAGGGATAAGGATGACGTTGCTGGCGGAGCTGACGAGGATGGTGGGGCCATAGGACGCATGCAGGCACGCTAATCGCTGCGACTCGTCCATGGCCAGCCTCAAACATCGGCTGTGGATAACCTCTGGGGTCACGGTGAGCGGGGCGTCTCCCCGACTTCGATGCCGGCTCGGCTCAAGCCCCGCTCGAGGGACTCCACGACCTGCTCGACGACCTTAACTCGGGCATGCCGCTTGTCATTCGCTTCGACCACGATCCACGGCGCAAACGACGTGTCCGTACGCTCGAGCATCTCTGTCACCGCCAATTCATACTCCGGACGCTTCTCCCGATTGCGCCAGTCTTCCCCGGTGATCTTCCAGCGCTTTACTGGTTCAGCCTCCCGGGCTGAGAACCGGCGTAGTTGCTCGTCATGTGAGATGTGCATCCAGAACTTAATCAGGACCATCCCCTCGTCTGTGATCATTCGTTCGAAGGACTTGATCTCCTCGTATGCACGTCGCCACTGCTCCTCGGTCGCGAAACCCTCCACCCGCTCGACAAGGACGCGTCCGTACCAACTCCGATCAAGCACGGCCATGCCACCCCAACCGGGCAACTGTGGCCAGAACCTCGTGAGAAAGTGGTGCCGCTTCTCGTCAACACTCGGTGCCGCGATCGACACAACACGAACATGGCGCGGATCGAGTGGCTCAACGACTCGCTTAATGGCGCCCCCCTTTCCTGACGCGTCCCATCCTTCAAACACGACACAGAACGGAGGTCCGAGGATTCCCGAGGCGTCATAGATGCCGCCAGCGAGCAGCCGCAGGTACAGGAGACGCTCCTGACCGGCCTTGAGTCGGCGAGCCTCCTCGTCGCGGTTAAGTGTCTTGGTCAGATCGAAGCTATCGAGGAATCCCATGGGACAGATACTGCACGAACAACGACGTTCGGGGGCGACGATGCCTAGGAAGTACGGAGGATTCCGTCAATCGCAAGGTCGACGAAGCCTGCCACTTGATCATCCTCGACGAGGAATCCGTCGTGCCCGTACAGGCTGTGCACAATGTGAAGAGCATCCGCACCTGGCGCGAGGTCGACAATCTGCTGCTGCTGGAAGACAGGGAAGAGTCGGTCGGAGTCGATTCCGACAACAGTAAGCGGGACGGTGATGGAGCCGAGAGCCCGCTGAAGCCCACCACGACACCGGCCCAGATCGAACAGGCTCATTGCGTCAGTCAGGGCAATGTAGGTGTTCGCGTCGAATCGACGGGCAAGTTTCTCTGCGTGGTGGTCGAGATAGGAGCCAACGGCGAAGCGGCCGGAGCGCTTTCCCTGAACCCAGTCGAAAGGGTCTTCACCAAACTGGGCAGTCCGAGCGAATCGCTCGTTCAACTCTGTAGCGCTGCGATAGGTGAGGTGTGCGATGCGCCGCGCAACCCCCATCCCTTCATGGGGGCCCTGCCCATCAGGCATGCCGTAGTAATCGCCACCGTGGAACCGGGGATCGGCGTAGATCGCCGACAACTGCGTCTCGTGGGTTCCGATCTGGTCGGCATCCACGGCCGCGGTCGTGCCGAGGACGAGCCCAGCTCTGACGCGACTCGAATGCGCCACGAGCCACTCAAGCACTCGCATTCCACCCAGCGACGGACCGAGCATGAGGGCCCACGAGTCGATCCCGAGATCATTGGCGAGGAGTACCTCAATCGCCACCATGTCCCCAACAGTGATCGTTGGGAATCGACTCCCCCACGGACGGCCATCACCATCAAGGGACGACGGTCCAGTCGTGCCCTGGCAGCCACCGAGGACGTTCGCACACACGACGAACCAACGATCAGTATCAATGGCGCGACCGGGTCCGACGAGGGCGTCCCACCAGCCACCCGTCTTGTGACCCACCCCGGCCGGACCGGAAACGTGAGAGTCACCGGTGAGCGCATGGCACACGTAGATGCCATTGGAACGATCAGAGTTCAGGGTCCCCCAGGTCTCATAGGCAACGCGCACCGTGGGGAAGGTGAAGCCCGAATCAGTGGTGAATTCGCTGAGGTCAAGGAACCGCCGGTCACCTACCGCGTCTCCCTCCCGCCAGGCTGAGCTGGCAGGAGGGAGACCGTCGTAGGTTAATTCGCCGTACGAGGAAGGCACGAACTACGCCTTCGTCGCCGCGAAACCCGTCTCGAGGTCGGCGAAGATGTCGGTCAACGCCTCAAGGCCTACCGCTAGGCGGACGAGGCCTGGTGTCACGCCGGATGCAGCCTGCTCTTCGGGCGTCAACTGCGAATGTGTTGTTGATGCTGGGTGGATGACAAGACTACGAACGTCACCAATGTTTGCGACATGGCTGTGGAGGACAAGCCCCTCGACGAACTTCTTGCCAGCCTCCAGCCCTCCGACGATCTCGAAGGCCAGCACGCCGCCGGTACCACGAGGCGCGTACTTCTTGCCAAGTGAATACCAGGGGCTAGATGGGAGCCCCGCATAGTTGACCGAGACGACCTCGGGGCGAGCCTCGAGCCACGTCGCCACTGCAAGTGCGTTATCGACGTGGCGCTCCATCCGGAGCGAAAGGGTTTCAAGTCCTTGGGCGATGAGCCACGCATTGAATGGGGCCACCGCCGCACCGAGATCACGCAGGAGTTGAACTCGGGCCTTCAGGATGAAGGCCAAGTTCACACCGAAGGCTCCACCCACACCGAGGTCGCGTGCGTAGACGAGGCCGTGGTAGCTCGGGTCAGGAGTGTTGTAGTTCGGGAACCGCTCCGGGTACTGGGCGTAGTCGAACGAACCGCCGTCGACGATGACGCCAGCAACGGCTGTTCCGTGGCCCCCCATGTACTTGGTCGCCGAGTGGACGACGATGTCAGCACCCCACTCAAGGGGCCGAATGAGGAATGGCGTCGCCACGGTGTTGTCGATGATGAGCGGAACCCCGAGAGAGTGTGCTACCTCTGCGACGGCCGCGATGTCGAGGACGTCATTTTGTGGATTGGAGATCGACTCGCCGTAGAAGGCTTTGGTGTTCGGTCGTGCCGCGGCCCGCCAAGATTCGGGATCGCCCGGATTTTCGACAAAGGAGACCTCGATTCCGAACTTCGGCAGGGTGTAGTGGAAGAGGTTGTACGTGCCTCCGTAGAGCGATGGGCTCGAGACGATGTGATCCCCTGCCTCAGCGATGTTGAGGATCGCCAGAGTCTCGGCGGCCTGGCCACTCGCGACGAGCAGGGCGCCCACGCCGCCCTCAAGGGACGCCACCCGGTCCTCCACCGCGGCTTGGGTCGGATTCATGATCCGCGTATAAATGTTGCCGAGTTCCTTCAAGGCGAAGAGATTCGCCGCATGGTTCGTGTCATTGAAGGTGTAGGAGGTTGTCTGATAAATCGGCAGAGCCCGAGCGTTCGTGGCCGGGTCCGGGGATTGGCCGGCATGGATCTGACGCGTTTCAAATGACCAGTCTTGTGACATGAGTAATGCCCTTCTCAATGCAGGGACGCCGAAGCGGCGTCGAACGGGTACGCCTTCACCGGGGCCCTGCGTGCGCAGGACCCGCGCTTGCCTCCGAGGAGGCCTGGTCTTCACCCGGAGCACCCCACCGCGGTGGAGGGTTGCCGGCCAGCTAGCCGGGGCTTGGCACTGACACTCTTAACCTGCGGGAAAGAGTAGTACATGCGGGCAAACCTGCAAGAGGGGGTCCGGGCCTACGCCGCAGGTGGCCCCTCCTGCTTGACAAGGGGTCTGGCTCTGCATGCCTCGACAGTGAGCTGGGCCATCACCTCTTTCCACGCCGCGGGCGGCAGCCCCACCGATATCGACATTCCGACGAGGACTGCGAGGGAATACTCAGGATCATCGTTGAGGGCGCGGTCTATGGCGATCGATGCTCGAGCACCGTCTCCGAGCAGCCAGGCGACAAGCGCAGCACACGTCGCGATTGGGGCCACGTAGCCATTGGGTGCCAGTCGCAATGCGATGAGGAGCCGGTCTAAACAACCGTAGCGGTCGTGCGCGGCGTTGAGGTGCCACAGGAGCGTGTCTCGTACTCGCACATCGCACAGACCAACGAGCACTGCGACCGTGTCAGCATCGGACAAGTCTTCACCGCCGCAGATCATTGACGCTAGGTGATCGACCTGCTCATCGCGCCATGCCTCGACGGCCGCGCTTCCACCGGATCCGAGCGCGTCATCAATTTCCTGCTCTCGATCAATGATGAGGGGCTCGATCCGTGTCACGCCAATCGGATCGGGCTCAAGGACAGCAACGAGATCTGCTCTCGATGGGAGCGCAGAAACACCACTCACCGCAAATGACGCAGCCACACTGTTCGCGATGACGGGGTCGACTACTCGTCCGTTAACCGGGCAGCAGTCATCCACGCAGAGGTAACTGCGAAAGCGGCCCCTGCTGATGTAGATGGCGTCGCGTACAAACACATCCAACTCAGTCGCGGCCGTCGTGACCGCATCGATGAGTTCGCTTCGCGGGAGCGACCCCGCCGCGAAGGCCCCAACTTCGCCGGCCGCTCTGTGCTCATCATGGGAATCCCCCACAATTCTTGCGCCCGCCGTGGCTAGGTCGTTGACCTCTTCGATGACGACGAGCACCGCCTCGTCCGGATCATGGTCCTTGAGCGGTCGCACGAGAACGTTCGCGAATTCCGTCAGGTCGACCTGATGCTCCTCTGCCGGTAGGTCGACTCGCTGGGTGAGGAGGAGTCGCCCGCCCTTCGTCCACACAACGACCAGACTTTCACCCGGCTCAAAGCCAAGCAGGTATGGCAGCGATGCCACGAGGTGATCAGGTCCATGCATCTCAAGCGTTGGTTGTGTCGTCATGGACAGCACCCTTCCTGCCGCCACAGCAGTTCGCCTAGCGCGGTGAAGGACCCTGTGAACGTCTGCCAGAAGGAGGGAGAGACTGTGGACGGGATACTCATCGAACGGGGAACGGACATGCAGGAGCCCGGCCGCCGAAGGCTTCCCCTCCCGCGACGGCCGAGCGCTCAAACTCTAGGGAACGACAGCCGCCCGCCCCGAACGACACGCCGAAACTTCATCAATGTGATCCCGTTCTTGGATCACGCGGGCTTGGCCGAGCCTGACGTCGCAAAGGCCCTCCCTGCCCGCTTCGTCCAAGCGAGGAGAGCGATGATGCCGATGAGGATCTGCGGGACGTAGGACGACGCCCGCCAGACGAGATCCGCGGCTGTCGCGTCACCCTTATCCGCACCGAGGGAGATGAGAATCGTGATCATCAGCGCATCGACCGTGCCGAGGCCGCCGGGAGTGATGGGGACCATGAGCATCACCTGACTGATTGCAAATGCAGCGAAGGCGGCGAGCATCGACGTCCCCGGTGAGTCCCAGCCCTGCACCCCTCGGAGCGCGACGTAGAGGATGAGGAACTGAGCGGCGGACACAGCGACCTGTGCCGCCGTGATCGCAGCCCAGCGGCGCTTGAGCACCTCGTACATGTCGCCCCGGAACTTGGTAATGGGCGCTACTGCATCAACGTCGTGCAAAGATTTGATCCGATTGCGGAACGGGCCGATGGCCTTGTTGGCGAGGCGTCCGATCGAAAGCGCCAACGATTCAGACCGCATGACGAGCACGAAGATGACAACGACCGTCACGAGAATGAGCAAGCCAACGATCCCCACCCACGTGTACTGGTTTGAACCGCCTGCGGCCGCCAGTGCCACCACTCCGAGTATCGGAAACCCGAGGCTGACAAAGGTGCTCCAGACCCCGACAGCGGTGATCGCCGCCGTTGCTGCGGTCGGCGCGATATGGAATGACGTGAGCATTCCGAACTGAACGGCGAGCCCAACGGCGCCACCCGCTGGCACTCCGTTGCTGATCGTGAAGGCCGCCTGATTTACCTGCTGCGACCGCCAGTAATGCAGTCCAGGAGTCACCGCCATAAACGGAAGACCGTAGGCGAGCAGGTACACCACCACCATGACAACAATGAGCGCCATTGCGAGCGTCCCCATCGACTGAAGGGCCGACCATGCCTCCCCGTAGTCACCGATCTGCGGGATCACCTTCCAAAAGATGAGCACCATGAAGGCAAGTCCGATGCCGCCGAGAATAAGCGACTTCTTCTTGTCCAGCATTGGCGAGCCGTCTCCGTGCCCATGATCCACCGTGTTCGACATGAGTGAAGCCTGCCATAGACACTCAATGCCGGGGGTCAGTTCGAAGCAGGTTTGGGGACTTGACAGTATTTGGTGCATGCGGCTTGATCACCTGTCCTACGCCTGTAACTCCGGAGAGCTCGCCGACGTCGTTCAGCGGATCGGATCCGACCTCGGCGCGACCTTCCAAGATGGCGGTCGCCACCCGCAGTTTGGGACGCGCAACTTCATCCTGCCGCTCGCTGGGGGCTGCTACGTCGAGGTCGTCTCTGCCCTCGACCACCCCGCAGCAGAAAAGGCGCCCTTCGGTCAGGCCGTTTCACGCCGGGCATCAGACGGTGGCGGCTGGCTCTCGTGGGTGGTCGCCGTTGACGACATCTCCCCGTTGGAGTCGCGACTTGGCCGTGAGGCGCGGGCTGGGCATCGGATACGCCCCGATGGACACGACTTGAATTGGAAGCAGATTGGCGTCCTCGACGTCATGGCCGACCCGCAACTGCCCTTCTTCGTCGAGTGGGGTGGCGACACCACCGAACACCCATCCGCAGGAGCCGGACCAGTGTCGGTCGGTCGAATTGAAATCGCCGGGGATCCGGACACCATCAGCGCCTGGCTCGGCGAGCCGAAGGATCACCCACTGGACGACATCGAGGTCGACTGGGTCGACTCGGAGGATCCTGGAATCGTTGCCGTGTGGTTCAAGACATCGCAGGGAACGATCCGCATCGACTGATCGATCACTGAGCCCGTGGCTCACTCACCTCCAGCAGCGCATCCGATCAAGTGATCATTCACGACCCCGCAGGCCTGCATCGCCGCGTACATGGTCGTCGGCCCGATCCAGCGAAGACCGATCCCCTGCAGTTGGGCGCTCATCGCACGGGAACCTTCGGTCGCTGCGGCAATATCCCTCATCGATGCCGGACGTTGAACGCCCGAGCCTGACCCGTAGGACCAGAACAGGGCATCAAGCGCACCCTCACCTGCAACGTCCAACAGGTTGACAACAGCCCGTGCGTTGCCGATCGTTGCCTCGATCTTCTTGCGATTCCTCACGATTCCCGCATCTTCCATGAGCCGGTCTACGTCGGAGGAATGGAACTCAGCTACCGCCCGCGGATCGAAGTCTGCGAACGCCAAGCGGAACAACGGTCGCTTGCGTAGAACCGTTAGCCAGGAAAGTCCCGATTGGAACGTCTCAAGGCATATACGCTCAAAGATCGCTGCATCCCCCCGAACCGGCCGACCCCACTCCTCGTCGTGATACGTGACGTAATCAGTGGAGCCGCTGCACCACGGGCAGCGGGCAATTCCATCGAGCCCGAGGACGACCCCGCCACCGACTGCACCTTCGCGCGCCATTGACGGAGCTAGCCTCGATCAGACTCAAGCAGGTGAACGCCGAGCGACTCGACGATGAGTTCATGATCTGCGACCTGAGGAAGGCCCGACACGCCAAACATTCCCACCACCCCAACGCCCGCCACCCTGATAGGCCAGCCACCCCCGTGAGCTGCGAATTCCGTCTCCGGCAATCCCGTCGCCTCGTTGAATGAGCGGTCCTTCTCCTCGTGCGCGACGCGGACCGCGAGGGTCGACTCCTCGAATCGGGCGACCACGCGGAACTTTCGGCGCAGCCATTCGTCATTGTCTGCAGTGGTACCGGGCAAGGCCGCTCGGTAGGCCACCCGCTGGCCGAGCACGATCTCGATGAGCACGGGAAGTCGCCGAATAACCGCGAGATCGGTCGCGATCCGACCGAGGCGAAGTGCATCGGCGAGCGAGAACCCTGCGAGTTCAAGGGAATCGGCCTCATCCCGAAGGGTCGCCGAGGTATATCCGCCGGTTGTTACCGCCATGTCGTGCCCTATCTCGCCGAATAGAAGCGAAGCTCGGTCGGCTTCCGCAACAGATCTGCTAGCGACTCATTTCCCGCAACCACATGAGGCATGCTCATGTGTGCCTCCCAGTCGGCTCGCGTCGACCACTTCTCGAGCATGAGCCAAGTACCGGGCTCGTCATCGCCTGCGACCAGGTCGTAGAAGTCGCACCCATTCTCTGCCCGGGTTTTCGCCATCATGACACGCAGGACTTCAAGGACCTCGTCAGCACATTCAATCTTCGGCTTGATTACGGCCACGAGATAGAGAGGTTCCACAATCACTCCTGCTCGATTGATTCATGGGGGATGGGAATGGTGCGATTGTAGTGACGTTGCCGCATCACCTGTTCACGAATGATCAACGAACTCGAGCGTAGGCGCTCGCGCCGCTACACCACTTGCACTTGACTACCTGCGCTCGTACCCAGGTGCCGGCAGCCAACGGCGGCCCGATCCTTGCGCTGAACTCCCCCGTCCGCCCGACCGGTGGCACTGCCACATTCACCCAATCAGCAGCTCCCGCCTCCCGCACTGCGATGACGAGAATTCCCCCGGCCGCGACGTCCTTGTCCTCGTCCCCGACGACTGCACGGCCGCTGGCAACGATCCGTGACCCGCTCCGACTCAAGGTCAATTGGGTGATCGACGTCTTGGCTTGGGTCACCATGAACGAGATCGCGGGAACTTCCACGACTTCGGATGAGTCGGCCGCGATGAAGGTAACGTTGCCTGAAAGCACAAATGCTCCAGGGCCATCGGCCGGGCACACGTAGACGTAGTCGGTGTACTTTCCGGTTGTTGGCTCACTTCGAGCGAGGATGAATGAGTCGGGGTTCGAGACCGACGACCCGGTTCTGCGGACCGTCAACTCACCGATGATGGTGACGTCGGAGCGTCGGCTCCATGCGATGTCCAGCGGAATGAACAGGCACTTGGCCTCGGTAAACTGCTGCGGCGACTCTAAGGTCATGTGTATCGATCCAAGGGGCGAGGTCACCTCCGTCTTGCGGGTGACGGCTGCGGCCGGCGACCCACCTGCAATGGAAGTCGATCCGATGCTCGCACAGACAAGGATGCCCAGAAGGACGAGCGCAGGCTGGCGAGCAGTGAGCAGTCGCACCCGCACTCCCCTCTTCACCGCCCTCACCGGGAATCGCCGGCTGTTCGTGCGCTCCTCAACCCGCGTATGGCATCCTCACCCTATGTCAGCGCGCCCCAATCACTTGAGCATCGCCTCGTCAGGAAGCATTCTGTCCATCGCATCGAAGAACTCGTTTCTCTCAATCGGAAGCGTTGGGTCTGCGTTCTCGGCAGGGAGCATCGGATCCGTTGCATCAATCCTGTCCATCGGGTCGGCTGCCTCAGTCATCTCCATCCTGTCCGCGGCAAGCACGATGTCCATCATGGCCTGGCGCGGGCGGCGGTCTGTCGGTGGATGAAACCCACGTCCCCGTCGTCGGCGCTCCACTGATCATTGCGGTCAACTCGTTGAGTCGCCGGCACAAGCGCGCTGCCCGGACGAGCACGGGGAACCACACAGGCACATCCGAGGGATTGCCATGAATTTCGTTGTCTGACCGTTGAGTCGGGACAAGGTGCGGGAGGAGTAGCGGGTACCGCGAGTTACGGGTGGTGCCGCGACGTTTTTGGGTGTCTGACAGACTTCTGGTCCGCGAATACCACCGCCGCGGCCAACGAAGGACATGTCCATGGGCTCCATTGAAGAAGAGCAAATCTTCATGGACGATGCGTACGACATTCTCGAGCACCATGTCGCCTACCTCGACGGGCGAGTCGCCCGCCTGAGAGCAGCCCCCTCCGTCGGCACCGTTCAGGATGAGCTCGAACGTCAGGCCCAATTCGAGAACCTCATGCACCAACTCAAAGCAGCCCGGCAGTCAGGGGCCCGCCTGTGCTTCGGACGCATCGACACTTCGGCTCACGACTCGTACCACATTGGCCGTATCGGCCTGCGTGACACCGATGGCGACCCCGTGCTCCTCGACTGGCGTGCTCCAAACGCTGCGGGCTTCTACCAGGCCACGACCGTCAACCCGATGGGCGTCACCCGGCGCCGACGCATCATCACGAAGGATCGAAAAGTCACGCACGTCGAGGACGAACTGCTCGCCGATCCCACCTTCACCTCCTCAGACACTGACGCAGCAGCCGCGGCGGTCGAGGCACCCCGCGAAGGCCGAATGGGCGACATCATCGCGACGATCGCCGCCGATCAGGATGCGATTGTTCGGAGCCCCCTTGCCCAGATCACCGTCGTCGAGGGCGGACCAGGCACTGGCAAGACCGTTGTCGCGCTCCATAGGGCCGCCTGGCTGCTCTACACCTTTCGAGACAAGCTCGCGAAGGACGGGGTGCTCGTCATCGGGCCCTCGACAGCCTTCCTGCATTACATCGAACAAGTACTCCCAAGCCTGGGCGAGACCGATGTCGTGCTCCTCACCCCGGGGCAGCTCTTCCCTGGCATCACGGCGACTCGCAGCGATCCGATGGCAACGGCCGCCATCAAGGGCGACCTTCGGATGACCGCTGTTATCGCTGCCGCTGTGGAACACCGGCGGCGAGTCCCAGATCACGATGTGTCGATCACACTCGAAGACGGATCGACGATTTCGATCACCTCCCGCCAGTTGGCCGATGCGCGCAAGAGCGTTCCGAAGCAGACGTCGTTCCATGCCGGTCGTGATCAGTTTCTCACCCGGGCATTGGACTTCCTTGCTCGAGATCGCTGCCGCCGGAGATCCGAGGACCCGAGTGACGAAGACAACCGGCGTGATGCGCTCGCCGACATCATCGACGATCCGGCGGTCCGGCGAACCCTGAACCACATGTGGCTGCCGATCAGCCCCGAGCGCCTCGTCCACCTCCTCCTCACCGATCCCGCAACCCTGAAGCAGGCGGCGCGCGGCATCCTCACAGCTGCCGAACAGCGGGCCCTCACTTCGGTGAACGAGTCGGACTGGAGCGTCGATGATGTCCCACTCCTCGACGAGGCTGCGCACGTGCTCGGTGACTACTTGGCTCCTCGACCCCGGTGGTCAGCTGACTCCGACAACGGAATGTCGGAGCTTTCGGTGAGTGACCCTGCCGCGAACGTTCTCACCACGACGGTCGCCGAGCGGGCCCTCGAGGATCGCGAATGGATCTACGGCCATGTCGTGGTCGATGAGGCTCAGGAGCTCTCGACCATGGCGTGGCATTGCGTTGCGAGGCGTTCGAGCCGTCGATCCATGACGATCGTAGGCGACCTTCAGCAGACGACGCATCCCGCAGGAGCACGAGACTGGGAGCAGGCCCTTCGCGACATCGGAGGAAACGTCGACCTTCATACCCTCACCGTGACCTACCGAATTACCAAGCAGACAGCAGCGACGGCAGTCGAGTTGCTCACCCGTGCCGGCGGTCAGGCGCCACTGCTCCAGCCCATCCGCGAGGGTGAACCGACCGAATTTATATGGTGCACGGAGCCTGATCTCGCATCAAGCATTCGTACCTTCGTCGGCGATGCAGAGGGCCGGGCATGCGTGGTCCTCCCCGACCTCTCCTACCTGCGGCTAGCGCGGCAGCTCAGGGGTGTGAGCCACGATTTCGGTACGGGGGACCATGCTCTTGATTCGCCGATCGCCGTGCTCACCGCACGCGAGACGAAGGGCCTCGAGTTCGACACCGTCATCGTTGTCGACCCGGTTGCCATCAGCGAGCAGGCGGCCCGCGGATCCGACATCTATGTCGCCTGCACGCGAGCGACGAAGCGCCTCGCGCTCGTGACTCTCGTCACCTCTTAGGCAGGTGTACTTCCTCTGGTGGGCTAACGTGGAAGGCATGACCCCTTGGCATCGATCTCTCCCCTCAGCAATCGTGATACCTACAATCGCGCTGGTCTCGATGACCATCGCACTATCCTCCTGCTCAACTGAGGCTCCAGCCTTGGAGGGCAGTGCTATCGAATCCGTGGCACCCTCCCCAACGCCACCGCCGGTCGACCCGACTGTCGCGTGGGCCGACGGCGTATGCAGTGCCGCGTTCGGCATCCGCGACAATGTCCAAGCGATCGGTGAGGACCTCGCCTTCGATCCAGTTTCAGGTGCCACCGCCGGTGATCAGATCCGGGCGAGTCTCAATGAGCGGAGCGATGCAGTAGGTCAGGCCGTCGAGGACCTCGGCACGCAGATTGGCAAGGTTCCGGTCGATGTGTCCGAGGCAGTAGCTCTCGCCTCGACATTCGAGGTCGAGTACGCGGTGTTGTTGCGGTCAATTGCTGAGGCTCAGTCGTCAATCGAGGCCGTCACATCTGCGAGTGACATCGTCAGCTTCGGCCTCAACGCTGCGGCAGCCATCGCTGCCGTTCGGACTGCTTCCGAGGCAACCGGGGCGCTCGCGACGATGATAAGCAGCACCACCTCGGGAGCCCAAGGATCAGTGTCCGATGCGTTCGCAGCCTCGACGGTTTGCGTCGCACTCGCGAATGGCGGCCCCAAACCGGCCGAGTGATTCCCGCCGACTAGCCGGCTGAGCTGTACCGGTTCTGGGCGCCGCGACTGGCGTAGCTGCTCAGGTCAAGAAGCAGTCCGAGGACCACGACCGCCCAGCCGATTCCGGTGACGCCGACAGCAGGCGACCATGCGAGGACGTAGGCCAGAGCCGTCCACGGCAGGAGCAAGAAGCCGAGGAGCGGAATCCAGAATCCTCCCGCGAAGGCGTCGGTAACCCGCGGGGTGAAAAGCCATGCATACAAGAACGCAAGCCGCGGACCGAGCAGAGCGAGGATGAACACGAAACAGCACATGGCCGTAGACTAGCGAGTAATTGTGATGTTGTTGGATCCTCGCCAAGACTCAATCGCTCTTCAGGTGCCGGGTGCGGCTCCGCGTGCCGCACCAACGGACGATCGGAACCGCCTCAGGCGCAGGCTGTTCGTCACGACGAAGACCGAACTGAATGCCATCGCTGCGCCCGCGATGAGCGGGTTGAGTAGACCGGCCGCCGCCAGCGGGATTGCCGCGACGTTGTAGGCGAAGGCCCAAAAGAGATTGCCCTTTATCACGGCCAGCGTGCGCCGGGAGAGCCTGATCGCATCAGCCGCTGATCGCAGGTCACCCCCAACGAGCGTGATGTCGCTCGCCTCTATTGCGACGTCGGCCCCGGTGCCCATCGCCATCCCGAGGTCGGCTTGCGCCAGCGCAGCCGCATCGTTCACACCGTCGCCGACCATCGCCACAACGCGACCCTGTGATTGAAGCCTGCGCACGACATCGACCTTCGCAGCCGGGAGCACTCCGGCAATGACGTATGTGCCGTCGATCCCCAATTCCGACGCGACCGCATGGGCAGTCCGCTCGTTGTCGCCGGTGAGGAGGTAGGGGGTGAGCGCGAGGGCGCGCAAAGCATCAACGCCCACCCGGCTCCCAGGTTTCAGGTCATCTGCGACGGCCATGACCGCGTGCACTCGCCCACTCCAGCCGACCATGACCGCGGTCTGCCCACGCTTCTGGGCTGCCTCCTGCGCCGCCCGCATTGTGGCAGGGATTGCGCAGCCTTCCTGCTCGACGTGTGAGGCCTGCCCAACGCTCACCCGCAGGTCGCCGACGATGCCGGTCGCTCCGAGCCCGGGAGTGCTGACGAATCCAGCGACCTCTGGAAGCCTGCCGGCCTCGCTCGCTGCGGCGGCGATCGCTTGGGCGACGGGATGCTCGGATGCCGCCTCAACTGCGCCGGCGAGGCGCAAAGCCTCCTGCCTCGGGGCGTCAGCCTCAGTGAAGACGTCGATCAGGACCATTCGACCCATCGTCACTGTTCCGGTCTTATCCATGATGATCGTGTCGACGCGGCGGGTTGACTCAAGAATCTGGGGGCCCTTGATGAGAATGCCGAGCTGCGCGCCACGCCCGGTGCCGACGAGAAGGGCGGTCGGGGTCGCGAGGCCCAAGGCGCATGGGCAGGCGATGATGAGGACCGCGACGGCAGCGGTGAAGGACCAAGACGCCTCCGCCCCACTCACCAGCCAGCCGACGAGGGTGGCGAGGGCAATGAGCAGAACGACCGGCACGAATACCGTGGCGATGCGATCCGCCAGCCGCTGGACGGGCGCCTTACCTGACTGCGCTGCCGTCACGAGCCGGGCGATTTGCGCAAGCGCGGTATCAGAGCCCACGCGAGTTGCCCGAATCAGGAGTCGTCCGCCCGAATTCACCGTGGCACCGAAGACATCGTCGCCAGGGCCGACCTCCACCGGGACCGACTCCCCCGTGAGGAGGGAAGTGTCGACCGCGGAGGCCCCCTCCTCGACGACACCATCGGTGGCGATCTTCTCCCCCGGCCTGACGATGAACAGGTCGCCCACGATGAGGTTCCCGATCGGAAGGCGAACCTCGCTTCCCGATCGAAGAACGACCACATCCTTCGCGCCGAGCCTGAGCAGTGCCTCGAGGGCAGCTCCCGATCGAGATTTCGCGCGAGCCTCCAGGTAGCGCCCGAGGAGAATGAGGGTCGTGACACCCGAGGCGACCTCAAGATAGATCATCGGCCCCGAGGTCGGAGACGACGTCCATTCGAACGGCATGTGCATACCGGGGACACCCGCTCCCCCTATGAAGAGCGCCCACAACGACCATGCGAATGCCGAGAGCACCCCGACGGAGATGAGCGTGTCCATCGTGACCGCCCCGTGCCGCGCATTCATCACGGTTGCCTGGTGGATCGGCCAAGCTCCCCAGACAACAACGGGGGCGGCGAGGGTGAGTGAGAGCCACTGCCAGAAGTCGAACTGAAATGCGGGCACCATCGCGAGTACCACGACAGGCACCGTGAGCACGGCGCTGATGAGGAGCCGCGACCTCAATTCGCTTAGCCCGGGAATCCCGGATGCGTCGTCCGATTCGCTTCCAGTCGATGTCTCCAAGCCGGCTCCTTGCTCGTCCAGCACCGGGAGCCGGGCGGAGTATCCGGTCGCCTCGACCTGCTCAAGGAGTCGTTCAGCGCTGACCGTGTCCGGCTCGAACTCGACGCTCGCCGTGCCGGTTGCGTAGTTGACGGAAGCGACGACCCCGGGCAGGCGATTCAGTTTGCGTTCG
>CAMDKQ010000058.1 GCA_945901095.1 Bifidobacterium breve
AGGATCGCGCTGATGACAGCGGAGATGAAGAACCCGCGGTTGATGGCCGACATGCCCGAGCGATCGCTCTTGCGCGGCGAGACCGCGAAGATGCCGATGACCGCGGTGATAACACCAATTGCCGGGATGATGAGCGGCAGGACGAGGCCTAGTTCGCCGAAGGCAGCCTTGCCCAGGATGAGCGCGGCCACGAGGGTCACGGCGTAGGACTCGAAGAGGTCCGCTGCCATTCCGGCGCAGTCGCCGACGTTATCGCCGACGTTGTCAGCGATGGTCGCGGCGTTTCGGGGGTCGTCCTCAGGAATGCCCTGCTCCACCTTGCCCACGAGGTCTGCGCCGACATCGGCCGCCTTCGTGAAAATGCCACCGCCGACACGCATGAACATCGCGAGGAGCGCTGCGCCGAAGCCGAAGCCCTCAAGCACCTTGGGCGCCTCGCCCTTGTAGACGAGAACGACGAGGGCAGCGCCGAATAGGCCGAGGCCCACCGTGAACATGCCCGCCACGCCACCGGTGCGGAAGGCGATCTTCATCGCCTTCTGCTCACCGGACTCCTTCGCGGCAGCGGCCACGCGAACGTTGCCGCGGACTGCAAGCCACATGCCCATGTAGCCCGTGACGCCGGAGAACACTGCACCGACGAGGAAGAAGATGCTGCGACCGATTCGCTCATTGTTCGTCTCCGCGGGAAGGAGGAACAGGATGAAGAAGACGATCGCTGCGAAGATTGCGAGCGTCTTGAACTGACGCGTGAGGTACGCGGACGCGCCCTCTTGGATCGCTCCGGCGATCTCCTTCATTTTGGGTGTGCCTTCACTGGCTGCGAGGACTTCGCGGACCAGCACGGCCGCGACCCCCAAAGCGGCAAGCGCGATGACGGCAACGACGACGACTGTCGTGAGGTTGCCTCCGGACAACTCGATCATGGGTCTCCTGCCTTACCGGCGTGTGAACCGCCGGGATCATGGGTTGGATCAACCTGCGGAGTCTACGCACCTCAGGTATAAGTACGCGGGCGGTTGGGTCACCGGCCGAGTTTGGCCGACTCTAGGGAATCGAAGACGTCAATGAGGGTGTCCACGCCAGTGATCTCCAACACCCTTGTCACGCGGCCGCTCGGGGCAGCGATGCAAACAGTGCCATCGACGTCGCGGGCGCGCGCTGCCGCCTCGATGATCGAGGCCAGACCGCTCGAATCCATGAATGGAGTACCAGACATCTCGATGATGGTTCGACTACCTGGCTGCATCATCGGCATGAGCAGTGCCAACATCTGCGGGGCCGCTTGGACATCGAGATCCCCCTGCGACGTAACAATCTGCAGGTTCCCCTCGCAATACGCAGCAACCGAGAAGTCCATTGCCGCACTCTGACACACCTGTCGCGTAGGTTTGGGTGTGATGATCAGATTGGTGAGGCCCAGCCCCGAGGAGGTCCTCGGCAGGCTCACCTCCGGACGACCCGACCGGCTGCGACACACCACCACAATTCCGGCGCGCGAGGCCACCACCGCCGAATGGCCAGACTGGGTCCCGCCCGAACTCCTGAGGGCTTGGGCCGGGCAGGGCATCAGCCTGCCGTGGGCACACCAGGTTCGCGCCGCTGAGTTCGCTCACGCAGGCCGCGACGTCGTCATTGCCACCGGAACCGCATCCGGAAAGAGCCTGGCCTTCGCAATTCCAGCACTTTCAGCGATCCATCGCGGCCTAGGTGCGCCGAATGGCCGCGGCTCCACCACGTTGTACCTCGCCCCGACAAAGGCGCTCGCCCACGATCAACTGCGGTCACTTGGCGAGCTCGGCCTTCCGTGGCTTCGGGCAGCAACAGTTGATGGTGATGCGTCAGTTGACGAGCGAACATGGGCGCGAGCTCACGCCAACTACATCCTCAGCAACCCAGATCTCATCCACCGGTCGATGCTCCCCCAGCACTCAACCTGGGCCCCCTTCCTGCGACGCCTTGACTACATCGTCATCGACGAATGCCACAACTACCGTGGCGTTTTCGGCGCACATGTGGCTGCGGTCATCCGACGACTCCGTCGAACCTGCGAGCGCTACGGCTCTTCCCCAGTCGTCATCGCCGCTTCAGCAACGGTCGCCAACCCCGAAATCTCCATCGCCCGGTTGGTTGGAGGCGCCGTCGAGGCCGTGACCGACGACACCTCGCCGCGCGCCCGAAAGTTGATCGGACTGTGGCAGCCAGCCATCGTCGAGCGGGTCGGGGGCAGCGAGAGCGGTTCCGTCGCAGACGAAACGCCGACCCGCCGCTCGGCAACCGCCGAGACAGCCGATCTTCTCGCCGACCTCGTGGTCGAGGGTCTGCAGAGCCTCGCATTCATCCGAAGCCGCCGCGGCGCTGAAGCCGTCGCGATGATGACTCGCGACCTACTCGACGAGATCGACCCGGCACTGGCACGTACCGTCGCGTCATACCGGGCCGGTTACCTCCCGGAGGAGCGGCGGGCACTTGAAGGCCGGCTCCGCGATGGCTCCATCTGCGCGATGGCGGCGACGAACGCGCTCGAACTCGGTATTGACATCTCTGGCCTCGACGCCGTCATCACCGCTGGCTGGCCAGGCACCCGGGCCTCTCTTTGGCAGCAGGTTGGCCGCGCCGGACGCAGCGGCGAACCTGCCCTCGCCCTGTTCGTGGCTCGCGATGACCCCCTCGACACCTACATCGCCCAGCACCCCGAATTGGTGTTCGGTCAGCCGGTCGAGTCAGTGGTGTTTGATCCGGAGAATCGCTACGTCCTCGCCCCGCACCTCTGCGCGGCCGCCTCAGAGTTCCCACTTACGCCCGACGACGCCATCCGCTGGTTCGGGCCATCCGCCATTGCCCGCCTCGACGAACTCGCCGCATCCGGACTCCTGCGCAAGCGTCCGAACGGCTGGTTCTGGACGAGCCGGGACCGAGCGAGCGACCTTGCAGATCTGCGCGGAACCGGCGGTCCGCCCGTTCGCATCGTTGAGGAGGGCACCGGCAGGATCCTGGGTTCCCTCGACCGCTCGGCCTCCCACGCGAACCTGCATCCGGGTGCCGTCTACACCCATCAGGGGGTCACCCACGTTGTCACCTCACTCGACCTCCAGGAGGCTGTCGCAACCGTTGTCGAGCAGGAGGTCGACTACACAACCGATGCCAGCGAGGTGAGCGATATCCGCATCACGGAGGTTCGAGAGTCGCAGCAGTGGGGCGCCGGCGAGGTGTGCTTCGGATCCGTTGACGTGACTTCACAGGTGGTCTCATTCCAGCGCCGGCGGGTGCTCACCGGGGAGTTCCTCGGCGAACAGGCCCTCGACCTCCCAGAGCGCGAGCTCAGCACCACGGCGGTGTGGTGGTCGGTGAGCCCCGAGCAGATCGCCTCGGCAGCCCTCGACGACATCGACATTCCGGGGGCCGCCCATGCCGCAGAGCACGCATCCATCGGGCTGCTGCCTCTCTTCGCCACCTGCGATCGATGGGATATTGGCGGCGTATCGACGGCCCTGCATCCCGATACCGGCCGCGCCACCGTGTTCGTCTACGACGGCTATCCGGGTGGCGCGGGCTTCGCCGAGCACGGCTACCGAGTCATCCGCGCTTGGCTCAGCGGAACCCGGACCCTCATCGCCGAGTGCGGCTGCGAGCGAGGGTGCCCCTCGTGCATCCAGTCACCGAAGTGCGGCAACGGCAACGAGCCGCTCGACAAGGCCGGTGCGATCAGGCTCCTCGACCAGTTGCTCGCCGGCGCAGGATCCTGAGCCCCCGGCATCAGTAGCCCGCCCGCGCCTGGGCTGACACCACGGGTGACGGCCGGCCAGCAGCCAAGGCCATCCGTTCAACGAGTGCAGGAGCCGGCATCGTCACCGCCACGACGACATCGGGGCCATCGATGCGGCAGCCAGTGATCGCCGCGCCGTTGGCCTCGGCAACCGCTGCTGACGCACCGCAGGGATCGCCTGTGTCCTGCGCCCCCGCGAGGGCCGCAAGATCGGCAGCCATCTGTACTCGAGCGGTAATAAGTGCCGCCTGCACGACTGCGAGTCCCACCACCCCGCAGCTCATGAGGACTGAGATGAGCGCGACCGTGAGGATCGTTGCCGAGCCCCGGTCAGCGGATCGCATCTGTCACCCCCGCGCCGAGTGCCGCTTCGCGTCGCGCGACCGCGTCATGAGCAAGGGTCAATTCCAGACCATCGAACAGCGGCAGCGGGATCGACACCACCTCGCGGACCGAGACCGTGACAGTCTCAGCGTCGTGCCGGATGAACACGCGGGCCGCTGGCTCGCGCTGCGCAATCTGCGCCACGGCAGCCTCGGTGGAATCCCCGCGGGCGATCGCCCTAGCAACATCTCGAGCATGGCCCGCGAGCGCCAGCGAGGTGACACCTAGCCCCATCGCCCACAGGAGCGCGGCCCCGACAGTAATGAGCACGGGGATCGCGATTGCCGTCTCGAGGGTCACACTTCCACGGCTATCGCGCCCGACGTAGTGGAAGGGCCCCGAGGAAATCGGGGCCCTTCCATCGGGCCTACATGCACCCATCTCAGCCGATGAAGCTGGAGAGGGAGTTGCGGATGATGGACCAGATGAGATCGCGGAAGATGTCACTGGAGAAGAACTTGATGAGCACCCCGCCGAGCCCGACGACGGCCGCTGTACCCATGGCGTACTCAACGGTCGTCATTCCGCGCTCGTCACTCATGATTCGAGTGAGGTTGCGCGTGATTCGAGTGGACATGTTTCGCATGTGTTCCCCCAATATTTTGACTTGATGGTCGCGCCGACGAAGGTCGGCTCGCTTGCCTGATGGCGTGCCTACTGTGCGTCCACGTGACCCCCCGCCGAAAGATCCTGAACCGACCTTGGGGACGGCGTCCGGGCAGTGCGACCACCTGTGGAAATCGTCTAGCGACTGAGCACCATCTCGGCCATCGAGGCAACCACCGGCATCGCGCCGATGAGCAGGAATGCGGGAAGAAAGCACGCGGTCAGCGGCCCGATCGCCCGAACGCCCGCGGAACGCGCTGCGACCTCAACTGCCAGCCGGTGTCGGCGCCGAAGATCACCAGCCGTCGCCCCGAGTAGATCGGCGATAGGCGCCCCCGACGACTCGGAGCGGATGAACGCCGCGGATAGCGCTCCGAGCGATCCCTGCGGATCCGCGGTTGACCACGCCTCCCCCGCGGTGGCTCCGAGGCGCAGCGAAGCGCTCACATCGGCGAGCATTGAGCGAAGCGGCTCGTCAACGGCCGCGCCCACGGCGCTGCACGCCTGACCCGGCGGCGCACCCGACGCCAAGGTGGCGGCAAGAAGGTCTGCGACGTCAGGAAGCTGGCGGGTAATGGCAATGCGGCGGTCTTTGGTGGATCGGGCTTCAAGACGGCCGAGGAGTCGAGGCAGAACGAATGCTGCCCCGATGCCGACCACCACGCCCACCATCGAGCCGATCACGACTGCGACCCCGACACCGAACGCCACACCGCACGCTCTACCCAGCCACTGGGGTGGCGCCGCATCACCCCCGGCCCCCGGCCTACCGAAGATGCGCTCCACCCGCAACCCCGGCGGCCTGGGCACGATGAGCCACACGGCAACGGCACACAGGACCGCAATGGCTGCTCTCACAGCTGGCGCTCCACTGCTGACACGATTCGACTCGTCCACAGGGTCCCCAGCCCGGTGAGGACGACTCCAGCGGTCAAGCAGCCCAGACCGATGGAACTGCCGACGAGCCAGCTCAACGGATCAGCGCCCATGAACATGCCGAGAAGCAGGCCGACGAGGGGAAGGGCCGCCAGGGTGCGAGCGGTGGCACGAGGCCCGGCGAGCTGCACCTCGAGTTCACCGCGGACCTCCTCCGCTGCGCGACTTGCCTCGGCAAGTCGATTGACCGCTGCTGCGAGCCCCGTGCCCGAGGCAGACCCGACCTCCCAGCATGCCGCCAGCGATCGCAGCACCAAATGAACGCCGGCATCGACCCGAAGCGCCTCGGGAATGTCACCGTCGAGTCGGAGCGCTGAGAGAGCGCTGGGCCACACCGGCGGCGTTCCCGCGGAGTTCAGCAGTGCCGGACCCGGCGGCTGACCGGCCCGCAGTTCTGCGGCCAGCGCCGAGATCGCATCGATCACCCGGGCACGATCATCGGCGTGCTGTAAGCGGGCCCGGGCACCGAACTTCGGTAGCCGCCGACGGATCGGCGCAACAGCCGGGATGGTCGTCACCCCGACATTTCGCAATCGGCGTTCGGGTGAGCCGGGGATGAACAGGAGCACCGCAGCAGCGGCGAGGAGGGCTGCGAGCACCGTGACTCCTATTGCCCGGTCATCCGGGGTGCGGGAACATTCGCCTGCGCCAGCCGCTCAGTGACGGCCCGCAGCCCGGGTTCGATCACCATCGTGTCACCGAGTCGGCGCAGTGCCGCAACTGCTTGGACCCCGCCATTGCCGTCGCGGCTCAGTGAGTAGATTCCGCTCACCACGCGCCTGCCTGACCGCTCACGCCGGAGGTGGACGACGGCATCGAGACCGGCGGCCAGCAACGCGTGGACCGCGCTCCGGTCAAGGCCCGCCGTGAGGCCGAGGGCCTCGATTCTTGCCGGTACATCCTCGGCTGAGTTCGCGTGGATCGTGCCGCACCCGCCCTCGTGGCCGGTGTTGAGGGCCGAGAGCAACTCAACAACCTCCGGGCCCCTCACCTCACCGACGACGATGCGGTCCGGGCGCATCCGCAGCGATTGCCTCACAAGCTCCCGCATCGTCACGGCACCTGCCCCCTCGATATTCGCGAGACGTGACTGCAGCCGAACGACATGCGGGTGGTCTGGCAGGAGTTCGGCCGAGTCCTCGACCAAGACGATCCGCTCATCGTGGGGAACGAGGCCGAGCAGGCTCGACAACACGGTCGTTTTGCCCGTTCCCGTACCGCCTGAGACAACGAATGCGAGTCTGGCCGCCACGAGCGCTCGAAGCCAAGCAGCCCCGAACTCATCAATGCTGCCAGCATCAATGAGTTCGGAGAGGGTGAAGGCCTGCCGGCGCGGCACCCGCAGCGAGATCACGGTGCCGTCGGGTGCGATCGGCGCGATGACCGCGTGCAGGCGGGTTCCGTCCACGAGACGCGCATCGACGTAGGGGGTCGCGTCATCAAGTCGACGGCCAACGGCTGACGCGAGGCGCTGGGCGAGCCTGCGCACCTCGTCGTCCGAGGCAAAGCTCACGGCGGCCCGCTGGAGACCCTGACCACGGTCGATCCACACGGCATCGGGACCGTTCACGAGCACATCGGTGATGTCAGGCTGCTGGAGGAGCACCTGCAGCGGACCTGCGCCGATGAGCTCACGGCGCAGGCTCTCAACGAGGGAGAGCACCGCCTCATCACCGAGGACGATGCCCTCCGCGCGAAGGGCCGATGCCACCCGACCCGGGGTCGCCTCGGCCTGTCCGGCGATGAGCCTAGATCGGACCCTGTCGACAAGGGGTTGGCTCATGCTGCTGGCACCCTCTCGCGAACGGCGTCGGCGAGTACCGAGCGAACAGCCCTTGCATATGCGTCATTCGTGAGCAGGGGCTCACCACGATCCTCCCGCGTCGCGAGTTGTAATTGCTCCGGCACCACGCGAAGGGCGGCAAGGCCCAGGACGCGCTCCACCTCTCGTGCAGCGACCCCGCGTGACGTCGCACGCACGACAACGCTGAGTTCCTTCGTGACGGAGCGGAGCCATGGGAGGGCTGCCGCGGCTGCCGCGATCCCGCGGACTCGCCCGGGCACGAGGAGGATCACGCGGTCAGCTCGGTCGAGCATCTCGGGAGCCATTGCCCAGGTCGAGCGCGGGACATCGATGAAGACCTGCTCGTACCCCCGCACGCCGGCGGCGAGGACAGAGTCGAATGCCTCGACAGGGACGGTCATGGCACCGGCGCGGCCATGTGACAGGAGTGCCACACCACCCGGGTGCGGGAGCGCGTAGTCGAGGGTGGTCGCACTGAGTCGTCCGGCGGCTTCGGCGAGATCGGGCCAGCGAATCCCCGAGGCCTCCTCAGCGCCGACAAGGAGATCAAGTCCTCCGCCATTGGCATCCCCGTCGATGAGGAGTACCCGGCCGCTCAGGGATTGGGCGGCGAAGGCGAGGCTGCCGGCGAGGGTCGAGACTCCGGACCCTCCCGAGGCACTGGTGACGGCAGTGATGAAGCCGCCGCGCGACGGACCGTCGACTGATTCGCCGAGCCGCTGAATCAGCCATCCACCGCCGTCAGGCAACTGCACCACGTGCTCGGCGCCCAGCGCCACGGCATCGCGCCAGATCGCACCGGTCGCGCCCCCCTCATCGATGGGCGTCGCGCCCACAAGGACCACACCGGACCGTCTCGCGGGGCGGTCATCTGCGAGTGCCCCTGCAAGGTCGGCACCCACCATAATGAGGGGCGCCGATGCCCAACCCGGCCTGACATCCTCGAGATCGACATGAACGTCAATCTCCACCGCAACGGCCGCCGCCATGCGCAACACCTGCTCGATCAGCGCGTGATCCGTCGTGATGAGCACCGGGCACCGTCCAAAGCCTTCAATTCCTCGCTCCATGCAGCGCAGCATCCTTCGGTGCGAGCCTCCGGGGCAAGGCACCGTCCACAGTTGTGGACAGAACACCCCGATCCTGTGGATAAACCCCAGCTTGAGCCTTGCTCCCGCAGGGGCTACCGTCCGTGAATGGGATCAGCAGCCTTCTTCGACCTCGACAAGACGATCCTTGCGAAGTCGAGTTCTTTCGCGTTCGCGAAGCCCCTTTACAAGGGTGGGCTCATCGGCCGGGGCGATGTCGTGCGCAGTGCCTACGCCCAGTTCGTGTACCTCGCCTCGGGCGCTGACCACCAGCAGATGGAATCGATGCGCGAGTACATGTCAAAACTCGTGACCGGATGGGACGTCGGCCAAGTTCGTCAGATCGTTGCGGAGACCCTCGACGAGATCGTCGATCCGATGATTTATCAGGAGGCTGTCGAGCTCATTGCCTCCCACAAGGCCGCCGGCCGCGACGTCATCATTATTTCCTCGAGTGGCACTGATGTCGTCGAGCCGATCGGTGAGCGGCTCGGGGCCGATATCGCGATCGGCACCCAGGTGGCCATCGAGGATGGTCACTACACGGGTGAAATCCTGTTCTACGCCTACGGCGAGGGCAAGGCTGACGCTATGCGCGCGCTCGCCGCGGAGCACGGGTACGACCTCGCCGAGTCGTTCGCCTACACCGATTCGCACACGGATCTACCGATGCTCGACCTGGTCGGCAATCCCGTTGCCGTCAATCCCGACAGCAGCCTTCGCGCAATCGCCAACGAGCGTCATTGGCCGATCTTGGATTTCCGAAAGCCGGTCGCGATGCGGGTCGGGATTGATAGAAAGCAGGCCGCCGCGGCCGCCGGAGCAGGTGTTGCGCTCGGCGCGGTCGCCCTAGGGATCGCCTGGTACGCCCGCCGAAAGACGCAACGCACCTAACCCCCTTTTCTCCGTTTGTCCCATTTCATGGGACAAACGGAGAAAACCCAGCTGTTTCGGGTCGGATTCTGCAGGTTCTCCCGCCCCGGGACAACCTGCAGAATCGGAGTGGAATCAGGCGGAATTCTGCTCGATCTCCCATTTCATGGGACAAACGGGGTGGGGACAGCGGTGGCGCCTTGGGCGCAGGCGGTTGCCTGCCACCCGATGAGGGCGAGCACGCCTTCACGGGTCCCCGATGCGTACCCCTGCAGTGCGCGAACGTAGGCCGGCCGACCCATCTCGAACATCCCGTGCTCCGGGATGCTGAAGAGTGACGGATCCACCCCGCGGCCGGCGATCACCAACCGGACTGCAGCCCGCGCCACCATGCCCGTGCCCCAGGTGAACGGTCGTATCACCGCAAGTTCCGCATGGGCAATGGCCGCGACAAGCAGTGCGGGCGCCTCGGTCGGGGTGGTGAGCGTGCGCGCAAGCAGCGACAGTCGCTCGGCAGCAAGGCCCGCCGAGGGCAGGACGCCGAGGTGGAGTGGATCGTCGGCCCGCTCGGCGGAGCGGGGCCGGCCGAGTTCCTCATCCGGCACGAAACCGGTGGCGGTAAGTGCATGAAGGTGCGCGAGCGCCTGCAGCGGCGACGTGGCGAACACCTCGACCTGACCGGGGATCGCGGCCGTGAGCCGCATCGCCGCATCGAGCACCCGACCCATTGGGGATGCGTCAGCCATTGCGAGATCGGCGCCGTCTATCGCAGCGGAATCACGTGCCCCTCGCTCGGCAGACGAGGTCGCCACGTCAGCAGCATGCGTTCGAATATCGCGCCGCCATAGGAGCGAGTCGATGTCGGCGCGCGCAGCCGCAAGGAGGGTTGCGGTCGGCGGATCCGCGGCCAGTTCGGCGAGGGGATCGCGGCGGGAGGGCGAGCCGATCATGACACTGACGCTATACGTTCGCCAATCCTCGCCGGCCAGTCACATGCACCCTGTACCTTGTCGTCAGCATGATGTAGGGATCCACCTATCTGGCCCTTGGGAGAACCGTGAGCACTGACGCCTTTTCCAGCCTCCAGCACGAGGATCGCGAATTTCCGCCCGCTCCTGAGTTCGCGGCCCAGGCGAACGTCAAGGAGGGCGCCTACGCAATCGCCGCGGAGGACCGGCTCGGTTTCTGGGCCGAACAGGCCGGACGCCTGTCCTGGGACACCCCGTTCACCGAGGTGCTCGATTGGTCCGACGCCCCATTCGCGAAGTGGTTCGTTGGCGGACGCCTCAACGTCGCCTACAACTGCGTCGACCGCCATGTCGAGGCCGGCTATGGGGATCAGGTCGCGATTCGCTTCGAGGGCGAGCTCGGCGATCGTCGCGACGTCACATACGCGCAATTGCAACGGGACGTCTGCCAGGCTGCGCATGCCCTGATCGAGCTTGGCATCAACACGGGTGATCGCGTGGCCATCTACATGCCGCTCATCCCCGAAGCCGTCGTTGCCATGCTCGCCTGTGCCCGCATCGGCGCTCCACACTCCGTCGTCTTCGGGGGATTCGCAGCAACCGCCCTCGAGAGCCGGATCAACGACGCCGAGGCCAAACTCGTCATCACTGCTGACGGCCAGCACCGTCGAGGCGCGATCCTCCCGCTCAAGCCCGCGGTTGATGAGGCCGTCACGAAAACCCCGACGGTTACGAACGTGCTCGTCGTAAAGCGCACCGGCATTGATGTCAAGTGGCACGAAGGCCGCGATGTCTGGTGGCACGACATCGTAGACCGCCAGCCCGAAACCCACGTCCATGAAGCGTTCGACAGCGAGCATCCGCTCTTCATCCTCTACACCTCCGGCACGACCGGAACCCCGAAGGGGATCCTCCACACGACAGGCGGATACCTCACCCAGGTCTCGTACACCCATCACGCGGTCTTCGATCTCAAGCCAGAGACGGATGTCTACTGGTGCACCGCCGACATCGGCTGGATCACCGGCCACTCGTACGTCGTCTATGGCCCACTGTCCAACCGTGTCACCCAGGTCATCTACGAGGGCACACCCGATACCCCGACCCAGGACCGCTGGTGGGACATCGTTGAGCGCCACGGCGTCACCATCCTCTACACCGCGCCGACAGCGATCCGCACCTTCATGAAGTGGGGGGATCACCTGCCGCAGGGTAAGGACCTGTCATCCCTGCGCCTCCTCGGATCCGTCGGCGAGCCCATCAACCCCGAGGCCTGGATGTGGTACCGCGAGGTGATCGGCGGCGACCGCTGCCCAATCGTTGATACGTGGTGGCAGACCGAGACGGGCGCCATCATGATCGCCCCCCTCCCCGGCGTGACAGCGTGCAAGCCCGGATCCGCCATGCGAGCCCTCCCGGGAATTGGCGCCGATGTCGTTGATGACCATGCAGTTTCTGTCAGCCACGGCGCCGGGGGTTACCTCGTCCTCACTGAACCTTGGCCCGCCATGCTCCGCGGGATCTGGCGCAACCCCCAGCGCTACGTGGAGGGCTACTGGGAGCACTTCACCGGGGTCTACTTCGCCGGTGACGGTGCGAAACTCGACGAAAGCGGGGCCATCTGGCTACTCGGCCGCGTCGACGACGTCATGAATGTGTCAGGGCACCGGATCTCGACGACCGAGGTCGAGTCGGCACTGGTATCGCATCCAAAGGTCGCAGAGGCAGCAGTCGTCGGCGCGACGGATGCCATGACCGGTCAGGGGATCGTCGCATTCGTCATCCTGAGATCTGGCGCCAGCAATGACGGCTCAGGGCAATCTTCCATCGGCCGCGAGTTGCGCGACCACGTTGCCCGCGAGATTGGCCCGATCGCCAAACCACGTCAGATTCTCATTGTCGCCGAACTCCCCAAGACCCGATCGGGCAAGATCATGCGCCGCCTGCTCCGCGATGTCGCGGAGCAGCGCGATGTGGGCGACGCCACGACCCTCGCGGATCCCGCGGTCATGGCCCTCATCTCCGCCGGTCTCGCGGCGAATTCAGACGACGACTGAGCAGACCCAAGGCCTAGGCTCGTGGCGAGATGAGTGAGCCTGTATTTCGACGGCTTAGTCGGCGCGAGCGCGGCTGGGTTGTCGATCAACTTCGCGATGAGACGGTTGGCGGAGGTCTGCTCCTCATCGCGGCAACCCTCGCCCTCGTATGGGCTAACTCCCCCTGGGCAGACTCCTACGCATCGCTCGTCGCACTGCCTGTTGGGCCTGCGAGCGTTGGACTACACCTTCCACTAGGGGTCTGGGCGGCGGATGGCCTGCTGTCGGTCTTCTTCCTGGTCGTCGGTCTCGAACTCAAGCATGAGCTCGTCGTCGGATCCCTTTCGAAGCCGTCGAAGGCCGCCGTGCCAATCGCCGCGGCACTGGGGGGAATGCTCGTCCCTGCACTCATCTTCGCCGCCGTGAACTCGACGATGGCGGGGGGCGCGATCGCCGGCTGGGGCATACCGATGGCAACCGACATCGCGTTCGCACTCGCCGTTCTCGCCGTCATCGGCCGGCGGCTGCCGATCGCTTTGCGCGCGTTCCTCCTCACCCTCGCCGTCGTCGACGACCTCGGCGCCATCACCGTCATCGCCATCTTCTACTCCAAGCACTTTGAGCTCGTCTGGTTCACCCTCGCCATCATCTGCCTCGTCGGCTACGCGTTCGCTCAGCGCCGCCGCATCAGATCGGCCTGGATCTACGTGCCGCTCGCCCTCATCGCTTGGTACGCGATGCACGAGAGCGGGGTTCATGCGACGGTCACCGGGGTCGTCCTGGGCCTCCTCACCCGGGTGCGTTCGGATCCCGGCGAGGCTGACCCACCAGCTGATCGGGTGGCACATCGGCTGCACCCGTGGAGCGCCGCCCTGTGCGTGCCGCTCTTCGCCTTCTTCGCCGCCGGGGTCGACCTTCGCTCGATCGGGATCGTTGACGCTCTCAGCGCGCCCGTAGCGATTGGGATCATCCTCGGACTCGTCGTCGGCAAGCCGATCGGGATTGTCGGCACCTCGTTCCTCGTCGCCCGCTTCACCCGAGCTTCACTGCCGAAGGCCATTCGGTGGGCCGACATCGCGGCGGTCGGCGTGCTCGCCGGCATCGGGTTCACGGTGTCACTCCTCATCACCGAGCTGGCCTTCCCGGGCCAACCGGATGCGGTCGCGGAGGCAAAAACTGCCGTCCTCGCCGCTTCTGTCCTCGCAGCAGCCCTCGCGGCAATCGCCTTGCGACTGCGGAGACGCTAGCCTCTGACCATGGCTGACTCACGGGAACCCAGCATCGCGGACCTCGTCCGCAAGACCGTGTCCGACGCACAAAAGCTGGTGCGCGCGCAGATCGCGCTGACTCAGGCTGAACTCACCGCGACGAGCAAGGCGGTTTCACGGGCCGGTGTCTTCGCAGTGCTCGCACTCGTCTGCCTATCGCTGTTCGGGATCTTCCTGCTCGTCACCATCGCATACGCTTTCGTTGCCCTGGGCCTGCCGACTTGGGCGGGGTTCGGAATCGTCAGCCTCCTCCTCCTCATCGCCGCCGTCGTCTCCGGCCTCATCGCGCGCAATCAGGCGCAGCAGATTCGGGCGCCCAAGCTGGCACTGAGTGAGCTGGCCAAGACGCGGAACACCATCGCGTCAGTCGAGCAACCGGGCCAGTAGCCAGTGCCCCTGCTCGATCCTGATCGGGTCATCGAGGCCCCCGGCCCGTGGACTCATCGCCAAGTCTCCGCCAACGGAGCGCGATTCCACGTGGTTGAGCTCGGCGAGGGACCTGCGTGTTTGCTGCTGCACGGGTTCCCGACCTTCTGGTGGACCTGGCGCAACCAGCTCACTGCGCTCGCTGATGCGGGCTACCGGGCCATCGCAATGGACCTACGCGGCTATGGCGGCTCCGACCACCCTCCGCACGGCTACGACCCGGCGACTCAGACAGCAGATGCTGCCGGGGTGCTTCGCAGTCTTGGCGTCTCGTCGGCGTATGTCATCGGACACGGTTGGGGAGCATTCGGCGCCTGGGCGATGGGGGTGCTCGAACCTGATGCCGTCCTCGGAATAGTTCCTATCTCAATGCCTCATCCCAGAGCTATGCGAAGCAACCTCCTACGAGCAGGCCAGTGGACAACGCTCGGCTACCTGCTCAACTTTCAGGTTCCCCTGCTGCCAGAGCGCTCGCTCCGTCGTCATGAGGGTCACCGTGTCGAGGAACTCATGCGACGCTGGTCAGGGTCGACCGACTGGATCGACGCCGAGGGCGAGGTCTACCGCTCCGCCTTCATGCGCTGGCCAACTGCCCACACTGCGATTGAGTACCACCGGTGGGCCGTTCGATCCTTCTGGCGCACCGATGGACGTCGTTTCTTGTCTGCCATGGCGGAGCCCATCACCACCGATGTGCTGCACATACACGGGGTGCTCGATCCGATGGTGCTGAGCGCCAGCTGCGGTGGGAGCGGTCGGTTTGTCAAAGGGTCCTACCGGTTTGCGGCACTTCAGACCGGCCACTTCCCTCAGGAAGAGGCGCCGGACGACGTGAGTGCCCTCATCATTGAGTGGCTCAACGAGCGCACACGTTCGTGACCGCCTCCGTGATCACATGAACCCGGAGCGGCGGCGTGACAGATACGGCCGGCCGCTTGGGCATGGAGCCGATCCCGGCACTGCTTATCCGGGCGTACCGGACCGCACGTTCATTTCGGGATCCCAGGCCTGGCTGGAGGCCCTCGCCTACATCGAGCAGGACCTGCCCTTCCACGCCCACGAGGTCTTCGAGCAGCGATGGAGATGCGCGCCCAACATCGAACGGGCCCTCTGGCAGGCATTGGCGCAGTGGGGCGCAGCCCTCACCCACGAGGCTCGGGGCAATGCGATAGGCGCCCACAGGATCGCGGAGCGCGCGCTTAGCGGCCTCGATTCGGCCACCATCGTCGAGCCCATTGATGCCGGCGTGGTCACTGAGTCACTGAGCCGGCTACTCGCGAATCTTGCATGATCCTGTGTCGACCGGCGCGGTGCGGCCGAGCCCTGCCTGCGCAGAGTTCGCCAATTGCGCGCCAGTGATGGCGTAACCCGTGGGGTCGTCCAGCAACCCGGCGCCGAAGACCATCCCGAGCACCGAGCCGGTCATGCCCAGAAGGGGGCCGCCAGAGTTGCCCGGAGAGACCTCACCTCGAAAGGAGTAGACCTCGCGAGCGACCCCGGCATCGCCGTAGATGTCGTCGCCCCGAGCCGTCACCGTTGCCCGAATCCGGACGGCTGACGCAACATAACGGCCACCGCCCGGGAAACCACCGACGACCGCCTCCTCGCCCGAGGCTGGCGGAGCATCGGCGAAATTGAGCGCCTGTGCAGCGAGGTCTGGGACAAAGAGCACGGCCGAGTCGAGCTTTGGGTCGAAGGCGACCACGGTCGCTGTAAACAGCGGTTGCCCTGAACGCACCTGGACCGTCGGTGCATCGACCCCAGCAACGACGTGCGCATTGGTGAGCACGTAGTGGTCGGCGTAAACAAACCCCGACCCGCTGAACGACGACTGACAGGCACCAGCACTGCCAGTCACGCGAACGATGGAATCCC
>CAMDKQ010000059.1 GCA_945901095.1 Bifidobacterium breve
ACCTGCTCCATGCTCAGGACTGCATTTCGGCGAGGGCAGCGGCCCGGGTGCGCGATGCTGGCGCTGGCCCTCGTTTGGTGCGGACCGTTCATCACGTTGATGACTTCACAACCGCCGCACTCATCGATTGCCAACGCAAGGCGATCCTCGAACCCGATCATGTGCTTGTCGTGAGCCGGGCGTGGCAGGAGACGCTTCTGCGTGAGTACGGGGTCGACGCTCAGATCGTCCACAATGGGGTGCGGACCGACAGGTTTCCACCGATCAGTGACGCGGTGCGATCACAGTTGCGTGACTCCGTCCGAGCGGAGGATCGGACGGTCCTTCTCGCCGTTGGCGGTGTAGAGCCGCGAAAGGGCAGCCGCGAACTTTTCGAGGCTGTCGGGCTCCTTCGGGCCCGCGGGCGCCGGGTCGTGCTCGTCATCCTCGGCGGTCATTCATTCCAAGATTACGAGGCCTACCGCCTCCAGACGCTCGCCCTGCTGCCAGGCCTGGGCCTCTGCCTCGGTGACGACGTCCACCAGATCGGTACGGTCGATGACCTCACGCTTGCCCAGTGGTTCAGAGCCGCCGACATCCTCGCCTACCCCTCCGTCAAGGAGGGATTCGGCCTCGTTGCCCTCGAGGGCCTTGCCGCCGATTTGCCAGTCGTGGCAAGCAGCATTCCGGTGTTTGGCGAATTCCTCACCGACCGCGTCAACGCCCTGCTGCCCCAGGTCTCTGACCCGGTTGCGCTGGCGAATGCGCTTGAGGAGTTGATCCTCGACCCCTCCTTGCGCGCGACCCTGATCGCCGCGGGCCGCGAGGTCGTGCCCCGCTACACGTGGGACGCATCTGCCGCGCGTCATGCGGAGTTGTACGCCGAACTTCTCTGAGCGTCCGGTTCCGTTGAGCGTGCGGTCAGTTGCCCGGCTGATCAGTGATCGTGATCGTCGTGGTCGTGATCATGGTCGTGGTCGTGGTCATGTCCGTGGTCGTAGCCCGCGGGTCGATCGGCCAACTCCTGAGCCCGCTCGCGCAGCGAATGGGCTGGAATGAGGTCGTGCGTAACGGAGATCCGCTCAAGCGCCGTGAGCCAGCACTGGTAGTAGCTATAGCAATCACCAGGCTGAGCAGACTGCTCCCACGAGGAGATGGCCGCGATGAGCTCCTCGCGGAACTCGTCCCACGTGAAGACCCCAGATTCGTTGAGGCTCATCGCCAGCCCGAACGCACGGCTCTCCCACGGCTCCGCGAAGACGAGTTCGCCGTTCGCCCGCGGCGGGGCTGCTGGCCCCTCTACATCGAGTTCGATGACGGCGGACATCACGCGCCCACAGCTGCTACGCCGACCATTGAGTCGCGCGAGACGATTGCCACGAGGTCTTCCTCGGACATCCCCTCGGATGCGGCAGGACGCTGCGGAAGAACGAAGAACCGCACCTCGGAGCTGCTGTCCCACACCGTGATCTCGGTGCTCTCCGGAAGAGTCAAGCCCATCTCGGCCAACACCGTGCGCGGCTCCTTCACGACCCTCGCACGATACGCAGGGTCCTTGTACCAGGTCGGGGGCAGGCCGAGGAGCGGCCATGGGTAGCAGGAGCACAGGGTGCACACCACGACGTTGTGGACGGTGTCGGTGTTTTCGACGACAACGATGTGCTCCCCCTGCGGCCCCTTGAAGCCGAGCTCCGCGACAGCCGTCGTTCCGTTCTCAAGGAGGCGCGCCTTGAACTCAGGGTCCGTCCAGGCTTTCGCGACGACCTTCGCACCGTTCAGTGGGCCGACGTCCTTCTCGTAGGTCTTGATGAAGGAGTCCATGACATTTGGATCGACGAGGCCCCGCTCAACGAGCAGTTGCTCGAGGGCCTCCGCCCGAAGCTTGATCGGGATGCGATCGGCGCTGACGTCGGTGCTCATGATGCTTCCTCCATGTAGTCCTCGTACAGATCAGTGTTGAGAGTAAACCGCTCCGCCGCTGGGCCAAACAACTCCGTGGAGTCAAAGCTGACGGTGTAGACCCACTGGGCATTCTCGGCGATGAAGTGCGCATGAGTATCGGGCAGAACCTGAGCAGGCTCGACGATCGCCACCACGCCCACATGCCCCTGTGTGTATTTCTGCAACCTCGTGTGGCCCGGCGCCTGCATAACCTTGGCACGCACTTGCTGGCCAACACGGAAGCGCTGAGGGGCTTCGATCGCCCGGATGGAACCGCCCGCGGTGGGCGCATAATCGGGCTTGTGGGGCTCAGGCGCAGCGGGCTCATCCACCTGGCCGCCGGTCATGTTCGCCGCTCTCGCATCCACCGCGCCCGGGGCGATGATGTCGCTATCCATGAGGAGGTTCTCCGCGCCGTACAGCCAGCGTCCGTAGTAACCGTCGTCAAAGTAGTGCTCCGAATCAAGCCGGTTCATTGCATGGCGGAACGCGTCCAGATTCGTTCCAGAAATTCTCATTGATAGGAGCGAAAGCGCGAACGCACGGCCCTCCCATTCCTCCTTGAATACCGGCTCGGCCGGATCGAGCACAGGTGCAACGCCCCAACCCTCGGCTCCGCCGAGATCAGCCACACCGCTTGCCACTTGAATGCCAGTCATGTCTACCTCCAGGTCAGTGCGAGCGCTCGAGTGCGAACCGGGCTTCCAGTCGCTGGTCGAGGACGATTGAGTCCCCGACCAGCGTCACGGAAACTAGACGGTCCAGGTGTTCATCTGGAACGCGCCCTCGGTCCACGCCGTGAGCGCAGAGTCAAGAACGTCAAGCGGGTTGAACGGAACGACGCCCGGAATGAGATCGTCCTCGCCGAAGCCGTAGAGGGCACCCATGGCGAACCGGCACGCGTAGATCGTCGCACCTTCCTTCATGAGGGTCTTCAACTGCTCATTGATCGCGAGGTGACCGGGGAAGGCCGCCTGGCCGACACCCGGGTAACCGCGCGTGCCCGAGGCAGCAAGCACCGCGGGGCCGTACAGGACGATGTTCACGTCGAACCCCTTGCGCACGAGGCGCGTTGAGGTCAACAGGTTGACAAGCAGGACCGAGCCCTCGTAGGGCACCGTGTGAATGAAGACGAATGCCTTCTGTCCTGGCTTGGCCTTGATGTCTGGGAAGAGCTTCTCTTCGGTATTGAACAGCGACTCGCCGTCTGCCGGGAGAGTTCTGTGCACGGTCTTTGGCATTTGTCCTCCTCTTTCCTTTTGGTAACACCCACCTAGACCGCCGGACCCTCCGGCAGTCCTTGCTTTGCCCACTGCTTCGTGTGGCTCCCGGGAATTGCCACCATGATCCGCCTGCGCAGACCCCATGGCATCACCCGGTAGATCGGGATGAACACCTTCGTCCAGAAGAACGAACCCGCGGTGTTCGGCGGTGCATACCCGCGCCTGCGTGCAACGCGAGCCTGCGAGTCTCGGAGCAGGTAATGCTGCGCGTTAACCCGAAGCCAGGCTGATGGAGACTGCATGTCACGTGGCCTTCGATGCCGCAATGCCCTTTTGGGCCGCGACAGCGATCGGCTCGTTCAACGCACCGATCGGAGGCGAGTAGACGTTCTCCATCGTCGCGAGGTCGTAGAGCGTCAGGCCGGTCTTGACGGCGACCCCGAGGAAGTCGGCTCGCTCCTTGATGCCTTCGCCGCCCACCATTTGGGCCCCGATGAGACGCAGGGTGCCGGGTTCGGCAATGAGCTTCACCCGCACCTTCTTCACGCCCGGGTAGTAGCGGGCCCGGGAGATGCCGTCGGCGATCCCGATGACGTGCGGCATGCCGAGGGCATCAGCCGTGACCTCACCGAACGCCACGCCACCGACCATCCACTTGCCGGCGACCATGCCCCAGGGGACATAGACGGGGTTGTAAGTTCGTGACCCACCCGCCGCATTGGCTCCCGCGACCTTGCCCTGCGCATACGCATGGCTTCCGGTGAGTCCCTGCAACGGCAATCCGCCGAGGCCATGGGGCACCTCGCATACATCTCCGCAGGCCCACACTGATGGCGCCGAGGTCTTCATGCCACCATCGATGATGACGCCCCCGGTGCTGCCAGTCTTCAGTCCTGCCGCTGCTGCCAGGGCGTTGTTTGGCACCTTGTGGGTGGCGACGACGACGAGGTCACATTCGATTTCGCCACCGGACGTCATAACCCCGCGTACCGAGCCCTTGTCGTCACCGAGGAAGGCCTCGAGCGTGGTGTTCCAATGCATCTGAACCCCGAGCTCAGTCCAAGACTCGTGAACGAGCTCGACGATGTCAGGGTCGGCCACCTCACCGAGGGCCCAGGGGTTCGGATCGATCACATGCGTCTCGATACCCCGATGGGCGAGTGCTGTGATCATCTCGACTCCGAGGGGTCCGGCCTCGACCACGACGGCCTTCTTCACGGTATCGAGTCGCTTATCCCACTCCATGGCCTCACGAATGTTCTTGACGTAGTACAGGCCATCGAGGTCACCGCCCGGCACCCCGGGATTCGCGTAGCCGAAACCGGTCGCGATGACGAGCGAGTCGTACGCCACGGGGTCCCCGTCGAGTACCTGAACGGTCTTCTTCGCGGTGTCGATCGAGGTAACGGTCGTGTTGTAACGAATCTCGATGCCTGCATCAACATAGGACTGCTTATCAGCGAGGAACAATGCCTCGAAACTCGGAATCTCCTTGCCATGGACGAAGGGAATCCCGCAGGGGCTGTAGGCAACATCCTCGTATTCGGTGAAGACAATGACCTCCGCACCCGGATCCACGGCCTTCGCGCCTCCGGCGGCACCGAGGCCACCACCGCCGCCACCGATTACAACAATGCGCTGACCCACAGGTCGCTCCAGTCTGAGAAAAGGATTCAAGCCATACACAATAGGCTGCTAGACGTTCACCATCCTACATATGGACGGGGCTGTCAATCACTTTCGCGGAATCCATAACCGCTCGAAGTTCGGTGATGCGGGCGCCCGGCCACTGCTCAGGATGCCCTATCCATCGGTGCTGGGTTACGATATGCGTCAAGAAATGGGAGGCGTATTGATGACACGGACCGTCGCAAAAGTCAAGGAACAGCCGTCACCAGTCGCTCCCAAATCAGTGTCTCGGGCGCGGCAAAAGTCCCTGGCAAAGCCAGCTCCCCAACCTCAGTCGACTGTTCAGCGCGAAGAAATCGTGAACATGATCGGGCCAAAGGTCGCGGCGCTTCGCAAAGCGCAGGGACTCTCACTTCAGCAATTGGCGCTGAGCAGCGATGTTTCGGCAGCAGCCATTCACAAGATTGAGCGCAGCGGCATGGTGCCGACGGTCACGACGCTACTCAAGATCGCAGGCGCTCTTGGAGTGCCTGTCGGGTACTTCGTCGCCGAAGAGGGCCCGCATCCGGAGTCCGTCCACTTCACGAAAGGGGGCACCGGACGCGCCGTCTACACACCGCACGAGGGGCTGGCCCTCACCGGAATCAGCGGGTCATATCGCCAGTTCCAAGCCGCTGCGGCTGTAGCGACCATGGCGCCCGGTGCGGACAGTGGATCGAAGTTACTCAAGCACCCGGGTGAGGAATTGGTCTTCGTGCTGAGCGGCAGGGTGCAGTTCACGGTCGGTAAGCAAGAGTTCACCATGGGACCTGGCGATTCGCTTCACTTCAATGGCGATGTCCCGCATCACTGGCGAAACCAGAGCAAGAAGGATGCCGAATTGCTGTGGGTCGCCCTCCGCAACGGCTAACTGAACCATGTCGCCAAAATGTAGCGTGACACGCACCCGAAAAGGTGAAAGCGCCCACTAGCATTGGAATTATTGGCTTCGTTTCGAGTCAACAGACCAGCAGAGACAGCCACTTACAAGGTGGACGCGAGGGGTCATATCCGAGCGTCAAGTACCGCTCCGAGTATGCGCGCACGGCGACGCTCAGGTGCCAGCATGCGCGCAACTGTCGTGAAATCCCACGTCCAGCCAGGTTTCACGACAGTTACGCGCACGCGCCGCACGGCGCAGCACAGGCGCGGCGCAGCGCAGCGCAGACGCGGCGACGCTCAGGGGCCAGTATGCGCGCAACCGTCGTGAAATCCCACGTCCAGCCAGATTTCACGACAGTTACGCGCACGCACGCGCGGCACGGCGCACGTTCGGCGGAGCCTGCGCGGGGTACTTGGCTCGGCACGAGGATTTTCTGCGATCCTCCGACGACCTAAAGCCGGCGTCGACGATCTACGAGGCCAGGGAGCGAATTCCCCTGCTCCCCAGCGCCGAAACGACGAGGCCGATAGCCATGAAAACACCGACAGGGATCCAGATGGCCTGAAGGCCCATGGCGAGGCTCCCGACATCACTTGCCTCCCCGAGATCCGGGAATCGCTGCCCCAGATTGGAGGCAATCAGAGTGCCCACGATGGCGATGCCAACTAGGTCACCGAGGAGCCGCGAAGTCATGTTCACTCCCGATGCCTCACCTCGAAGGGAGGAGCCGATGTTGAGCATCGTCATACGGTTCGCCGCCGGAATGACGAACGCCATGCCGATGCCGAGCAGCGCGAGCGAGCAACATGCGCCGAGAATCCCCTGCAGGCTCGGCACCACTGTTGCGAGCAGGCAACCGGCGAGCCCAAATGCAAAGCCTGCGGTGAGCATCACCGTCGGGGAAACCCGGTCGGCTAGGCGGCCGGTGAAAGGCGGAAGGACAAGCCACCAGAACCCGTAGGAGAGCATGATCGCTCCGATAGCAATGGGGTTCAGACTGTCCGCCATGGACAAGACGATCGGAATCGCGAACACCGTTGCGCCCGCGGATGCATAGCTGATCGTGATGACTGCGGTGCCTGTTAGATACCCGCGATCGCGGAAAAGTGCCGCTGGCACGAGTGGCGAGTCGCCCCGGCGCTCGAAAAAGTACGCAACGATGACGGCCACCACGCCTACCAAGATGAGGAGCAAAACGGCCGGCGAGGTCCAGCCCAGGGTTGAGCCTTCGGCAAGGCCAATCGTCAGCGCAATAATGCCAACCCCAATGGCAAGGAACCCTCGCACATCGCCGAACCTGCCCCCCTCGATTGCACCGTCCGCCGCGAAGAATCGCGGGGTTAAGGCCAATGCAGCAACCGCGATGAGTGCGTTCACGACGAAGATCCATCGCCAGGAACCCAGTTCGGTGAATACCCCGCCCACCAAGGGGCTGATCATGAGCGCCCCCGCCCCCACCAGCGCCCAGAGGCCGAACGCTCGTCCGAGCAACTCCTTTGGAACAGCCTGCGTGATGATCGCGAGGATGCCCGAGAAGAAGAGCGCCGCGCCCACCCCTGCGAGCACACGCGTCGTCAGGAGCATCGGATAGTTGATCGATACGGCCGAACCGATGCAGCTGAGCGCGAAGAGAAGCAAGCCGGTCATGAACACCCGTCGTCGTCCTAGGACGGAGCCCAGACGCGCACCGCCAATCAAGATGGCTGCGTCAGCCACGAAGAAGGCGAGCGACATCCATCGCAGGTCAGACACCTGGACAGAGAACTCGCGGCCGATTGCCGGAAGCGACTGCGCCACCCCGTACTCATTTACTGCTCCGATGAAGAGCGGCAGGCCTGCGAAGATAACTGTGGGTCGCCATGGCACCGTGATGTTGCTCATCTGCTGCTCCTTCAGATTCAACGAAATTGGAACATGACCTCAACCGACGACCGGCAATCGATACACGGCCCATGCGAGACAGTACAACGAGGTCAAAACGCGGCGACGCATATCCGGGAACGGGGTTCGAACGAGTGCACTGCTCTACGAACCTGAGAGTGCACATCTGTTCCAGGTCGCCTGCGACGAATAAATTTTGACGGGTAGCGGGTGCGTCTCGTTAACGCCCTCCGCAACGGCTAGCTGGCTCCCTGGTTCACCACGGTGATCTCCGGCGGGCGCTTGAGGGTGTTTGTGACGTAGCAGACCCGCTCCGCCGCAGCGATGAGCGTGGTGGAGACATCACCCGCGGCGACAATATCGACATCTATGCGGATCGCCGAGAAGCGCGGACCCTCATAGGTACCGGTGACATTCACCCCGATGCTCTCGACCACGATGTCGCGCTTAGCTGCGGCGTACGCCAATGACAGCACGAAGCACGATGCGACCGCACTGAGGAGCAGGTCAGTCGGCTGCGGTCCAGTATTCGTGCCGCCAACTCGCTCCGGTTCATCGACGCGCAGGTCGAATACTCCTGCCTGAACGTCAACCTGATAGCCCCCCGCCCATCGAGCAGTGACCAACCGGTCCTCCGCCATCGGGCCTCCCTCCAGATACCGTTCCGTTATCAGTGGCCACGTTCATCAACCTACGATGAACATTCACCAAGGTACATGACAGCAGATCCACGCGCGGGTAACCTTCACCGCATGCCCGGTCGCTCCAAGAGAACGCTCATCCTGATAGCGGGGGCCGTCCTTCTTCTCAATGTGGCCGGCTGGGCGCTGTACCTCGGATACGCGCGCACCTTGCCCTCGGGGTCTGCCTATGTGGGCATCGGCGTCATCGCCTATGTGCTCGGAATCCGTCACGCCTTCGATGCCGACCACATCGCCGCCATAGACGACAGCGCTCGACTCATGGTGAACAACGGCCGGCGGCCGTTCGCGCTGGGCTTCTTCTTCGCCCTCGGGCATTCAGCTGTGGTGCTTATTTTGTGCATCATCGTGGGGCTCACGGCAGGGGCCCTGAGCGGTCAGGGCATGGAGCTCTTCCAAGACATCGGCGGTCGCATCGGAACCTTTGCAGCCGCCGCCTTCCTCCTCATCGTCGCGTGGTTCAACTTCCGAGTCCTTGGCCAGCTCTTGCGGACGAACAGGGGCCTTCGCGATGGCACATTGACCGACGCCGACGCGAAGGATCAAATGCGACAGGGCGGCCCGATGTCTCGCCTCCTCGGCGCGCGACTCAACCGAAACCTGCGGTCCAGCTGGCAGATGCTGCCCATCGGCTTCCTATTCGGCCTCGGGCTCGAGACGGCCTCCGAGGTGGCCCTCCTCAGCCTCTCGGCGGAGGGTGCCTCGAGCGGGTCACTGCCATTCGGAGCGCTCATCGCCCTACCGCTGCTCTTCGCCGCCGGCATGAGCCTCTTCGACACCATCGACTCGATCGCCATGGTCCACGTGTACTCATCCACCACCGACGCGACGCAGCAGCGCATCGGTCTCAACCTCGTCATGACCGCCGTCACCGCGGCCATCGCCACCATCATCGGAGTCGTGTACCTCTCCGAGGTTCTCGTACGTGAGGCCGGATTTGAAGTTCTGGCCCCGGTTGCTTCGCTTAGTGCGCATTTCGAGACGTTCGGCTACATCATCGTGTCGATCTACGCGGTGATCTGGGCCAGCGCCCTGCTCGTCATCAGGCGCGCAGGACGTGCGGCGGCCGCCAAATCAGCGGCGTGCCTCAACCCGATGAGCGCCCCGTAGGCGAGGTCCAGGCCTGACGTATGCCCGATCGCCGCAAGATCAGTTCGCGCACTGCGGGCGGCCTGTTGGTCCTGCAGGACACACGCTGAAAGGAGCTGATGCAGCGGCTCGATGGACTGGCCGCGGGCAGACCAGGCGAGGAAGGCACGGGAGATCGCGTGGGTTGGAGCATCAGCCACGATCGCGAGTCGCGTCGCCTCATCGCCCAGGCCAAGGAGCGCCTCGGCCAGCAAGAGGCCTGCAGCCACATCATCTCCGGACGGGGTCAGGCCGGCGCCGCGTCCAACAACCCAACGACATGCCTCACCGATCCCTCCCCGATCCAAGGCACGTTCAAGTGACGTCGCGAGCGAGCTGTCGGCACTCGATCCGAGATCGAGAACAGGTTCGTGCTTAAGGATATTCTCGAGCATCCTGGCTATCGGTGCGCCACTCGGCAGCGGTTTGGGCTCCCAGCAGAAAGTCGGCAGATCCACCAGCCTACCCCCGATGTAGAGGCGACCACCGAGGACGACAGCCCGATCACCGAGCCGAACCTTCGGTGGGTCCTGGATCCGGGCGTGCAGCGGACCACTTGCCTCGGAGGTCGACAGCAGGGCAACGATGGTGGCGTCTACGGCGACGTAACTCGCTCGCGAGAACACCGCGATGACCTCGCCCTGCCCGTCCTTCGCAACTGCTTCCTTGACCGCACGTCCGATATCGGGCGGTCTCCTCACACCCCGGCGCCGTCATCATCAAGGGCGAAGAGCCCCGCACGGAACCCTTCGATGGGGGCCGTAGCCACGCCCGCGCCGATCTGTCCTCCGCCGGACGAGCGGTGGAGGATTCCCGTGGTCACCTTGGGCCGGATGCCAGTCTCGACCACCTTACGGACGTCGACTGCAAGTGGCGTCCCGCGGAACCCTTGCACAGGGATTTTGAACCTGGTGCTGTCCGCAAGACACACTTGGGTCATCTCATCCGTGGCCCGCGCTGCATCAGCCATCGACCCCCCAAGGAACGCCGCCACCGCCGGGGAGCCGGCCGCGGCCGCACCACCGAGGCCCACGAGTTCAAGCACCGCACTGTCGCCGATGTCGAGCGCAGCATCCCGGTCACTGAATCCCGCGTAGTACAGGGCATCAGCAACCGGAGGTGCATCGGTAATGTGCCACACCTGCGAGGATCCGATCTTCACACCGAAGGTGGTGCCATTGCGCGCCATCGTCGTCACCACTGTGGATCCTGGCACCTGTTGGGCGGAGAGGGTGAGCGACTTCGCAGCCGCCATGGCAATCGTGAGATAGAACAGGTGGTTCTTCGAGAGGTAATCCGCGAACTCCAATGAACCAGCGTCATCGCCAAGTGCGGCGATGAGCGGCAGCATCTCCCTGACGAGGAGGTTCGTCGTCGCCTGCGTACGCATATGGACGTCATCGCCCATCTGAACGCCTTGAGCGGCCATCGACATGATGTCGAGCGGTCCCTTCGACTCAGCGAGGCCCTCGAGGATCCTCGCCAAGCGAGGCTGGGCAATGTCGCGCAGGAAGATGAGCCGGTTCACCGCGGCCGGGGTCTCCCGCCCAAACCACGGCACCTCCCCCGGACCCTGGTTCACCGGAGCGAACCCGCGCGTGCCCGCCTCGCGATTATCAGCAACCCAGACCGGCGTTGTCGGACCGAGGGCAGTTGCCATCGGTACCACCGTGTCATGGTCGTTCGCAGCCCCGAGCAGAACCTCGCCGGATGCGAGGAGGGATTCAGCACCCTCGACATCCGTAGCCCACCCCTCGGCGACGACCGCAGCGCGCATCGAGCGCCGCAGAGGATCGCACACCGACCCGTACTCGATCGGTGGTCCCGCATGTAGGAGCATGCGATCACCAAGCCGGGGAATGACCTCTCCGGCGGGCGCAACCGCGGTGAGCACGGGTGACGCCTTGTCCAACCTTGCGATCACCTCGGCGTTCGCGACATCGAATGCGACCGAGCGGACGCCGTAGGCACGCGTGAGTGCTGCGACTACCTCAGCCTCACTTCCCGATGGGATGCCCCAGTCGACATGGGTCACCGTTGCCCCCTGCTCCCGAACGGCCTCGGCGAACAGCGGGAGCCCGAGGTTGATGATGTTTGCTTCGGTCGGCAATTCACGCTGGGCTACTGACATTTCTGGACTCCTTGTTCAGGCGATTGATGTTTCACGACATGGACGCTGCACGTGCACGTTCGACGACCGATGACTCGCGCTCCTCGATGCGCGCTCGTTCGGCCAGCGCCCGCCCACGAATCTGGTCCGCGATCGTGCGGCGCCTCGCGGACATCGACATGATCGAGGCATAGGCGCTTCCGCCGAGTGAATTGCGGCTCTCGACGAGCGCTGAAGGATCCAGGACCACTGCCATATCCGAGTCGGTGATCAACATTGGATCGATCCCGATGTCGATCAATGACTCGGCGAGAGTGTCGGCGACGCTGGCTCCGTCCGGGGTGCGCGCGATTGCCTGCGCGACCAAGTCATGCGCACGGTGGTAGTCAAGTCCGCATCGCTGCATCACGACGGTTGCGAGATCCGCTGCCTCGGTACGACCTCCATTGAGGGCCTCCGACATCTTGGTCTCATTCACCGAGAGCCCGGCAATCACGCTCCCCAGCAGTCGTGTGACGCGACCGGCAAGATCGAGGGCACGCGGCACCTCGCCGTAGGCGTAGATGAACGTGTCGCTGCGCGCCGACGGGGATTTGGCGAGGGCGAGTTGGCCGGTGAGCCGCCCGATCATGATCCCCGCGGAGCCCCGCACGACGGTAAGGGCATAGGGGTTGCGCTTCTGCGGCATGAGCACGCTCGGGCGGACGACGTTGTCGGCCAGAGCGACGAAGTCGAACTCACGGCTGGCGAAAATCTCGAGGTCCTCTGCAAGTCGATCCTCGGCGAGCACCAGTGACGTCGCGTGAAAGAGCACGTGCAAAAAGGGATCGGTCTGCCACATCGCATCACGGATGTGCTCCGCCGCAGCATTGAAGCCGAGGGCCTCTGCGACGCCCTCCCTGTCCTTGATCAACGGGGATCCGTTTGCCGCCCCTGATCCGGCAAGGCTCTGATTGACGTTCGCGTACTCCGTCATGAGCCGTTGGGCGTCGCGCAACACCGGGTCAGCGAATGACAGCAGGTAGTGGCCGAAGGTCGATGCCTGCGCGGGCTGCAGGTAGGTGTAGTCGGGCATGAGGGTTCGCGCATGCTCTTCACTGCGGTCGCACAGGATGGTCGCGAGTTCGCAGGCATCAACGATGAGATCAAGCACTTGGCGGCGCACCACGATCCGAAAGGCGGTACGAACCGCCTCGCGACGGGTTCGGCCCGCCCGCAGGTATCCGGCCACCTCGCCGATCTTTTCCGCGAGGTATACCTCCCGCGAGGTCACCAGTTCCCCGTGCGCCGGGTCGTATCCGACGTCCTCGTAAGGGATGCTGTGCAACAGGAGGAGTCCGCGAATCAGGGTGACCCCATCGGCGTCGGTGAGGGCCCCGACCGCCTTCAACTCAAGTGCATGCTCGAGGTCGGCGAGATTGAGGGCATCGTGAAGAACCGGCGCATCGGCGATCTCCCACGCGTACCCTGCCGCCGCCAGATCATCGAGTTCCCTGGTCAAGACCGACCCATCACAATCGAATGGCTGACACCGAGGAACTCGATAGCCGCCGGTAACCCTCCGGTTTGCCACAGCACGACTGGCTCACGATCCGTGGCGGGCAGTTCCATGGCGACGTCAAATGCCGGGACCCCGTAGTGCGGATCGAGGAGGATGCCTTCGGATGCTCGCATCAAGGGCGCTCCTCCGCCATGGCCGTCCTGCGCATTGTCGTTTTCAGCGCGATCGACGAGTGCGAAGGTGCCCGATGGCGCTGGACTCGTTCCCATGAGCGCCGAGCATGCGGCGGAGAGGATCATGACCTGCGCTGCCATTTGGTCTGCTGGTCGGCTCACCGACACCCCCACCACACGCCAGTTGAGCTCCATCGCTGCCGTCCCTGCCATGAACCCTGCTAGCGACGCACCGGAGCCAACAGGAAGGACGATGGTCGCTCGATTCGGATCAATTCCGAGATCATCGAGTTGCGCGCGGACTTCGAAAGCGGCGTCAGCAAATCCCAAGGCTCCCACAGCGGTCGCACCCCCACGCGGAACGGCATACGGGCGATGGCCCTGCGCCTGAAGTTCACCGGCCCGCTTGTCGACTGCTTCATCGATGAGACTGCGATCGCACTCGGTGTGACGGACAAGGGCATCGCAGGCCCGGGCAAGTTGAAGCGGCACGGACGTCGCCGGTCCGCTGGCGACGAGAACCTCGCACGCGAGGCCCGTGACGAAGGCCGCGTGGGCGCAGGCGCCCACAAAGTTAGACGCCGGCGCACCACCAGTGACGACCACGTCGCACCCCCGCGCGAGTGCATCCGCCATGAGGAACTCCAGAGGCCTGGCCTTGTTGCCCGCGAGGCCAAACCCGGTCAAATCGTCGCGCTTGAGGAGGAGCGAGGCATCCTCTCGAAGCCCCTTCGCTCGGTGCAGGGGCGTCGGACCAGCCCCGAGCAGGGCGCGGGGGTGTTGCTGGGTCGGGTTCATCGATCGCGATCCTCGAGTCGGGCGAGGCAGACGTCGATGAGCGCTCCTGTTGTCACCGGTGCCTCCATCCAGCTCAGGATCACGTCCTGCTCGTCACCGGTCGCTGCTGCGATGAGGGCTGCTACCGCGCCGGCATTCTCGTCTCCGCGAAGGCTCCCGAGTGTCTCCTGGAGAAGCGCCTGAGCGCGGTGCTTACCGATACGAGAGGAGAGAGCGACGAGCACTGCCTCGGTGCCTGACGTGCCCGACGCGCGCACGTTGGCCAGCATGCGGGCAGCGTTGACCTCGAGGCCCTCGACGAGGGTGGCGGCAAGGGCGGCTGCAGTCCCCGCAGTGAGCGCGACCTCGGGAAGCATCACCCATTCGGCCTTCCAGGCCCTCCCGTCACGCTCATGGCTGGCGACCATCCCCTCGATGAGCACGCCGGACGCGGCGCGAGCGATCCGGGCGAGGGTGTCGAGGTGCTCGCTGAACTCAGGATTGCGCTTGTGTGGCATCGTGATGCTGCCAACGGCCGCCACGTTGCGCGGTTCGCCGAGTTCGCCGATCTCGGGGCGCTGGAGTTCGTAAATCTCATTGCCGATCCGTGCGAGCGTCGACGACGCCATCGCCATCACGGTTCCGAATTCGGCAACGCGATCCCTCGTCGACGTCCACGACATTCCGGGATCCCCGAGGCCAAGCAACTCACAGAAGCGAGCACGGACGCGCGCGCCATGCTCCCCGAAGAATGCGAGGCCGCCGGTGGAGCCGGCGAGTTGACCAACCGCCCAGCGCCTGCCGGACTCATCGAGTCGTTCGATGCTGCGAGCCACCTCATCCGCCCAGGTGGCCGCCTTGAATCCGAAGGTGATCGGCGTTCCCGGCTGCCCGTGCGTGCGGCCAGGCATTGGGGTGTCGCGGTGAGTGCGCGCGAGCCTGATTGATGCCTGCTCGACCCTGACGAGGTCGGCCCGAACAATCGCACCGGTATCGCGCATCGCGATGCCGAACCAAGTGTCCGTGAGATCCTGCACGGTGGCCCCGAAGTACACGAACTCGCGGAACTCCTCCGGCACCAACCGTTGCAGTCCGTGGATGAGTCCGAGGGTTGAGTGCGATGTCCGACGAGTCTCCTCTGCGATGGATTCCAGGTCGAGATCCTCGGCCCTGGCAGCGTCACGCATTGATTCGCAAACGCCCGGCGGCACGATGCCGGACTCCTCTTGCGCTCTGGCGAGGGCAACGAGGATGTCGAGCCATGACTGGATGCGATTGGCTTCCTCAAAGATTGCGTCCAGGGCCGGGGTCGTCCAAGAGTGACGGTAGATGAGCGAGTCCGTCAGACGGGTGCCCACGTTGGCTCCCAATACCGTGCCAGCGCCCTCAAGCCCTCCCTGACCTGATCCAGGGAGGCACCCCAGGGCACGACGACCCGGCCCCCTTCGACGTCGATCGATGCCTCGATGAGGCAGCACTTCACGAGCGAGGGACCGCTGAGGTCATCCGGGCGTTTGCGTGGACACATTGACACGTTCGGCGGTCGGTCCCCGTAGAACCACTCGTGGATCTCCAGCGAGCGGTCGCACCCGAGCAGGGTCCAGTCCGAGCGCGTTGGCCGCTCATCAAGGTAGGCAACTTCAGCGCCCTCGATGCCGACATCCGACCCCCGGCACGGCAGGAGATATTCCCCGCTCGGCGCCTGCTTGGCAAGCTCATCGAAGGTCACCGCGTCAAGGCTCGCCACCATCGGCACGAGTTCCTCAGCAACGTCGAGGAGTCGGCACACTTGATCGAACAGTTTGGCCGGGAAGGGCGGGGTGACCTCGGTGACGCGAATGGATAGGGGCGCAGCGTTGAGGATGAAGTTCACGTGTGCGTAGCGACCCTCGACC
>CAMDKQ010000060.1 GCA_945901095.1 Bifidobacterium breve
CCCGACCGTCAACAGCTACCACCGCCTGGTGCCGGGCTACGAAGCCCCGGTCAACCTCGTCTACTCGGCCCGCAACCGCTCGGCCTGCATCCGCATCCCGGTCACCGGAAACTCGCCGAAGGCCAAGCGGATCGAGTTCCGCGTGCCCGACCCGTCGAGCAACCCGTACCTCGCCTTCTCGGCCCAGCTCATGGCAGGGCTCGACGGCATCAAGAACAAGATCGAGCCGATGGCCCCGGTCGACAAGGATCTCTACGAGCTGCCGCCGGACGAGCTCGCGAGCATCCCGCAGGTTCCGGGCTCACTCGATGCGGTGCTCACTGCCCTCGAGGCCGACAACGACTACCTACAGGCAGGCGGGGTCTTCCCGGCCGATCTCATCGAGACGTGGATCAGCTACAAGCGCACCTACGAGGTCGATCCGATTCGCCTGCGCCCGCACCCGCACGAGTTCGAGCTCTACTACGACATCTAGTCGACACCGTCTCCCTCCGCGTCGATTCGCCTCGCGCGTCAGGGGAACAGGAGAGTCCCCGAAGACTCAGTCTTCGGGGGCTCTCTCATGCGATGGCAAGGACGTTGTCTGCATCGGTGCGCGAAGAGCCATTTCGTCATCCCCACCGAGGAGTTGTTCAAGCGTCACGAGGTCCGCGGCCATCCTGCGCGCCTCGATCAGATCCCTGCCTTGCGTGTGGCCGACGCCCTCGACGTCAACAGCCCACCATCGGCCCTCTCTCGTGGCCACTGCACGATAGGTGTTCAACGAAGCCATCCTTTCTCGAGGAAGCCAAGTTGCCTCTCAATGCTGCTCAGCACCCCGGCTGACACTTGTCTATCACTTGCCGGAGGCGTCGAGGTCACTGATGCTGCGCAGGAAGACGATCGGGAGCGAACACGCCGCCAACAGCAAGCCCAGCACAAGGTACGTCATCGACACGCCGAACGCATCGACGCTGATGCCAGCGACGACCATACCGAGTGGCGGAGCTGCGTAGAAGCATGCCAACTGAACCCCGTAGACGCGACCCTGCTCTTCAGGGCGGATGCGACGCTGAACGAGGGTGCTGAAGAGTGGATTGAACGGTCCCCACACGAGGCCGAGAATGAATCCGAAGGCAGCGAGGACCGGCAGCGGGGGCAGGAGGGTCATGGGCAGGACGCTCAGTGTCGTGCCGATGAGGATGATGCGGACGAGCATCGACGGGCGAACGCGCGCAAGGATCCAACCGTAGGAGAAAGCCCCGATCATTGAGCCGCCGGAGATCGCCGCGATGACGATCCCGAGCGAGACGGGTTCTCGCAGGGAGTTGTAGTAGGCGGGGAGAATGACTGCCTCGGTCGGCATATAAACAGCGGCGATGATGAGGACCGCGATGGCAAGCACCCGGAGTGCGCGATCTTTCCAAAGGGCGGTGAAGCCGCGAACGAGGCCGCTCAGACCACCGTCATTCAGACCTGCAGCCTGCGCTTCGACGCGTGCGCGCTGCCCGGCATCTCCAACCCGCATCGCGGCTACTGCGATTGCCGCGAGGAGGAACAGAGCACAGGGCAGCCAGAAGGCGGATGCGGCGCCGACGCTGGCGATGAGTGCGGCCGCGGCGAGGGGCCCTGCCGTCCACCCGACGAGGAATACGCCTTCGTGAATGCCATTCAGTCGATCGGTATCGACACCCGAGGCTTGGGCAGCATCTGGAATGAGGGCGCGGCGCGCGCTGTAACCGGCCGGGTCGAAGATCGCCCCGACGATCGCGAGGGTAAGTATCGACCCGTAGGTAAGCCCGATGGTCATAGCAACGATCGGCACCGCGGCCACCGAGAGCGCGCTCACGACATCAGCTCCGATTGCGACCGGCTTACGGCCAAGGCGATCGACGAGCCATCCGGTGAGCGGCGCCGCGAGCAGTGCGGGGAGCGCACTGATCGCTGCCACCGCACCCGCAGCGGCAGCCGACCCCGTCTCCTGGAGTACAAGCCATGGGAAGGCGAGCATGACGACAGCGTTGCCGAGCCCGGAGGTGAGGTTCGCTGCCTCGAGGAACAGGACGGGGAGCAGCCGGCGAGACGCCGTCATTACCCACCCACCATCTGAACCGAGGACTCCCTATGCTGCCAGATGAAGGTCCGCGAGAGTCGAGGGCGCGTCATCGTGCTTGCTTCACGGCTTGAAGGCCATGCCGAGATCGTCAAGGTGCTCGCGAATCATCCGGACGGCTTTCGGTCCCACCCCGTGGAGGGCGAGCAGTTCATCCTCGGTCCAATGGGTGAGATCCTCGAGGCTGAGGACGCCAGCGTTGTTGAGCGCTCTGGTCGCAGGAGCCCCGATCCGGGGCAGTTCGCTCATCTTGTTCATCGCGGACCCTCTCTCTCAACAACTGGCCGGCTTGCCGAAGCGAGGAATGCACGGCCAGCATGCGCACGAATCGGTGGAACCCAGGTGTTCACCCGCACGGGCAGGGAGCGAAGTCCGTGGATGATCCGGCCCGGATTGGGCACCGGCGTGCCAGCGAGGCTCCACGCCTGCGGATCGGGGAAGCGCGCGAGCAGATGACGCCACGTGACCTCCGCCTCCATGCGCGCCAGCGCAGCCCCGAGGCAGTGGTGAATGCCGAAGCCGAAGGCGAGGTGCTTGCGGGCGTTGTGGCGGTGGATGTCGAAGCGGTTCGGCTCGTCGAAGACATGAGGATCGCGATTGGCGCCGACGAGCATGAGGATAATCATCTGTCGCTCTCGGAGGATTTCGCCCCCGGGCAGTTCGATGGGGGCCAGCGCGGTGCGGAAGGTGAACTGCACCGGGCTGACGTAGCGCAGCGCCTCCTCGACGAGGTCGGGGATGAGTTGCGGATCGGCCGACACCTCCGCGAACTGCTGCGGGTGTCGAAGCAGGACCTCAGTTCCCGCGCCGAGCAAGTTGACCGTCGTCTCGAAGCCGGCAAGCAGAAGGAAGGACGCGGTACCGACGATGTCGCGGTTGTCCAGGCGATCGCCATCTACTTGGGCCGTCGCCATGGAACTGAGGAGGTCGCCCGCGGGGTTGGCCCGACGTTGCTCGAGCAGGTCACCCAGATATCCGACGAGCGCCTGCGATGCCACGTCCATACGGCGTGACTGAGCGAGGCTTCGTGGCCGGTCCAGGCCCTCGGCGAGGGTGTCGCCCCAGTCGCTGAACTGATGTCGATCCGCATACGGCACGCCGAGGATCTCGCAGATAACCGCCATGGGCAAAGGAGCGGCGAGGTCGCGCACCAGGTCAAAGGGCCGATCATGAGGCAGCGCCTCGACGAGTTGCGCGGCAACTCGCTCCGTGGCGTCGCGCCAGCCCTGCATGATGCGATGGGTGAAGGCCGGCTGCACCAGTCGTCGCATTCGTGAGTGTGCTGCACCGTCCTTGCTGATGATGGCATCGAGCAGCGGGTCGATGCGGTCTCTCGACGGCCTCGGGCCGATGAGAAGCGACTCGAGGATGCTGCGCGCCACGGGAATGTCCGCCGAGGCGTCCGGGGAACGCAGGACGGTCGAGCACACCTCGTAGTCCGACGAGAAGACCTCGCCACCCCGGCTTCGAATGACGGGACGAGTGCGCAGACTTTCTGCGAAGCCGACCATGTCGTCGGTGGTCTCGAGCAGGCCGCCCGGATCACCGAGGAGGGAGGTGGTGCGGGTGAGGGCCCAGTTGGTGCTGATGGACGCTCCCATGTGGAGGTCGCGCTTGATGTCGGCCATCGATCGGGCCGTGCGGGAGGTTACTTCTTGGGTCACAACATCTGTTGTACAACACTTGTTGTACGATCGTCAAATGAGCGTGCGCGACGAGGTCAAAGAGGCGACGATTCGAGTGATCGCTGCTGAGGGAGTCCCGGCGGTGACGATCCGCAGAGTCGCCCGCGAGGTCGGCCGCTCGACGTCGGCGATCACGCACTACTTCTCCGATCGCGACCAGTTGCTGCGCGAGGCGGTCACCGAAACCCTGACCGAGATGCAGGAGCAGATCGAGGCGACGCTGCTCACGGCAGAGGACCCGCTGATGACCTTCCTTGAGTGGTCTATCGAGGCCGATCCCCACGGGGTGTGGGCCGCGATCGTCGCAGCTTCCCGGGTCGGGATCGAACCGGAGATCACAGCACGCGCCTCGGTATTCGATCAGTGGTGGTGCGACCGACTCGCGAACTTGCTCGAAGGAAGATGCGCTGAGGGCGTCGATTCGCAGGAGGCAGCAGACGCGATTGGCGTGGTGGTCGAGGGGTTGGTCCTGTCCGTGGAGGCGTCGAACCAGGACACAGCTCGACGCCAGCGACTTCTCCACCTTCTCGTACAGCCACTTCTCGCGACGAACGTGAAGGACGTACGTAAGGCTTCATAGTCAGGCCACTGAGCATCGATGCGGATGCTCATGCGGCAACGTCGACTTCCCTTCAGGACCTCAGCCATCGAGGTGGAAGCTCAGGGGGCCTCAATACTGGAGATGACGCCGGTCAGTTCACCGCACTCGGCGTGCTCCTGTTCCTCCCCTGGCGCACGCCCAATCCACTCCTCCTGTCCATCGGCGCGGTTGTCGCCCTCGGCGGCGGCTTCCTCGGCCTCGCCACGTCACGCGCACTCGGCGATGCCTTCACGCTAAGCCCAGTCCCGATCGCCGGCTCTGGCCTTCGCACGACCGGCGTCTATTCCGTCATCCGGCACCCGATGTATGCCGCGGTCCTCCTCATCGTCATCGGCGTGCTCATCGCTGCCGGCTCGATCTGGGGCTGGGCCTTGGGGGTCGTCATCGCGGTGTTCTTCCTGCTCAAGTCGCGATGGGAGGAGCTCATCAGTCTTCCGCGGTCTCACCGTAGAAGAGGCGCTCGACCACCTGGCGCGCCCTGCGGGTCACTCGACGGTAGTCCTCAAGCAATCGCCCCGACTCCCCCGGCGGGTAGCCGAGCACGTGGGCAATGCCCGCGAGATCGCGCAGGTCGGTCGGGACCATGTCGGACGCCCTGCCGCGCACGAGCATCGTGGCGTCACGAACACCGGTGGCCAGTCGCCAGGCGGCGCGCAGGGATGCGGCGTCCGAGGCCGAGACGAGCCCAGCTGTCTCCGTCGCAGCCAGCGCATCGAGGGTTCGAGTCGTTCGCAGAGCCGGGATGGCGTGGGCGTGCTGCATCTGGATTACCTGCACGACCCACTCGACATCGCTGAGCCCGCCCCGACCGAGCTTCGTATGAAGTGCGGGGTCGGCTCCCCTCGGAAGCCTCTCGGACTCCATGCGCGCCTTCAGCCGCCTGATCTCGCGCACCTTGTCATCGCTGATCCCACCGGGCGGGTAGCGCAGCCCGCCGATGAGTTCGAGGAAGGCCGCACCAAGTTCCTCGTCACCCGCCGCGACGTCCGCTCGAAGGAGGGCCTGGGCCTCCCACCCAGAAGACCATCGCTCGTAGTAGGCACGGTAGGAATCAAGGGAGCGAACGAGCGGGCCCTGCTTGCCCTCTGGCCGTAGGTCTGCATCGACGTCGACGGGTGGGTCCTGCGATGGCGCCATAAGCAGACGCCTGAGTTCATTCGCAACCGAGAACGCCGCTGAATTCGCTGCCTGCTCGTCAGCACCCTCAATCGGCTCGTAGACGAACATGACGTCGACGTCGCTTCCAAAGCCAAGCTCATGCCCGCCGAACCTGCCCATACCGATGATCGTCAAGCTCATCGGCAACGGCCTGCCAGTTAAGCCTTCAACCGCACTCATCGCTACCTGGAGTGCCGCCGACATCGTCGCGCTCGCGACATCGCTCAGCGACACCCCGGCCTGGTCGACTTCGGATACATGGACGAGTTCCGCGACCGCGGTGCGGAACAGCTCACGGCGCCGCAGCGACCGGACTGCAGCAACCGCCGCCTCTGGATCATCATGACGAGCCAGGGCTGCATTCGCCTCCACAAGAAGCATCGCGAGTGATCTCGGAGCAAGCTCGGTGTCATCGGCGAGCATCGCAACCGACTCCGGTGCTCGCAGGAGTAGGTCGGTTGCGTAACGACTACTCGCGAGCACCTGTGCCATCCGCTCCGCCGCTGCAGACTCGTCGCGTAGGAGCCGCAGGTACCAGTGGGTCGAGCCGAGTGCATCACTCACGCGACGGAAACCGAGGAGGCCGGCATCCGGGTCGGGTGCGTCGGCGAACCAGCCGAGCAGCACCGGCAGCAGCGTCCGCTGAATGGCCGCCCGGCGGCTCACCCCCGAGGTCAGCGACTGCAGGTGCCGCAGCGCACCCGCCGGATCCGCATAGCCAAGCGCATGGAGTCGCTGCTCGGCAGCCTCGGGAGTGAGCCGCGCCTCCCCCGCATCGAGCCGGGCGACGGCCTGAAGCAGTGGCCGGTAGAACAACTTCTCGTGGATGCGCCGTACCTCGCGGGCGTGCCGACGCCACTCAGCGACAAGTTCGGCGATCGGCTCTGAGCGGTACCCGAGCGACCTACCAAGTCTGCGCAGGTCCGGATCGTTGTCGGGCATCGTGTGGGTCCGGCGCAGGCGATGCAGCTGGATGCGGTGCTCGAGGGTCCGCAGGAATCGGTACGCCGCAGCGAGGGTCGATGCGTCATCACGCCCGACATACCCCCAGATGGCGAGAGCTTCGAGGGCGACAAGGGTGGTGGGGCTTCGCAGCATGACGTCGCTGCGGCCATGGACAAGCTGAAGGAGTTGGACGGAGAACTCCACATCACGCAGACCGCCTGGACCGAGCTTCAGCTCGCGATCCCCAAGACGCGCCGGCACATGCTCCTCGACCCGACGGCGCATGGCCTGCACGTCTTCGACGAATCCCGGATGATCGACCGCCCCCCAAACAAACGGCGCGACAGCATCGACATACCGGCCACCAAGCTCGAGATCCCCAGCAGATGGCCTGGCCTTGAGCAACGCCTGGAACTCCCAGGTCTTCGCCCAGCGCTCGTAATAGCCGACATGCGACTCAATCGTCCGAACGAGCGCCCCCTGCTTACCCTCCGGTCGCAGAGCCGGGTCGACCTCCCAGATCGTCCCCTCTGAGGTCACGGTCGTGCAGGCCCGCATGAGACCGCTCGCGAGCTGAGTCGCGGTTCGTAGGGCCCCAGCCTCGTCGTCATCATGAAGTGTCTCAGCCACGAAGATGACGTCGACATCGCTCACATAGTTGAGCTCGCGACCCCCGCATTTGCCCATACCGATCACCGCAAGCCGGCACGGCACGGCACCGGCTGGGAGCCCAGCCCGAGCAATCGCGAGCGCGGCCTCGAGAACGGCATCAGCGAGGTCGGAGAGCCAGGTCCCCACGGCATCCATCGACGCCAGCCCAGAAATATCGCGCGCAGCAATGCCGAGCAGGTGCGTGCGATAGGCAACACGCAACGCATCAATCGTGGCAGGGAGTTCACCCGATGCGACCGGCTCGGCCGCCGAGGGCTCGGCTCCAACCGCAACAAGCATCTCCCGTCGGGTGCGGGACGCCGATGGAGCAACGGCCAGCGCCTCCGCATCAACGAGAATTTCCCAGTTGCCTGGATGCCGGACGAGGAATTCGCCAAGCGCCTCCGACATTCCAAGGACGTCGAAGAGACGGCCGCGCAGGTCCTCGTCCGCGAGGAGCGCCGACAGCATCCGCCGGCGAGCCTGAGGGTCGCAGGCCTCGAGGATCCGGCCGAACAGCAGCAGCGCCTGATCAGGGTCTGCCGATGCCCCCAGACCTTCGAGCACGTGCTGTTGGGCCTCACCATCGGCCATGAACACAGCGAACGATTCAGCGGCAATAATCCGCTGCGCTCGGTCAAGTTCGATGAACCCGAGTCGTGCGAGGGCTGCGTCGCTCGTCATCGTCAACGCCGGTCGGTGGCGTAAGCCCAGACCAACTCGGCCCAGCCCAGGATCATCGGCCGCCAGGCAGCGATGAGGGCTCCCTGCTCGGCTCGCACCTCAGCGGCAGCCTGGGCACCGGTGCGCCCCGAGCGCTCAAGGGCATCGTCCTGCTCCGTCGACCAGTCATCGAATGCGTCAGCATCGACCTCCGGATGCATCTGCAGCCCATATGCGTGCTCGCCAACGCGGAATGCCTGCACTCGGCAGGCCGGATTCGTGAGGAGGACGACCGCCCCGTCGGGGAGCTCGGTGATGTGGTCCTGATGCCACTGGGTCGCGGGGATGCGATCCCCAGGGGCATGCAACTGCGAAACGAGACGGTCGGTGAGCCCCGCCTCCGTCCGCTCTACATAAACGAGGCCCACCTCGGTAATCGGCGAAAGTTCGACCCGGCCGCCGAGGGACGCCGCGAGCAACTGTCCGCCGAGGCACAGCCCAAGGACCGGGGTGTCGTTCGAGACTGCGTCGGCGAGCAGCGCCCGGACGTCAGCGAGCCAAGGTGCTGCACGATCATCGTGGGCGTTCGGGGCGCCTCCGAGAACAAGGACCCCGGAAACCCCTGACTCGACTCGCCGAGGCACGAGGTCACCCGACCAGGCATTGAGCACAGACAGCCGCAGGCCGGCCTCGCTCAGCCACTCCCCCGCAAGCAGCGGCGGATCGGTCGCGTCGTTCTGGACGACGAGGACGGTCGGATGGATGGTCGGGTCGAGGGTGCTCACAGCATTGGAAGGTAGCGGTCCAGCTCCCACTGCGTCACCTGACGCCTGTATTCCTCCCACTCGGCCTGCTTATTGCGCAGGAAGAAGTCGAAGACATGCTCACCGAGCGTCTCTGCGACGAGTTCGGATCGCTCCATCGCAGTGATGGCCTGATTGAGGCTCGATGGGAGCGGCTTCATCCCCATCGCACGGCGCTCAGCGGGCGTGAGTGCCCATACGTCGTCCTCGGCTCCGGCGGGCAGTTCGTACCCCTCCTCGATACCCTTGAGCCCGGCCGCGAGGAGTACGGCGAAGGCGAGATACGGATTCGTCGCGCTGTCCAGGGAGCGCACCTCGATACGGGTGCTGTTGCCCTTCGCCGGCTTGTACATCGGCACGCGGATCATCGCCGAGCGGTTGTTGTGGCCCCAGCACACCCAGGCCGGTGCCTCGGCGCCACCTGCAAGACGCTTGTAGGAGTTCACCCACTGATTCGTGACAGCCGTGATCTCGGGGGCATGAGTGATGAGGCCGGCGATGAAGGACCGGGCGACCTTCGAGAGCTGGTACTCAGCGCCAGCCTCAAAGAATGCGTTGCGATCTCCCTCGAACAGCGACAGGTGTGTGTGCATGCCACTGCCAGGATGATCGCGGAATGGCTTGGGCATGAACGACGCGAAAAGACCCTGCTCGAGCGCAACCTCCTGGATGACGAGCTTGAAGGTCATGAGATTGTCGGCGGTGGTGAGCGCATCGGCATAGCGCAGGTCAATCTCCTGCTGGCCCGGGCCCCCCTCGTGGTGGGAGAACTCGACCGAGATGCCCATCTGCTCGAGCATCGTGATGGCCTGTCGCCTGAAGTCCTGGGCGACACCGTGCGGGGTGTTGTCGAAATAGCCATAACTATCGGCAGGTATCGGCTGGCGTCCGGGAACGGGCGCCTCCTTGAACAGGTAGAACTCGACCTCGGGATGGGTGTAGAAGGTGAAGCCGAGGTCAGCGGCCTTCGTGAGCGTCCGCTGGAGGACAAACCTGGGATCGGCATACGAAGGGGAGCCGTCGGGCATGAGGATGTCGCAGAACAACCGCGCAACGCCGGGGCCCTCATTGCGCCACGGGAGCAGTGAGAAGGTCGACGGGTCTGGCTTCGCGAGCATGTCGGACTCGTAGACCCGGGCGAAGCCCTCGATCGCGGACCCGTCAAAGCCGATGCCCTCAGCGAATGCGCCCTCGAGTTCCGCCGGCGCGATCGCGACCGACTTTAGGGTGCCAATCACATCGGTGAACCAGAGCCGGACGAAACGGATATCGCGCTCCTCGATTGTTCGGAGCACGAATTCAGACTGCTTGTCCATCGCCCACCCTCTCGCCGACCTGCCCCGCCACCCGCGGACATGCTGATCATGCCCATCGCCGATAGGCCAATACTGGACCCCTGCGTGTTACGGCGGGGTTAACCGCTCGATGCGCGAGGGTTAGGCAGGTTTCATCGAGATGAGTGATCAGGAAGTGAGCAACACGTGCCTCAGTCGGACGTCGTCGTCATTGGCGCAGGCATCAGTGGCCTGGCCGTCGCTGAGGCCCTGCACCGAAGTGGTCGCACGGTCACCGTGCTCGAAGCCCGTCCCCGTATCGGCGGACGACTTCTGTCCGATCCACTGGATCTCGGCGCATCGTGGTTCTGGGATGGTGAGCAACGAGTTCGTGCCATGACCGATCGCTTTGGCATCGCAACATTCCCTCAGCACATCGCTGGAGATGCGATGATCGACGAGCGGGACAGAGTGCACCGGTATCCGGGAAACCCGATTGATGGGCCAGCGCGCCGTTTTGCCCACGGGGCCGCCTCATTGACTGATGCTCTGTCCGGCCAACTACCGGAGGGGACTGTGCTCATGGGTCAGCCCGTCGTCGAGGTCTCCGACAATCTGTGCGTGACAACAGCAGACGCTTCATGGCAGTCCCAGCATGTGGTGATAGCGGTGCCGCCGGCAGTTGCAGTGATGACCATGCGGCTGCCTCATGCTCTCCCCACGAATCTCCTGGCCGTGTGCCTGCGCACCCCTGTGTGGATGGGCGACACGATCAAGGTCGTGGCGATGTACGACGAGCCCTTCTGGCGCGCCGATGGCCTCGCTGGTGCAGCGATGAGTCGTGTGGGCCCCATGCATGAAATGCATGACCTCTCTGGGCCTGATGGATCGCCAGCCGCGTTCTTCGGGTTCGCACGTGCGAGCCAGCCCGACGGGCTGGATGAAACTGATGTGTGCGCGCAACTGGCACGCATCTTCGGCCCTCGTGCTGGATTTCCGCAGAAACTCCAGATCCAGGATTGGTCCCGAGAACAGTGGACGAATCCTGGATCTGCGAAGGGGTACGTTCCGAGCGCGCCTGACCACTCACTCTTCGGCCACGCCGTGTACCAGCAACCACAATTGGGCAGCCGACTCCACTGGTCATCCACGGAGACCGCTACGCATTACGCGGGGCATATTGAAGGAGCGCTTGAGGCAGCCGAACGAACCGTGAGAGACATCAATACATCATGAACTGATGCGTTGATGTCCACAGGGTAGGCTGTCCCAATGCGTACAACGATCACGCTTGACGATGATGTGGCTATGCTGCTCAAGAGGTTCAGCGAGGAAGCCGGGCTCACCTTCCGAGATGCGGTCAATCAGTCGATCCGTCGCGGGCTGATTCCACAGCCGCTTCGGGAGTCCGTCGCGATCCCCCAACCGCGAGCGATGGGCAGGCCCACGATGGATCTCACGCAGGCACTGTCGCTCATTGAGCGTTTGGATGACAAGGATGTCAGGAGCAGTGTGAGGTCGTCGCGTGATCGTTCCTGACGTCAACCTGCTGGTTCACGCGATGAATGCTGAGAGCGATCACCATGAGCGAGCCTGGTCCTGGTGGTCCGCAACATGCAACGGTGCTGAACACATCGGCTTGGCATGGTCTGTGATGATCGGATACCTGCGTATCACTACGCACCCTCGAATAATGCCGATCCCTCAGCCCTTTGACGTTGCCATCAATGATGTGCGGGCCTGGATGGGCGCACCGGTCAGCGTGATGTTGACCCCTGGCCCCGATCATCTGCACGTCATGGACGCGCTGATGGCAGGTGCCGGCCGAGGTGGTGACCTCACGCCGGACGCACATCTTGCCGCGCTCGCGCTAGAGAACGGTGGCACAATCTACTCACAGGATGCTGACTTTGCCCGTTTTCACGGGGTGCGCTGGATCAATCCCTGCGCCTAGTCCACCTGCCCACAAACGGAGGTCAATGACATGGAGAACATGAGCGAGGAGCACCTCACATCCGTGGAGGGCACCCTGACATCGGCGTTGCTGGCCTGGTCGGCCGCGAGCGTGGCGGTGGGAGCCACACTCGCCGTGGCTGGCAAGGCGCACAAAAGCGATGAGGTGACAGCCTTTGGCCGACAGACCGCCGCGTGGGGCGTCGTTGATGCGCTGATTGCCGGAGCCGGTGTGCTCAGCAGGCGTCGTCGTGGCCCATTGTCCGGCGACGAAGCCGACAAGAAGATCCGGTCACTGCGCACCTTGCTCCTCGTGAATGCCGCTGCAGACGTCGGATACATCGCCGGTGGAGCTCTCCTGATCGCGCGCGGGCGCAGGGGTCGCAAGACCCTTCGGATGAGCGCGGGTGACGGCGCAGCGATTGCCATCCAGGGAGCATTCCTGCTTGTCTTGGATCTATCGCAAGCCCGACAGTTGCCCTGACCAATAGTGCATGGGCCGGTCGGTGAGGTCTGGCTGGAAGGGCTGCCTACGGGATGCGGAAGACCCGATGGTCGCCGATGCGGCGCCAGACACACACCCAGTTCCCGCCCTCACGGGCGAGGTGGAAGGTCGCACGTCCGTCAGGTGACGCGAAGCTCCATGTCATTTCCATGATGCCTCCGGCGTTCACAATGGCTGAGACGCGCAGGGACTTCGGCCACAAGTAGTGCTCATGAGCGGCTTGTGCTCGCATCCAAGCATCGCAGGCAGGGATGAATTTGCCGCTCACAACGTCCTTGAACTCTCGTCGATGCTCAGGCTTCAGGCGATCCCAGTCTGCATCGAAGCTGGCTGTGCGATCGAACCGCACCTCAGTCGCTCAACGACGCGAGGAAGGACTCGCCGTCGTTGCACGACGTGACGCGACCAGCTGCGAGATCCTCGTCGGCCTGGCGTTCGCGTACCTGCCAAGCGTCGGTCCAGAACCAGGCTTGGTTCGCGGGAATCGGGACATGAGGTCGAAGCTCAATCACACCGTCCTCACGCTCAGTCACCTCAACCTGTGCCCCCGGGGAGTCAAGGAGCAGACGCTTGCGCACCTCAGGAGGCAATGCGAGCACCCCACGCGTCTGAATGCTGAGAAAGCCGTGGTACGTCTCGCGAGCGTTTGCCATGCCCGGAATGGTGCGGCATTACAGCAATGCTGTCAAGCAGCCGACGAGACTCATGAAAGTGCCCGCGAAATGCCTTCCGTGCCTCACGTTCGAATGCCCGCGTAACGGTCATCCTGGTTGGGCATGTCAATCGAACTGTCGTGCTGGACTAAGGATGATCCTGCTCGGCGAGGCGGCGGAATCACCCCGGAGCGATGTGGACCGCAAGAGGCCGCCGACTCGCGTGGAAGGATCCACGTATCAAGTCAATGGGTCATGGTCTTGTTCACGTCCATGACTTGCGGCACTCCGGTCAGTTGCTCGCCGCTACGAACGGAGCGACGTTCGCATACGTCGGATAACCCAGGGTGATTGTGTACGTCGATGACGACCGGAATGAGCACCGTCGTGGTGTTGACAGCGACCGACTCGGCTCGCGGGTTCGCCTCGTCCATCGTGACGACGGTCGAGTCCTCCTCGTCTCAGGCGACGGGCAACGATCGATGATGCAGAGTGCGCGCCTCGGTGGTTCGGTAGCCTCGGCGTCGTGCCCATCATGCGAATCGCCCTGGCCCAGGTCAACGCGAAGGTCGGCGACATCGCCGGTAACGCGAGTGAGGTTCGCGCCCGTGTCGCGGAGGCCGCAGCCAGGGGGGCCCAGCTCGCCGCCTTCCCCGAGATGATGCTCACCGGCTATCCAGTCGAGGATCTTGCCCTTCGACCGTCGTTCCAGCGCGCGTCAGCAACGGCCACCGAGCAACTCGCGCGCGATATCGCCGCCGACGGAAACGGCGAGGTCATCTGCATCGTCGGCTACCTCGATTTCGACACCGCACCGGTGAACGCGGTGGCCGTCATGCATCGCGGTTCAGTCATCGCCACCTACGTCAAGCACCACCTTCCCAACTACGGGGTCTTCGATGAGGCGCGCTATTTCCGCAGCGGTTCCAACCCGCTCCTGCTGCGCATCGACGACGTCACCGTCTCCGTGGCGATCTGCGAGGACCTCTGGCAAGAGGGTGGGCCGGTCGAATGGACCCGCGATGCCGAGGCCGGCCTCCTCCTCGTCGTGAACGCATCCCCCTACGAGCGCGGCAAGGACGATTCACGACTGGCCCTGTGCAGGCTGCGAGCGCTTGAAGCGGGGTGCAGCCTCGCATACGTGAACCTCGTGGGGGCGCAAGATGAGTTGGTGTTTGACGGCGACTCCCTCATCGTCGACTCCGCCGGCGACGTCATCGCGAGGGCACCCCAGTTCACCCCCGTCCTCATGGTGGCCGACATCGAGGTGCCGACCTCGCCCGAACCCGCCGAGTGCATGTCCATAACGACGCGGTTGTGGCCCAAGGAGATCCTTGAGTGCCCCGGCGTGGCGGCGCAGATGCCTGAGCTTGAGGAGGTCTACTCCGCCCTTGTCCTCGGCCTAGCCGATTACGTCGGCAAGAACGGATTCACGAGCGTCGTCCTCGGCCTATCGGGTGGCATCGACTCGGCGCTCGTCGCAGCGATCGCCTGCGATGCCCTCGGAGCCGACCGAGTGTTCGGGGTGTCAATGCCGAGTGTCTACTCCTCAGAGCACTCGAAGGATGATGCATACGACCTTGCGGATCGCTGTGGCCTGGCAATCCGAACCGTCGCAATCGCCCCGATGGTTGAGGCATTTCACCAGTCGCTCACCCTGACAGGTCTTGCCGAGGAGAACCTTCAGGCAAGGGTTCGCGGCATCACGCTTATGGGCATCTCGAACCAGGAGGGCCACCTGGTCCTCACCACTGGGAACAAGAGCGAGCTCTCGGTCGGGTACTCGACCCTCTATGGCGACAGCGCCGGCGGGTTCGGGCCGATCAAGGATGTCTCGAAGACCTTGGTATGGGAGCTCTCCCGCTGGCGAAACGCCTCCGCCGAGGCCCGGGGCATGATTCCCCCGATCCCACCCAACAGCATCGAAAAGCCACCGAGTGCCGAACTGCGGCCCGGGCAGGTCGACAGCGATTCACTCCCCGACTACGCAGTCCTCGACGCCATCCTCGAGGGCTACATATCCGGCGACCAGGGAGCGGCCGAACTCGTTGCAGCGGGCTTCGATCAGGCCCTCGTCGAACGAGTGCTTCGCATGACCGATGCCGCCGAGTACAAGCGGCGTCAGTTCCCCCCGGGCACGAAAATCTCGCTGCGCGCCTTCGGCCGCGATCGCCGACTGCCGATCACCAATGGCTGGCGGGAGTCGGTCGGCTGACCGCCACCCTATGGCTGCGGGGGGCTCTGCTTTTCAATGTACTCAGTGGCTGCCTCATCCTCATATGAGGCCGCCTCACGCTGGACCAGTTCGTCGGCTGCGTCGACTGGCTTAGGCGCCACGCCCCGCTCCATTGCCGCAGTGGGCGGGTTGATGTGGGGCAGGAAGAAGCCGACAATGAGGGCCCCAATGGCGACGACCACGAGGGAAATGATGAACGTGACGTGGGTCGCGCCGAGAAATGCCTCGAACGCCCCCGCTTGGAATGTCGCGACGGTCGATGCCGGGAGGCCATCGGCCGACGCCTGCCCGAGCACCGAGACGGTCGCGATGATCGACTCGCTCGCGGCCTCCTTGGTGGCGTCAGGGAATTCCGGCGGCAGGGCATCGAGGGCCGGCGCGATATTGCTCGCGTACTGAGTAGCAAGGATCGTCCCGATAATGGCGACACCAAGCGCCCCGAACACCTGGCGCACCGTGTTCTGCACCGCGGAGCCCGCCCCCGCCCTGGCCAGCGGCAGCACGTTCTGCATC
>CAMDKQ010000061.1 GCA_945901095.1 Bifidobacterium breve
ACGGCTTCATGGAGGGTTTCTCCTGTCATCGTCGTGGACTTCTTGACCTTCCCGGGATCGCCAGGTCAGCCGATGCCCTTCCGGCGGTCGCCGAACGGACATGTCAAGTATCACCCAGAATTGTTGCCTCTGACAACAAAGCAGCGCCATCTGTGCTGATGCTCACATAGGATTCATCGCTCGTTCATCCCCGCCGTGACATGGCTCACAGCGGGGCTGCCGTCGAGCGGCGCCGTACCGGGCACGGCAGTCGAGGCCATGTGACACGATGCAGGTTCATGATTCGTCCACGTCGTTTGAGTTTTGGTCACTGGGAGGCACTCAATGTCCGCCACGACGGTCACCTACTCCCCGAAAGTGTTCATCCCCCTCACGATGCTCTGCCGCGATCGCTGTGGCTACTGCACCTTCGCTCAGTCACCCTCGCGGGTGAGCGCTCCCTACCTCACCCCCGAGGAGGTCGTCGTCATCGCGACGGCCGGGTCTCGAGCTGGCTGTCACGAGGCCCTCTTTACCCTCGGTGAGTTCCCGGAGGAGCGCTATCCGGTTGCGGGCGAGTGGTTGAGGGAGAACGGATACCAAACCACCGTCGACTACTTGGCGGCAATGTGCCAGTTGGTCCTCGACGAGACCGGCCTGCTGCCGCACGCGAACGCCGGAGCACTCGGCAGTGACGACCTCGCGAAACTGCGCCGGGTGGCGCCCAGCCAGGGCATGATGATCGAGTCCCTGCGACCTGACCTCGCCGCCCATCGCGGGGCCCCCGACAAGACCCCTGAGCGCCGCCTCGCCACCCTGCACGCTGCGGGGGAGCTCGCGATCCCTTTCACCACCGGCATCCTCGTCGGCATCGGGGAGAACCGTGGCGATCGCATCGAGGCGCTCGAGGCGATCGCCGCAGCTCACGAGCGGTACGGCCACGTGCAGGAGGTGATCGTCCAGAACTTCGTTCCCAAGGCCGACACGCTCATGCGCAATGACCCCGCCTGCTCGATCGAGGATCTCGTCGATGCGATCAAACTGGCGCGATCAATCCTGCCGGCCGGAGTGCACGTGCAGGCACCGCCCAACCTTGTAGACGACCCCGGTGTCCTCCTCGATGCCGGTATTGACGACTTCGGCGGGATCTCGCCCGTGACGGCCGACCACGTGAATCCCGAGCGGCCATGGCCACATGTCGACACTCTCCGGGCCGTTGTCGAGTCGCGCGGCCGAACCCTCGCCCCGCGTCTCACCGTCTACCCCGAGTTCGCCACCTCTCCCAATAGATGGCTCGATGACAACGTCCGATTTGCCGTGCTCGACCGAAGCGATGCTGAAGGTATGGGACGCGACGATCCCGGGGCGACCTTCCCCGAGCGCTACGAGGCGGCCGCGAATGTCGGCACCGGGGCCGAGGTTGTGCAGATCGGGCGTCGCTCGACGGCGTGGTACTCCGGGGCCGACCGGCATCCACCCATCCTCGTTCCGGCAACGCCGCGCGCCACGGGTGCCATCGCCGAGGTGCTCGAGGGCGTTCGGCAGGGGCAGGAGTTGCAGCAGGCCGAGATCGTCACGCTCTTTGGTGCGAGAGGCTCCGAGGTGGCCGCCGTTGCCGCCATGGCAGACGAACTGCGGATGGCCGCAAACGGCAATGCCGTCACGTTCGTCCGGAACCGCAACATCAACTACACGAACGTGTGCACCTTCAAGTGCTCCTTCTGCGGATTCTCCAAGGGTCCGCTGTCGCTCAACCTACGGGGTAAGCCCTACCTCCTCACGAATGAGCAAATCGCCGACCGGGTGCGCGAGGCAGCCTCGCTCGGGGCCACCGAGGTGTGCCTGCAGGGGGGTATCCATCCGGATTTTGACGGCGATTACTACCTCGAGGTCTGCCGAACGGTGAAGGCTGCCGTCCCCCAGATGCACGTGCATGGGTTCACCGCCCTTGAGGTCACCGAGGGCGCCCGACGACTCGGCGAACCGCTGCCGTCGTATCTTGCCCGCATGCGCGACGCAGGGCTGAAATCCCTGCCGGGCACGGCTGCCGAGATTCTCGACGATTCGATCCGAGAAGTCCTGTGCCCCGACAAAATCACCACGAGCGAGTGGCTCGATTGCCATGAGATGGCGCATGAGGCCGGGCTCCGATCCAACGTGACTATCATGTTCGGGAGCATCGAGCATCCCAAGCATTGGGCCCGCCACCTGATCCGTACCCGTGAATTGCAGAAGCGGACCTTTGGCTTCACGGAATTCGTCCCGCTCCCGTTCGTTCACATGGCCTCCCCGATCTATTTGAAGCGCCGCGCGCGGCGAGGACCAACCTGGCGCGAGACTGTCCTTATGCATGCGGTCGGTCGCATCGCCTACCGAGGCTGGATCGACAATGTGCAGGCCTCCTGGGTGAAACTCGGCGTGGCGGGCGCCCAGCAGTTACTTCAGGCCGGGGTGAACGACCTCGGGGGCACGCTCATGGACGAGAACATCTCTAGGGCTGCGGGCGCAACTCATGGGCAGGGCATCACATCGGACGACTTTCGAGCGGTTGTCGAGCCGATCGGCCGCACTCTGCACGAGCGAACTACTCTGTATGAGCCTGTTGCGCAGCCCATCATGCAGGAATCAGCCAAGTGAAGGAATCAGTGAAGTGAAGCTTCGAAGTGCCGTGACCACAACCCAGCAGACGTTCTCGGAGGCAGGCGCTGACCTGCCGACCCCCACCGTTGTCGTCGTGGCGGCTGCCGTCGTCGAGAATCCGCTGGCAGGCCGAGGCCACGTGGCGGACCTCGAGGAGCTCGAGGTGCTCGGCAACGAGGCGGCGGGCTTCCTTGTCCGTCAGGCTCTGGGAGCGCTCGGAGCCCTCGGTATCGAGCCATCCGACGTCAGGGGCTATGGCAAGGGTGCCATCGTCGGGATCGATGGGGATCGCGAGCACACTGCGGCGGTCCTTCACCCTCGTTTCGGCGCCCCGGTACGCGCTGCGATCGGAGGGGGAGCCGACATCATCCCCGGAACCAAGAAGGTCGGCGGCGTCGGATCATCGATCACGATGCCCATCGGCAACAAGGATGATCGCTGGGTTTTCGACGACATGGACGCAGCTGACCTCAGCGTCGTTGACGCTCCGCGGCCCGATGAGATGGTCATCGCACTCGTCCTCAGCGCTGGCGGACGTCCCGGCGCTCGCGTCAAGAAGCCGGTCTAGGAGATATTCGTGTTCAAGGCTGTCATTCTCCTCACCCGCCGCGCTGACACCACCCATGAGCAGTTCGCTGATTGGTGGCTCGTCGAGCACGCGCCACTTGCGGCGCAATTGCCGGGCGTTCGTCGCCTCCTGTTCAACCTCGTTGCCCCCGGTGATGATGGGGCGCCCGATGGGGTGTCGGAGTTGTGGTTCGACACACGTGAAGACTTCGAGGCCGCTTATGCCACCGATATCGGCAAAGCGGTTGCCGCGGACTCCCTGGCGCATCTCGCCACTCGTGTCCGAATGTTCGTGACAGAGCACGAGGTGGTCAGCGAACGGTGACAGTCGCCGAGGTAGTCCTGACGGTGAAGCAGCGACTGCTGCCCCGGCGAAGCGACTACTCCGGACTCGCCACTTCGTACCGCCGTGACATCCTCGCCGGCATCACTGTTGGTGTCGTTGCACTCCCGCTCGCACTGGCATTCGGGGTCGCGTCAGGGGTGGGGGCCGCCGCCGGCCTCGTCACGGCAATCGTCGCGGGGGTCGTCGCCGCGGTGTTCGGTGGATCGAACTTTCAAGTCTCAGGCCCGACAGGCGCGATGACGGTCGTGCTGCTCCCGATCGTCGCACGGTACGGGGCGTCTGCTGTGGTTCCCGTAGCGATCATGGCGGGCGTCATCGTGTTGGCGATGGGGCTGTTCGGGCTTGGCCGAGCGGTCTCATTCATCCCGTGGCCGGTCGTCGAGGGCTTCACGATCGGGATCGCGATCATCATCTTCCTCCAGCAGGTGCCACTGGCGATCGACGTTCCCCGGCCAGAGGGTGACAACACGGCAGTCGTCGCCTGGAAGGCGCTGCTGGAGGCCGACTGGGCAGCGGCTGTGCAGCCACTCGCGATCGTCGCGATTGTTGTCGCGGTCCTCGTCGTTATGCCGCGATTGAATCGCGCGGTTCCCTGGTCGATCCTCGCCATTGGGGTGGCCACGTTGATCGTGGTTCTCGCCGGCTGGAACATGAGCCGGATCGGCCCACTCCCAACGGGGTTGCCCCTGCCGAGCATTCCTGTGCTCGACACTGCGACCACGAGCGCCCTGTTCTCCGCAGCGCTCGCCGTCGCAGCGCTCGCGGCGATCGAGAGCCTGCTCTCAGCGCGGGTGGCCGACGGCATGACATCATCGAGTCGGTACGACCCGGATCGCGAGCTCGTCGGCCAAGGTCTGGCGAACATCGCCGCTGGCGCGTTCGGGGGGATGCCGGCCACCGGAGCCATCGCCCGGACTGCGGTCAACGTCCGCGCTGGAGCCCGCACGAGAGTCTCGGCGATCGTCCACTCTGTCGTGCTCCTCGCGGTCGTTCTCGTCGGCGGAGGCCTCGTTGCCGTCATCCCACTGGCGGCATTGGCCGGGGTGCTCATGGTCACGGCCGTTCGGATGATCGACCGGAGGGCTGCGCACTCGGTACTGCGCTCGACCCGCGCCGACGCTGTCGTCATGGTCACAACGGCGGTGGCCACCGTGGCACTCGACCTCATTTTGGCGGTAGAGATCGGCATTGCGATTGCGGCAGGACTCGCCCTGCGGGCGCTGTCGCGGGCGAGCACCCTAGGCCGTGAAGAGGTCCGCGACTCGTCTCAATCGGACGAATCGCCGGTGCCCTTGGAACATGAACTCCTCCACGAGCACATCGCGGTGTACCGCTTCGACGGGGCGCTGTTCTTTGGCGCCTCGCAGCGATTCCTCGACGAGCTGGTGGCCGTCGCAGATGTTCGGGTGGTCGTGCTGAGGCTCGGGGGTATCGGGATGATGGACGCAAGCGGGGCCCATGCTCTGAAGGAGATCATCGTCGACCTGCAGTCTCGCGGTATCGCGGTCCTCCTGCAGGGGATTCGGCTGGAGCATGTCCCGACCTTGATGGCCGTCGGAGCCCTCGAGGCCCTAGGAAGTGAGCACCACCATGTTGAACGAATGGACGTTGCCGTCGAGCATGCGCGGATGCACGTGAGGCGAGCGCTCGGGGCGCGCGAATGACGAACCGGTCAGGCGCCTATGGCTCGTTTGTGGGAACTCCTGCGACAGCGCCCGGCCCGTCGGGGCCCGAGATGTTCAGGGCCTTCAGCGCCATCCGTGGAAACCCGCTCGGTTACCTGGCCCGGGTCTGGCACGAGCACGGTGATGTCGTCCAGTTCCCAATTCCCAGACCGCCGAGTTACCTCGTCAACGATCCAGAATCGGTCCGCAGGGTCCTTGTCGAACAGGCGCGAAGCTACGGAAAGTCAACGATTCAATATCAGGCCCTATCCCTCGTGACGGGCGAGGGCCTCCTCACATCTGATGCCGATGTATGGCGGCGGCAGCGTCGCATGGTTCAGCCGGCCTTCCACCATGAGACCCTCGCCCAACTCACGAAGCATGTGGAGCGCTCATCCTCATCGGTCCTCGCCGACTGGGAACGTGCGGGGACCGGAGCGATCATCGAAATCGATTCCGCGATGATGCACGCAACCCTCGAGATTGTCGGTCATGCGCTCTTCGGCAGCGATCTGTCCCAGGATGCGTCCGCACTGGCCGATGCCACCCTGGAGGCCCTTGATGTCGTCATTGCGAGGGCACGGGTGCCGATCACCCCGCCCGGATGGATTCCGACCCGGGCCAACCGGCGCTTGGAGGCGGCCAACAGCGTGCTCGACAGCGCCGTTCGGCGCATGATCGATGAGCGGGCGCACGCGCAGGTCCGGACCCACGACATGCTCGACATGCTCATGGAGGTGCGCGACGAGCACGGGCATGGACTATCGGGGGATGAGATTCGCAACCAGATGGTGACGTTCATCGTCGCCGGGCATGAGACGGTGGCGAGTGCCCTCACTTGGGCCTGGGCCCTGCTCGCCGCCCATCCGGGTGAGCAGGAGGTACTGCAGGCTGAACTGTCGCAGATCGTCCAAGATGCGCCGCTGACAATCGACGACTACCCCCGCCTCGTCCGCACCCGGGCAGTATTTGATGAGGCCCTGAGGCTTTACCCTCCGGCGTGGCTCATTACCCGCAAGGCCCTTGCGTCCGGGGAGCTTGCTGGCCGAGAGGTTCCAGCCGGATCACTCGTCATCATGAGTCCGTGGCTACTTCACCGACACCCACTTCTATGGCGCGCTCCTGAGGAGTTCCGACCCTCCCGCTTCATCGACGAAGACGTCGATCGCAGTTCGTTCCTTCCCTTCGGCGCCGGCCCTCGGATGTGCATTGGTCGAGACTTCGCCTACCTCGAGGGCGTGCTCATGCTCGCTAGGCTCGCGTCGCGTTTCGAAGTGAGCTACCCAGGCGGTGAGGGAGTACCTGCCATGGACCCGCTCGTGACCATTAGGCCGGCTGGCGGGCTGAAGCTACGGATCACCCGCCGTGCAGGAGGTTCAGGACCGCCTCGTGGAGGGCTCCATTCGTCGTGACCGCGCAGCCACCCTCGAGTGCGGGACGTCCGTCGAATGCAGTGATGCGCCCGCCGGCCTCGGTGACGATTGGGATGATGGCTGCGATATCCCACGCCCCAAGCGCTGGTTCGGCCGCGACATCGACCGCGCCCTCGGCGACGAGGATGTGCGACCAAAAGTCGCCGTAGGCGCGCTGCCGCCAGGTGGCATCAAGCAGGGACTGGAGGCCGGTTGCGCTGGCGTCGCTCCAGCCGATGGCATCGGAGTAGGAAAGGGATGCATCGTTGAGTGACCGCACGAGGCTCACCTGCAGGCGCACCGGTTCGCGATCAAGCATCCGTACCCACGCGCCCGAGCCGCGTGCTGCCCACCAGCGCCGCGCGAGCGCAGGTGCTGAGACAACCCCCACCACCACCTCTCCGTCGACGACGAGTGCGATAAGGGTTGCCCATACCGGGACCCCCCGGACGTAGTTCTTGGTTCCGTCGATCGGATCAATAATCCACCGGCGGGCGGCGGATCCTTCGGAGCTCCCGAACTCCTCGCCGAGCACGCCGTCGTCGGGTCGATACTCGGCGAGCATCGCGCGAAGAGCGACCTCCGTGGCCTTGTCGGCCTCAGTAACCGGAGTGAGATCGGGTTTCGTCTCGACCACCAGATCGAGTGCGCCGAAGCGATCCATGGTGATGAGGTCGGCGGCATCAGCCATCGCCAGGGCAAGTTCGAGATCGGGGCCAAACTCAAGGGCGAGGGCAACGTCAGGCGTGTGGGTCACAGGTGAAACCTATCCAGCCCTTGGAGCTGTGCAGCTGGCTGCCTAGGGTGATGCCATGCACTTCGTGAGCGAGTGGAGCCTGTTCGACAGCGCGTTCGGGCTGCCGCTTCACCCACTCGCCGTGCATGTCGTCGTCGTCCTCGTGCCCCTTGCTGCGCTGGGAGCAGTCGTCATGGTCGTGTCACGGAGGCTGGCCCGCCGATATGGCGGTCTCATCGTCGTCGCGGGCGTGGCATCCTTCATCGCCTCAATCGTGGCGAAGGAGGCCGGTGAATCCCTTGCCAGCCGGGTCGGGGTGACGGCGCTGCATTCCCAGCTCGGAGATGCTGTGCCGATCCTCGCGCTCCTGCTCTCCCTCGGACTCATTGGCTTTTGGCTTATTGACCGCGGGATACCGGTGAATCGCTCGAGGCCCTGGTGGTTGCAGGTCGCTGGCATCGCCCTCATCGTGATCGCTGTCCTCGCGACAGTGTGGGTGGTTCGTGCCGGACATTCAGGTGCCGAATCGGTGTGGCAGGGTCTTACCGGCAAGTAGGGCTACCTGCGGCGGGAGTCGCCGATCAGTCGGACCAATCGGTGGTCGAACTCCGGCCCGCGAGCAGGCGGCGCATTGATGCGAGCCGTTCCCGCACCCCGGGCTCCTGTGCCTCGGCCCACTCGGTGAGAGCGCAGTCGGGCTCGTCGTGCGAGCAGGCACGCGGACAGTGCTCAGTTCCGGCTGCGAGGTCAGGGAAGGCGGAGATGACCCGTCCAAGATCGACGTGGGCGAGTCCGAATGAGCGGATTCCCGGCGTATCGATGATCCATCCGCCTCCGTGGAGCGGAATAGCACGAACACTGGTCGAGGTGTGGCGGCCCTTCCCGGTGACGATATTCACCCGGCCGGTGCTGCGATCGGTTCCGGGGACGAGGTTGTTCACGAGCGTTGACTTGCCGACCCCCGAGTGACCGACGACGACGGTTACCTCATCGGCCAGTGCCTGCTGCAGCGCTAAGGGCGGCTGTCGATCACTCACCTCGAACAATTCGAAGTCGAGTGGTGCGTACATTCTGCGGAGTTCGTCTGGTGCGACGAGGTCGGTTTTCGTGACGATGAGGACGGGACGGACGCCCGCGTCGTATGCAGCGACGAGCGCACGGTCGATGAGCCCGAACGAGGGTGCTGGATTGGTAGTGGCGGTGACAATCGCCAACTGGGTGGCATTGGCGACGATGACGCGCTCGACGGGGTCGGTGTCGTCGGCGGTGCGCCGCAGGGTGGATACCCGATCATGGCGTCGCACGACGCGCGCTTGGTTGTCGATGTCGCCCGAAAGATCACCGACAAGATCGACGTCGTCCCCCACGACGATCCCCTTGCGCCCGAGCTCGCGCGCCTTGACCGCGTAGATCACGCGCGGATCTGCGTCAGAATTCTGGGTCGGAATCGCAACGGTGAATCGACCGCGATCAACCGCGATAACGGTGCCTGCCAGTGCCTGTTCATGGGCGGGCCGATCCTTGGACCTCGGTCGTGAGCCACCACGGGTGGGCCGGACGCGGACATCGTCCTCGTCCATTCGATCGTGGCGACGACTCACGAGGGCTCGCGGGGGAGGAGGAGAGCATTCCAGCGGTCGGTGAATCCGGGCAGGGTCTTCGCGGTCGTCTCGATATTCTCGACGGAGACCCCGTGAACACGGAGGCCGATGATCGCCGCAGCAGTCGCCATTCGATGGTCGTGATACGTCGCGAACCGCCCGGCATGAAGCCTCGTCGGCCTGATCGTGAGCCCATCGGCAGTCTCCCGAGCGTCACCGCCGAGGTGGTTGATCTCGTGCACGAGAGCCTTGAGCCGATCGGTCTCGTGACCGCGTAGATGAGCTATCCCGTGCAGGTGACTCGGACTGATCGCGAGCGCGGCGAGTGCGGCGATCGACGGGGTAAGTTCGCCCACCTCGTGCAGGTCGGCATCGATTCCGCGGATCTCGTCGTGCATTGTGGCGGTGAGGCCGTGGGTGTCGTGGGTGACGACAGCGCCCATCTGCTGGAGGAGATCGCGCAGCCAGTCGCCGGGCTGGGTGGTCGTTGTCGGCCAGTCAGCCACGGTGACGGAGCCCTTTGTCACGAGCGCGGCGGCTAGGAACGGCGCGGCGTTCGAAAGGTCGGGTTCGATCGTCCAATCGTGGGCAAGCACCCGCTGGGGGACAACATGCCAGGTGTTCGGCGCAGGAGTCGAGACCTCGATGCCGTGCTCGGCGAGCATGGCGATGGTCATGTCGATGTGCGGCTGGCTCGGGACCGTTGCGCCAGTGTGACGGATTGTGAGGCCTTCGTCGAAGCGGGCGCCGGAGAGGAGGAGCGCGGAGACGAACTGGCTGGAACCGGAGGCGTCGATCAACACCTCGCCGCCGGTGACCTGCCCTGTGCCGCGGACGGTGAACGGCAGGGTGTCACCACCATCAATGATGACCCCGAGTGATCGCAGGGCGCCGGTGATGGTCGACATGGGCCGGGTCCGGGCGCCCTCGTCGCCGTCGAACCGCACATCGGCGTGGGCGAGCGATGCGACGGCCGGCACGAATCGCATGACGGTGCCTGCAAGACCGACATCGATGGTCATGATCGGTCGGGGACCGCCGCGCGACGGAAGTGGGACGGGGGTGCACGTGATGTCGATGTTGCCGACCGGGCTCTGGGTCGACACGGTGAATGTCGCGCCGAGGGCTTCGAGGGCGCTGATCATCAACCGGGTGTCGCGGGCGTCGAGTGCCTCGCGGATGAGACTCGGGCCGTCTGCGAGCGCGGCGAGCACGAGGGCACGGTTGGTGGCGGACTTGGATCCGGGGACACGGACGTGGGCGTTGACCGGGCCGGTTGCGGTCGGCGCCGGCCAAAAATCCTCAACCATCATTGACCCCAGCCTAATCCCTCTACTCCCATCTCGCCCAGAATCTGGGCGAGATGAACGATTGGTGGGGTATTTGGCCTCGGATCGTTCAGGCGGCCCAGAATCTGGGCGAGACGAACGGAGGAGAGGGCATAGCCTTCTGGGATGGCTGATGCGTCGAATTTGGGAGATTTGCTCCCCGAGGGCGGCCTCGCCGAGGTGCTCCAGCAGCGCCACGGCGGCCTCGGATCGCCGATGCTCGTCGTTCGCCTCGCGATCGCGGTAACCTGCTCATGGCTTCTCGCCATTGCGGTCTCGCAGAGCGCACTTGGCATCTTCGCGCCCATCACCACCCTCCTCGTAGTGCAGAGTTCGCCTTGGAGCACGCTGGGATTGTCGCTCCAGCGGATTCTCGGCACCGGCATCGGGGTGCTCTCGGCCTCACTCTGGGTGAATCTTGTCGGCCTCACACCGTGGTCCTTCTTTATAGGCGTGCTCGCCGCGCTGCTCGTCGCCCGTCTCATCCCGTGGTCGATTGCGGGGCAGATCCAGATCCCGATCGCGGTGGTCTTCGTGCTTGTCCTCGGACCGGCATCGATGGGGCAGGATCTTTGGCGCGTGATCGACGTTGTTGTCGGTGGATTCGTTGGCCTGCTAGCCGTTTACGTGTACCCGCCGCGTCCTCGCCCTGAGGCCTTTGAACGAGCCCTCGAGAGCTATCGGGATGCGATCGTGACGGTGCTGCGTCGCATGGGGGAGGAGAGCGGTGACCAGGAGGCGGTGCTTCCCGAAGGAGTAAACCACGAGTACGTCGCGGCGAGTCGCGCGCTGAGGTTGGTAGCGGAGGACGCCAGAGGGGCGCTCACGAAACTCGCGGAGAGCGCACGATGGAATCCACGCGGCCGTTCGGTCCTGCCCCGGTTGCAGTCCGACGCTCGACGCCTCCGCAGGCTCGGGGGTATGACGGTCCAGATTCGCGGGGTTTGTGGCGCGGCCGATCTCCTTTTTGACCGCGCTGAGCCCTCCCGCCTCGAACCGGCGGAGTTCCAACGGATTGTTGCATTGCTCGTTGATCTCGCGGGGGCAGCGCTCGGCGAGACGGGGAGGCAGGTTGGGCCCCGAGCCCCGAATGTGGTGCGCAGGATGAGCGATGAGCTTGCCGAAGCAATCCGGACCTCAGCGGACTCCCTCTCCCATGAGGGCCGGGGTCCAAGTGAATCACTGGAATCAGTGTCGGCACTCGGCCGGCTCGATCATGTGCGACGCCAGCTGACTGTGTTCGCTCTCGCGGGGGAGAATGGCGGCGGCGATGCTGATGAGCAGGATGGTGGCGAGCAAGAGGAGGAGTGATGTGCGGTCGATATGCCGCGGCGAAGGACCCTGCTGCGCTGGCGGAGGAGTTCGGGGTTGCCGTGCCGCCCGAGCAGGTACTGGAACCTGACTACAACGTCGCTCCCACGAAGCGGGTGTATGTCGTCTTGGACAGGGAGCAGGAGGGCGGGCCGCGGCGGGAGCTTGTCGTGGCCAGATGGGGGCTCATCCCCTCATGGGCGAAGGATCCGTCGATCGGATCGAGGCTCATCAATGCGCGGGCCGAGACGGTTGCCGAGAAGCCGTCTTTCCGGCGCGCATTCGCCAAGCGGCGCTGCCTCGTCCCGGCCGATGGCTACTACGAGTGGTACGTGCCCGCGTCGACTGAAGCCAAGGATGCACCGGCAGGCAAGCCAGTCAAGCAACCGTTCTTCATCCACCCGGCAAATGGCTCCTCCATGGCAATGGCCGGGCTCTACGAGTGGTGGCGCGATCCCAGTCGGGATGAGGCTGACCCGCTCGCCTGGCGACTGACCTGCGCCATCCTCACGACTGATGCGGCCGAGGAGGTTGGGCGCATCCATGACCGGATGCCCATGACCATCCCCCGCGATGACTGGTCGGCCTGGCTCGATCCAGCGACAGGCCTGCAGGCATCGGAACTCCTGCGGCCTCCAGTCGGGTCCGGTCTTGAGGCCTACCCGGTTTCGGTCGCCGTGAACAGCGTCCGAAACAACTCACCGGACCTCATCGTCCCGCTGGCGGCCGAGGACCTGATTCCCGGGGTGCACCTATAAGGGGGGAATGCCAGTCGCCGCTGGGGCGTTGACGCGATTGTGGTGGAGACGTTGAGATCGATCCTTGAGTCGGGCATCCCGGCAGGCCTAGCCTTGCTGGATTTTGATGACGTGGCAGTTTCGGGGCTAGTCTCTGAGGTGATGACCAAGACTGAGCAGGCGCAGGAGTTGGCCGAACGTTTCGAGCGTGATGCCATGCCGTTCATGGACCAGTTGTACGGCGCGGCCATGCGAATGACAAAGAACCCGACGGACGCTGAGGATCTCGTTCAGGAGACCTACCTCAAGGCCTTCGCAGCCTTCACCTCGTTCACAGAAGGCACGAACCTCAAGGCGTGGCTGTTTCGGATTCTCACGAACACCTACATCAACATCTATCGCAAGAAGCAGCGTCAGCCTTTCCAGACGACCACCGAGGAACTCACGGATGGCCAGCTCCACGAGGCCGAGTCACACACGCCGCGTGGCCTGCGATCCGCCGAGACCGAGGCGCTTGATCGGCTTGCGGATAGCGATGTCGTCGAGGCACTCGCAGCAATTCCTGAGGACTTCCGCCTTGCGGTGTATCTCGCCGATGTCGAGGGCTTCGCCTACAAGGAGATCGCCGAGATCATGGGCACCCCCGCAGGCACGGTCATGTCGCGGCTCCATCGCGGTCGCAAACTCCTTCGGGAGAGCCTCACCGACTACGCAATCGAGCGAGGGTTCCTCGCGGCTCCGTCGAAGGGTGGCCCGGTGACAACGAGCGGGTCTGATGAATCTGACGGCAGTGATGCCCGATGAGCTGCGGCAACCCCCACGCGACACCGTGCACCGAGGTGCTCTCTCTCCTTTACGTCTACATCGACGATGAGATCGATGAGGTGCATCGAATCGAGGTGACGACCCATCTCGGCGAATGCCCGCCGTGTGTCGATTCCTTTACGGTCGAGCGACGACTCAAGACCCGACTACGCGATGCCTGCATGGCGGAGCAGGTCCCTGATCAGGTGCGCTCCCGGATCATCGCCCAGATTCAGCAGGTCTCGATCACCTACCGCTACGAATAGTCCGCATCCCGCGTGGAAGAATGTCGGCTCAACGAGCATCGGAGATCCAAATGGCCCAAACAATCCGCGCCGAGATGGTTGCCTCCGTCCATTCCATCATCATGGCCCAAGGCGATTCGGTCGTCGTCGGTGACACGCTTGCCATCTTGGAGTCGATGAAGATGGAGATTCCCGTGCTCGCCGAAGAGAATGGCACCATCAGCGAGATCAGCGTCGCGGTCGGCGACGTCGTGCGCGAGGGCGACATCATCGCGATCATTTTGTAGCCACAGATATCGGCCATTCGTTGCAGGAGTCGACGATTGCGACCCTAGGATCATTGTGTGGCGATTCTGTCGAAGTTGGTGTCGGAGCGAACCGATCTCTCTGAGGCTGATCAGAACCGCCTTCTCGCGGTGACGAGCGAATGGGCACTTGTCGCCGACCTCGCGATGAGCGACCTCGTCCTTTGGCTGCCAACCTGGAATGACGGCGGACTCGTGGCCGGTGCCCTTGTCCGGCCGACCACCGCGCCGACCAATGTCCCCGATGACATCGTCGCCACCTTCGCACCTAGGGGCAGGTTCCCCGATCTTGACGCAGCGCTCGCCTTCGGCAGGCACTTTGGGACGGCGTACCCGATCCACTTCGAGGGGCGGGTCATCGGAGTCGTCGCCCGCCATTCCTCGGCGCAACCAAGGGTGGCGGGTCAACTTGAGCAGATCTACATTGGGATTGGCGACGACCTGCTCGCGATGCTCGTCGAGGGGGTGTTCCCGGCCGATTCGATGATTGATGAGGCTAGTGACTCACCGCGTGTAGGCGACGGACTGCTGCGTGTCGACAGCGCCGGCCTCGTGTCGTACGCGAGCCCGAACGGGGTAAGTGCGCTGCGGCGCTTGGGTGTGGTGACCGACATCGTGGGCACCGATATCCATGCGCTCATCACCCGCCTTTCCCATCGGCCCGGTCAGATGGACGAGGCCCTTTCCCTCATCACGAGCCGGCGGGCGGCCGGACGCACCGATCTTGAAAACGGCGCTGCAACTGTGCTCGTACAGGGGATCCCGCTGTGTCGCGAGGGAGTCGATGTCGGGGGCCTGCTGCTCCTGCGTGACGTCACTGAAATTAGGCGGCGAGAGCGCGCACTCCTGTCGAAGGACGCAACCATTCGCGAGATCCACCATCGAGTGAAGAACAATCTGCAGACGGTGGCGGCGCTGCTGCGACTTCAGGGGCGACGGGCTGTCAGTGAAGAGACGCGCGGGGCGCTCGCTGAGGCTCAGTTGAGGGTTGCGGCAATTGCCGTCGTGCATGACGCGCTCTCGCAGCACACGAGCGACGTGGTCGCGTTCGATGAAATTCTGGACCGCATCATTGGACTCGTCCGCGATCTTGGCCCCGCCTACTCGGGAAGTGACCCGCCGCCTCGCATCGTGCGATCAGGGAGCAATGCATCACTGCCGAGCGGCATCGCCACCCCGCTGGCGATGTGTGTCGCCGAGTTGCTCCACAATGCAGTTGAGCACGCTCACGCGAGCGAAATCAACCTCGTCATTGACAGTTCACCCGATCGAATTACCGTCAGGCTCACTGACGATGGGGTCGGGATTCCTCACGGTCTTGACGTCGCGAATGCTGGTCTGGGCTTGCAGATTGTCGAGTCCCTCATCACCGGCGAACTCAGGGGCGACATGCGTCTGCGCCGTGGCGATGATGGGGGGACGTTCGCGACGCTGACCTTGCCGTTGACGGTCGTGTGAGAGGCTAACGTTGATGGGGGTCTAGGCGTTGCTGCGAGCCCTCAGTCGAGCATTACGACGTTTCAGGGCGCGTCGCTCATCCTCGCTCAGTCCACCCCATACTCCGGCGTCCTGACCAGATTCGAGAGCCCAGCGCAGGCATTCGTCAACGACGCTGCAGCGACGGCAGACAGCCTTCGCCTCTTCAATCTGAACCAGTGCGGGGCCGGTGTTGCCGATCGGGAAGAACAGCTCCGGATCCTCGTCACGGCAGGCCGCCTCGTGGCGCCAGTCCATGCGTCTCAACTCCATTGGGGAACGCACCGCAGGTCTTGCGGTGCTCGTGATTGCTTTCACGAGGCCGATTCATCAGGTGTGCA
>CAMDKQ010000062.1 GCA_945901095.1 Bifidobacterium breve
GGTGACTAGAGTTATCGGTCTATCGTCAAACCTCGGGAGAATCGTGGACTTCGTCACCATCGTGCCGCTTCTGCTCATCGGCGTCGTGTTCTACCTGCTCGTGCTACGGCCGCAAAAGGCACGTCAGAAGGCGCAGGCGGCGATGATCGCCGCGGTGGCCCCGGGATCGTCAATCATGACCACCGCTGGAGTCTTCGGCACCGTGGTGGCGAGCTCGGCAGACGAGGTGAGCATCGAGATCGCGCCGGGGGTTGTCATCCGGATGCTCCCAGCCGCTATCGCAAAGGTGATCCCGGTCGAGGAGCCTGCACTTGACAGTGCGGTCGTCGATCTCGACAAGCCATCATCTGACGACTCCGCGAAGTAAGGATCATTCGTGGCGCCTCCCGCAACAACGAAGCCCCTGCGCGCGCTCGTTGCTCTAGCAGTCATCATGCTCGGCCTCATCGCCTGGGCTTTTTGGCCGGGCACCGACTCCACGGTCCGGCTTGGCCTTGACCTCCAGGGTGGCACCCAGGTGATCTTGCTGCCAAAGCCGGTGTCTGAAGGGGCCAGCATTACCGACGAGCAACTGCAACAAACGGTTGCCATCATTAGGCAGCGCGTTGACGGCCTCGGCGTCGCAGAGGCTGAGGTGACCACCCAGGGCAGCGGAGACGGTGCGGCGATTGTTGTGTCTGTCCCGGGAGCAAGCCAAGATCGCCTCGTTGATCTTGTTCAAAAGACCGCACTCCTTGACTTCAGGCCCGTCTACTCGATCAACAACCCGGCACCCGCTCCCAGTGCCTCGCCATCGACTTCACCATCGGAAACCGCGTCAGCCACATCCTCGGCTTCGCCATCTGCCACATCTTCGGCTTCGCCGTCGGCGTCAGCGACAGCAGGGGCTTCGCCGTCAGCGACCCCGTCCGCGTCGGCATCTGCACCTGTCGGGACCACGGATCTCGTACAGGCCCCCGAGAATTCCCCTGAGTTCCAGGCCGAGGTAGCGAACTTGGACTGCACGAACCCCGAGGCATACTCGGGTGGAACGCCTGACGACCCGGCCCTGTGGCTTGGCACCTGTGACCAGACCGGCACCGTGAAGTACACCTTGGAGCCCGCGTTCATCAAGGGAACGAATGTGACCGGCGCGAGTGCCGTCCTACCACAGGGTGGCGTTGGCTGGGTCGTGTCACTCGAGTTCGACGGGGAGGGAGCCAAGGCGCTCGGTGACGCATCGACGACACTCTCAGCACTACCCGACTGCGGACAGGGTGCCAGTCCCTGTAATGCCTTCGCGATCGTCCTCGACGGCGTTGTCACCTCAGCACCGCGATTCAACGAACCGATTCTCGGTGGTCAGGCGCAGATCGAAGGCAACTTCACCGCGCAGGAGGCGAACGACCTCGCGAACATCCTCAAGTACGGGGCACTGCCGGTCACCCTGGAGGCCGTCGACATCACGTCAGTGTCGCCAACCGTCGGAAGTGAGCAGTTGCGTGCCGGACTCCTTGCCGGCCTGCTTGGACTCGTCCTCGTCATGATCTACCTCATCGTGTACTACCGAGCGCTCGGTGTCGTGGCAATGATCTCCCTCATTGCAGCGGGAGTAATCGTGTACCTGGTGTTCGTGGTGATGAGCAAGAGCATTGGGCTCACCCTTACCCTCGCGGGTGTTGCGGGAGCGATTGTGGCCATCGGTATCACGGCCGACTCCTTCATCGTCTACTTCGAGCGAATCCGAGATGAGATCCGCGAGGGCCGCACGCTGCGCCAGGCCTGCGCTTCGGGCTGGGTGCGGGCACGCCGGACCCTCCTCGCCGCAGACTTTGTCTCGCTCCTTGCCGCAGTGGTGCTCTATCTCCTCTCGGTCGGTAGCGTGCGCGGGTTTGCCTTCGTGCTCGGTCTCACGACTGTGATCGATGTGCTCGTGGCCTTCTGGTTCACGCACCCGATTGTCGTCCTCCTCGGCCGAGCGGGTTGGATGCAGCGGGGCTCCCGCTGGACCGGGCTTGACCCTGACCGTCTCGGAGCACCGAGCATGGCGGGGACGATTGCGCGACAAGGCCGTCGTCGCGAGCCGAAGGAGGTGCCCAACCCATGAGCAAGATTTCCGGTCTCGGCCATCGTCTCTACAGCGGGCAGATGTCGATTGACTTTATTGGACGTCGTCGCACATGGTACGTCGTGTCGGCCATCATTCTTCTCGTGTCCGTGGGGGCGCTACTGACCCGTGGGCTTAATCTCGGCATTGAATTCCGGGGCGGCGCCGACTTTTCCCTTCCCGCGGCGACATGCAGCATCGAGCAGGCGCGGGTCGTGGCAGAGGAGGGCAGCGGAGCCCAATCCATCGTCACCAAGACGGGCAACGGAACGATTCGGGTTCAAACCGAAGCCCTCACGGCCGCTGAAAGTTCTGTTCTCGCTGGTGAACTCGCCACTGCGTGCGGTGTAGCCAAAGATGAGATCAAGGTTCAGGTGGTGGGGCCGACATGGGGTGCTGAGATATCGAAAAAGGCATTGCAGGGGCTCCTTGTCTTCCTTTTGCTCGTCACGATTTTCTTGTCGATCTATTTCGAGTGGCGGATGGCGGTGGCGGCACTCGTTGCCCTCGCTCACGACCTTGTCATCACGATCGGCATCTACGCACTCACTGGTCTGGAGGTGACGCCTGCGACGGTGATCGGCGTGCTCACCATCCTTGGCTTCTCGCTCTACGACACGGTCGTCGTATTCGACAAGGTCCGTGAGAACACCCGAGGGATCACCGGGCAGTCCATGCTCACCTACTCCGACGCCGCCAACCTCGCGGTCAACCAGACACTCGTGCGCAGCATTAATACCTCGATCGTCGCACTGCTTCCTGTGGTGTCGATCATTGTCATCGGTGCCGGGCTCCTCGGGGCCGGTACCCTCCTTGATCTCGCGGTAGCACTCGCCGTCGGTATGGCAGCAGGGGCGTACTCGTCGATCTTCATCGCCACTCCGATTCTCGCGCAGATGAAGAATGCACAGCCGGAGATCAAGTCCCTCACGGCTCGAGTCATGGCACGACGGTCGCAGGCTGCGAAGGCAGTAGCGGCGGGTGACTCTGCGGCCTTGGTTGGATCGAGTCTGAGGCAGCAGCCCAAGCGACCGCCCAGATCCCGACGAGGCAAGGGATGAGTTGTGGACGCTGCTGACGAGGCTGCTGTCCGGTCCTGCATCCGGGTGGTTGAGGATTGGCCAAAGCCCGGGGTATCCTTCCAGGACCTGAGCGGGGTCATGGCGGATGCTAGGGCATTTCGTATCGTCATTGATGCTTTGGCTCGGAGGGTTGCCGGTTTGCAAGTGGACTCCGTGATCGGAATCGAGGCGCGAGGCTTTCCGTACGGCGCTGCGCTTGCGCACCACCTCGGCGCCGGGTTCATCACGATGCGAAAGCAGGGCAAGCTGCCCGGACTCGTTCACGCCCGCGAGTATGAACTCGAGTACGGGACCGCGACGTTGGAGCTCCACCGGGATGCCGTAGGCCCAGGGCACCGGGTCGTCATCGTCGACGACGTTCTCGCAACCGGCGGAACTGCTGACGCGGCGGTCGACCTCGTGGCACTGTGCGGCGCCGAGGTCTTGGCTCTGCTGGTCATCATGGACCTGCCCTTTCTCGAGGGACGCAGTGTTCTGGAGGCTCGGGGGACCCTCGTACACGCGCTCCTCACACCGACGCCCAGGTAGACTCGCTCTTACTTGGAAGGAGTGCCCGTGACGGACCAGGTATCCTCTCCGGCGGAGCAGACCTCCCCTCTCGCGCCTTACGCGGGCGCTCCCGATGCAGGTGGCCTGCGGGCGAGGATCGTGAGATTCGCAGGGCCGCGCAGGCTACACCCTGAGCTTGAGCCGCTCCTGCGCACGCTGCGTCAGTACCATCCCAAGAGCGACACGAAGCTCATTGAACGGGCATATGAGACAGCCGCATACCTGCACCGAGACCAACGTCGGCGCAGCGGTGAGGCGTACATCACCCACCCCCTCGCTGTCGCAACTATCCTGGCGGATTTGGGAATGAGTGCTTCAACGCTGGCTGCGGCACTCCTCCATGACACGGTTGAGGACACCGGTTATTCGATTGATGCGCTTCGCGAGGACTTCGGCGGGGAGGTGGCACAACTTGTCGATGGCGTAACGAAGCTTGACAAAGTGAAGTATGGGGACTCATCAGCAGCGGAGACCGTGCGAAAGATGGTCGTGGCCATGGCTCGCGACATCCGCGTGCTGGTCATCAAGTTGGCTGACCGCCTCCACAACATGCGGACCTTGCGCTGGATGCCGGAGGCGAAGCAGCAGGTGAAGGCGCGCGAGACGCTCGAGATCTACGCGCCGCTGGCACATCGACTCGGGATGAACGCCGTCAAATGGGAACTTGAGGACCTAGCCTTTGCCACCCTCTACCCGAAGATGTACGACGAGATCGTGAGATTGGTGGGGCAGCGTGCTCCGTCAAGGGATCAGTACCTCTCGTTAGTGCTTGATGAAATTGATGCGGATCTGCGCAAGAGCAAGGTCAAGGCGAGTGTGACAGGCCGACCGAAGCACTATTACTCGGTCTACCAGAAGATGATTGTGCGCGGTCGGGACTTCGCTGATATCTACGACCTCGTTGGAGTGAGGATCCTTGTTGACAGCGTTCGCGACTGCTACGGGGCGCTCGGAGTAATCCACGCGCGGTGGAGTCCTGTTCCCGGGAGGTTCAAGGACTTCATCGCCATGCCGAAGTTCAACATGTATCAGTCGCTCCACACGACCGTCATCGGGCCCGAGGGCAAGCCGGTCGAACTACAGATCCGAACCCACGAGATGCACCGGGCAGCGGAGTTCGGAGTCGCGGCGCACTGGCGCTATAAGCAGGAGTCCGGAGCGAAGGCCGGCCCGGATGATTTCGGGTGGCTGCGCCAACTGATGGAGTGGCAGCGCGAAACCGAGGATCCCGACGAATTCATGGATTCACTGAGGTATGACCTCGGGTCCTCGGAAGTCTTCGTCTTCACACCGAAAGGCGATGTCGTCGCGCTCGCCACCGGTGCGACCCCTGTCGACTTCGCCTACTCGGTGCACACGGAGGTCGGCCACCGCTGTGTCGGAGCGCGCGTGAATGGCAAGCTCGTGCCGCTTGAGTCAACGCTGACCAACGGGGATGTCATCGAGATCTTCACCTCGAAGGCGGAGGGTGCTGGACCAAGCCGAGACTGGCTTGGCTTCGTGTCGTCAGCGCGGGCGAAGAGCAAGATCAAGGCTTGGTTCTCGCGTGAGCGACGTGACGAATCGATCGAAGCGGGCAAGGATTCAATCGTTCGCGCCATGCGCAAGCAGGGTCTCCCGCTGCAGCGAATGATGACGAACCAGGCGCTCACGAGTATTGCTGTTGACCTCCACCAAACTGATGTTTCCGGGCTTTATGCGTCGATCGGTGAGGGTCGCGTGTCCGCGGCGACGGTCATTCAGCGACTCGTTGACGCGGCAGGTGGAGCTGAGGCCGCTGCCGATGAGGCTGCTGATGCATTCATTCCCAACAGCTTACAACGGCATCGGTCACGTACGTCGGGTGATGTCGGAGTCGTCGTCAAGGAGGCCGACGACGTCTGGGTGAAATTATCAAAGTGCTGTACGCCGGTGCCGGGCGACGACATTCTCGGATTTGTCACGAGGGGCTCGGGAGTTTCAGTTCATCGAACGGACTGCGTGAATGTTCCGGGACTCCGGGCCGAACCTGACCGTATAGTCGAGGTTGAGTGGGCGCCGACCGCGACCAGCCTGTTCCTCGTGAATATTCAGGTCGAGGCGCTAGACCGGGCTCGGCTCCTCAGTGATGTGACGAGGGCGCTGTCAGATATGCATGTAAACATCCTGAGCGCCTCGGTCACCACCTCCCGCGACCGTATCGCATTGTCGCGTTTCACCTTTGAGATGGCCGACCCAAAGCACATGGGTTCGGTGATCAAGGCCGTGCGTAACGTCGAAGGTGTTTACGACGCCTATCGGGTGTAGCTGGACTATTGCTTAGCCCTTGAACTCCGCGGCTGCTGCTTCTGCTGCGCCGAGCAGTGCCCTGGTGCCGGCGATCGAAGCGTCGAGCCGCTCCACTTCAGCGAGGTCACCCTTCTCCAGTGCCTTCGCCCGCTTGGCCTCGAGCTTGGCGATCCCATCAGTAAAGGCGTTCGCGGTGGATTCGGCGCGGGCCCGGGTCTCAGGGTTGGTGCGCTTCCAGGTTTCAGCCTCGCTGCCGCGAACGGCGTCCTCGACCAATTTGAGCCGACGCTCAAGCCGGTCACGGTCTGCTCGAGGCAGGTCACCGACCTTTTCCCAGCGTTCGTTAATGACGCGAAGTGCGCGCTTGGCAACGGAAGTGTCGGTGACCGGAAGGAGCGCCTCGGCCTCAGCGACGAGCGACTCCTTGGCGGGAATGTTCTCCTTGAGCGCCTCTTCATCTGCGGAATCCGAGGCAGTCTTCGCGGCGTAGAACAAGTCCTGAGCCGCCTTAAAGCGCTTCCAGAGCTTGTCCTCATCCGGCTTCGATGAGCGCGGGGCGTCCTTCCAAGCGGTCATGAGGTCACGAAGCTTGCGACCGGTTCCGGCCCAGTCAGTCGAGGTTGTCAGTGCCTCGGCCTGGGCGATGAGTTCGCGCTTGCGAGCGACGGCGACCTTGCGATCTGAGTCGAGTTCTGCGAAGTGGGCGCGCCGTGCCTTGTCGAACTGAGCCCGCGCTGCGCTGATCCGCTTCCACATGGCCTGTTCACCGGATCGGTCTGCATGGGGAAGGGACTTCCATTCCTCGATCATGCTCGCGAAGCGCTCGCTTGTGGACTTCCACGAAGTGGAATTGGCGAGCGACTCAGCCTCGACAGTGAGCGCTTCCCGTGCCACCGCCGCCCGAGCTCGCTGCTCGGCCTTCTGTGCCTGCGCTGCGGCCTTGGCGGTGGCGATTGACGACTCAAGTGCCTCGCACTTGGACTCGAGGGCGACGACGTCGCCGACGAAGGAGCGAGCCGTTAGTCCCTCACGAACCTTGGCGAGGACGAGTTGTGCCTGCTCTCCGCTCGCCCGGCCGTCAACGAGACGCCTACTCACCAACTCGATCTCGACGACGAGATCGTCGTATTTACGCCCGAAGAACGCAAGTCCTTCGGCAGGGGGACCCGCCGCCCACTGCCCGACGACGAGTTCGCCCTCGGGAGCGGTGAGGTAGACCGTGCCATCGTCGGTGACGCGGCCGAACTTGCTGGGGTCACTGCCCTGCTTGACTGCCGGCTGTCTCATGGCCCCGGGGTTCGGCACCGACGCCCGGCTCGGAGCCGCGACCGCAGTGCGTTGCGGCAGGGAACCTGGGGTAGGCAGCGAGGCTGGGGTAGGCAGCGAAGCTGGGGTAGGCAGGGAGGCTGGGGTAGGCAGGGAGGCTGGGGTAGGCAGGGAGGCTGGGGTAGGCAGGGAGGCTGGGGTAGGCAGGGAGGCTGGGGTAGGCACTGGTGCCGTGCCGGAAGCCGTGGCCTCGTCCATCAGGAAACCTGCCAATCTCGTGGGGTCACGGGTACATCTTGCACTAATGGTCGTCGTGTCATGCGGCGCTGACGGATGCCGACTCGATGACCACTGGTTGAACCGGGGGTCCATCGGATCCGCCACCCTTGACTCCGAGGGCCGCAATCTGTTCAACAATGTCAAGGCCGCCGGTGACAGTGCCCCAGATTGTGTAGCCAGAGGGGAGGGTTGTGTCGCCGTAGACGATGAAGAACTGAGAGCCGGCCGTGCCCGGCCCGGCATTTGCCATCGCCACGGTGCCAGCCGGGTAGTTCGCCGGACCCTCGGTCGGCAGGTTCTCATCGGGCACCGTGTAGCCGGGTCCACCGGTGCCGTCGCCCGCAGGATCGCCGCACTGAAGAACGAGGATGCCCGCCGTGGTGAGTCGGTGGCACTGAGTCTGGTCGTAGAAGCCGTTCTCGGTGAGAAAGACCTCGGAGGCGACGGTGAGTGGGGCGGCCGATGGGAGGGTTTCGATCGTGATTGGTCCGCAATTCGTCACAAGGGTGATTTGCGCAGGCTGCTCGGACAGCGGTGATGGCTGCGGGGCGTTGGCGAATGTCTTGTCGTTCGCGCGGATGGCGCTGGGCTCGTTGCACGACAGCGTTGCGGGTACGGCTGATCCGGACGGCTCTGCTGATGATGAGGGTGCGGTTGAGTCAGACGGTGCGGCAGATGACGAGGGTGCCTCTGACGGCACCGCCTCTGCAACAGGCTCGGCGGGCGAACCGGAGCGATCGAATGCAACCCAGGCTCCTGCGGAGATGAGGATCACGACAGCAACAGCGATACCGATGATCCGCTGCCGGCGCTTGCGCGCGATGGCTGCCTGCTGTCGCCGCACCTGCTGCCGCTCATACTTCTCGCGGGCTAGTCGCTTCTCGCGCCGGTTGCTTGTCACGCGCAGAGTCTATTCGGCGCATGTGTCGTCCGGCATTAGGCTTCGCAGATGCTCATCGTCGGCTTCCCTGCAGGTTCATGGGCGACCAACTGCTACGTCATTGCCAGCGGCCCCGGAGAGCCCTGCCTCGTCATCGATCCAGGCCAGGACTCGATCGGTGGGGTCGAAGAGGCCATCCGGGAGCATTCATTGAAGCCGGCGGCGGTCCTCCTCACCCACGGACACATTGATCACGTTTGGTCTGTTGCACCGGTTGCCCACGGATTCGGCATCCCGGCCTACATCCACGCGGACGATCGGTACCGACTGGCCGATCCTGCGGGCACGAGCGTCGTGGCGTCACGGGAGCATCTGCTCGCCATGACGAAGGGGGCCCTTGAGCTGACCGAACCGGACGATGTCCGGATCCTCACCGACGGCGTGACCCTTGAACTCGCGGGCATCAACCTCGTCGTGTCCCATGCGCCGGGCCACACCGAGGGGTCGGTGGTGTTCACCCGGCCGGGTGAAGCGAGCGACGATCCGATCATGTTCAGCGGTGACGTGCTCTTCGCCGGGTCTATCGGCCGTACGGACCTCGCGGGAGGCGACTTTGAGGCTATGCGTGGGAGTCTTGAGCGGGTGATCATCACCGCTGACGACGCAACGATCGTCATGCCAGGGCATGGTCCCCAGACGACCATCGGCGCGGAGCGCATGACCAACCCGTTTCTCCAATTTGGCGGCGGTATCGTTTCTGCGCCATCACGGGGAATGTAGTGGGGCTGTTCCAGGCACCGAAGGGTGTGCCGGAGTACTTCGGGTCCCGTGGTCAAGCCTTCTTGAACGTGCGCGAGGCGTTGAGTCGGCCGGCGATGCTTGCTGGCTACGGATATGCGGAACTCCCGGTATTCGAGGATACGAACCTCTTCGTTCGCGGCGTGGGGGAGTCCACCGACGTCGTTTCCAAGGAGATGTACACCTTTGAGGACAGGGGCGGCCGGTCGTTGACCCTGCGACCCGAGGGCACGGCGGGTGTCATGCGCCTCGTTGTCGAGCACGGACTTGATCGGGGGCAACTGCCAGTCAAGGTCTGGTACGCGGGTCCGTTCTTTCGGGCTGAGCGTCCGCAGCATGGCAGGTATCGCCAATTGCAGCAGGTCGGCATCGAGGCCATCGGTTCCGATGACCCGGCAATCGACGCCGAGGTCATCGCACTTGCTGATGAGGCGTTTCGGTCACTCGGACTCACGCAGTACACCCTTCACCTGACCTCGCTCGGATGCGCTGGATGTCGTCCTGGTTACCGCGAGGTGCTATCGAACTTTCTCGCGGGTCTCGAACTCGACGAGGCTACGCGCGAGCGCGCAGCGGTGAACCCGCTACGAGTGCTTGATGACAAGCGGCCGGAACTGCAGTCGCGACTCGCCGGAGCCCCCCACATGGTCGATCACCTGTGCGCCGACTGCGCCGCCCACTACGTTGCCGCCCGGCAGTCCCTGAGCGTCCTCGGGGTGCGGTGGAGTGAGGCCCCCGCCCTCGTCCGCGGTCTTGACTACTACACGCGAACCACCTTCGAGTTCACTCACGACCTGCTTGGTGCCCAATCGGGCATTGGCGGAGGCGGGCGCTACGACGGCCTCATGGAATCGATCGGCGGGGCGGCGCTTTCGGGTATCGGTTGGGGCATCGGTACCGATCGAACACTGCTCGCCTGCGAGGCAGAGGGCCTCGATGTGGGTGCCGGGCCGCTCGTCGACGTCTTCTGTGTACCGATCGGGGCCGAGGCCAAAACCCGACTTTTCGGCCTATCCGGACGACTCCGGGCCAGCGGCGTCCGCGCCGACATCGCCTATGGCGAGCGTGGGCTAAAGGGGGCGATGAAGTCGGCTGATCGCAGCGGCGCTCCGCTCGTCATCGTGCTCGGTGACGCTGAAGTCCAGAGCGACACCGCGGTCATCAAACAGATGGCGACGGGGGAGCAGGTGACCATTCCGTGGGACAGTGTGCTTGACGTGGTTCGAGCACGAGTCCAGGAGCAAGTAAGCGAGAGGAATGCGCGGTGATCCGCTCAACGAATGCCGGAACGATTCGGTCAGGCGATGTCGGCAACGTGGTGACGCTGGCGGGGTGGGTTGCCAGTCGCCGTGATCACGGTGGCGTGGCATTCCTTGACCTGCGTGACGCGAGTGGCATTGTCCAGGTGGTCGTTCACGATACCGAGGTCGCTCATGGCCTCCGCGATGAGTATTGCCTGCGCATCGTCGGCTCAGTCTCGGCCCGCCCGGCGGGCAATGAGAACCCGGACCTTCCCACCGGGTCAATAGAGGTCATGGCGCAGGAGGTCGAGATCCTGTCAGTCTCGGCGCCGCTGCCCTTCCCAATTGACGATCGAGTGACGGTCGGCGACGAGGTCCGGCTCAAGTACCGCTACCTCGATTTGCGGAGGCAATCTGCGGGCGACGCCCTGCGTATGCGATCGAAGGTCAACCAGATCGCTCGCAACGTCCTTCTCGATCGCGACTTCATCGAGATCGAAACCCCCACCCTCACCCGGTCAACCCCGGAGGGTGCGCGCGACTTCCTCGTTCCGGTGCGCCTGCAGCCGGGTCACTGGTACGCGCTTCCGCAGTCACCGCAGTTGTTCAAGCAACTCCTCATGGTCGCTGGGATGGAGCGCTATTTCCAGATCGCGCGTTGCTATCGAGACGAGGACTTTCGCGCCGATCGGCAGCCGGAGTTCACCCAACTCGACATCGAGATGTCGTTCGTTGAGCAGGCGGACGTCATTGAGGTGGGCGAGGCGATCGTGCGCGCGCTATGGAAGGGGATCCTCGGGTTCGAGATCGGCGATATCCCCCAAATGACGTATACCGAGGCGATGCGCAGGTTCGGCAGTGACAAGCCCGACCTTCGATTCGAACTCGAACTTGTCGACCTCACCTCGTACTTCTCTGCAACCCCCTTCCGGGTGTTCCAGGCGGAGCATGTCGGCGCTGTCGTCATGCCGGGGGGCGCAGACCAGCCGCGGCGGCAGTTTGACGCTTGGCAGGAGTGGGCAAAGCAGCGAGGTGCCAAGGGCCTGGCCTACGTGACCATTGCTGCTGATGGCGAACTTGGTGGGCCGGTCGCGAAGAATCTGAGCGATGACGAGCGAGCCGGACTCATTGCCGCCGCTGGCGCAAAGCCCGGTGACTGCGTGTTTTTCGCTGCTGGCAAAACCTCGGAGGCGCGCTCCCTGCTCGGTGCCACCCGGATCGAGATTGCTCGCCGTCTGGACATGATTGATGAAAAGGCGTGGTCCTTCCTCTGGGTCATCGATGCGCCGATGTTCGAGGAGACCGAGGATGAGCAAGGTGTGAAGGGCTGGACAGCCGTCCACCACCCGTTTACATCGCCGAACGAGGAATGGCGCGATACATTCGAGCAGTCGCCCGGTGAGGCGCTCGCGTGGGCGTACGACATCGTGTGCAATGGCAATGAGATAGGCGGCGGATCGATCCGAATCCATCAGGCTGACATTCAGGAGCGGGTGTTTGCGATGCTCGGAATGACGGAGGAGGAGTCACAGGACAAATTCGGCTTCCTGCTCGATGCGTTCAAGTTCGGCCCACCGCCGCATGGCGGCATCGCGATCGGTTGGGACCGCACCTGCATGCTCCTCGCGGGGGCCCAATCGCTGCGCGAGGTCATCGCCTTTCCCAAGACGGGCGCCGGCCATGATCCCCTTACCGGGGCGCCGACCCCCATTACGGCCCAGCAACGCAAGGAGGCCGGGATCGACGCTGTCCCACCAAAGGTCGACGCAGCGGCTGACAGTCCAACTCAGGACGCATAACTCAGGAAGGCCTACCGTGGACGTTGACGTCGCTGCGTATCGCGATCGATTCCCGATCTTCAAGAACGCCACGTACCTTAATAGTTGCTCCCAGGGTGCACTCGCCGACACTGTGCGTGGTGCGATGGATCACTACATGGACGGCATGGACGACCTCGGTTCGCTCTGGAAGCAGTGGGCGGGCAAACAGGAGGAGGTCCGTGGCCTGCTTGCCCGGCTGTTCAACACGACCCCGGGTGAGGTCGCTGTCACTGCATCAGCATCGGCCGCGATCGACTCCATTGCCTCTGCACTCTTCTTGGATGACGGCCCGCGAACGGTCGTGACGACATCCCTGGAATTTCCGACCGCCGGGCAGATCTGGCATGCGCAGGCTGCACGCGGCGTCAAGGTCGTTCACGTTCCGGCCGGTCCAGGCCACCTCCTTGCGATTGATGACCTCGCCGCCGCGATCGACGACGACACGGCACTCGTGTCGGTGACGCATGTCTGCTATCGCAATGGGGCGATGACGGACTTGGCTGCGGTGATAGAACTCGCACACTCGCGGGGCGTTCGGGTACTCGTTGATGCCTACCAGTCGGCAGGAGCCGTCCCGATCGATTTCGCTGCGCTCGGCGCAGATTTTCTCGTTGGTGGGTGCCTGAAATATCTGCTTGGCATGCCCGGAGTTGGATTTGGTCTCGTGACGAAGGAGGCATGCACAGCGTTGGTCCCGACGTCGACCGGTTGGTTTGCCGCGCGCGATATTTTCGCGATGGACATCTACGGGTATGACCCGGCGACAGATGCTCGTCGATTCGAGGCCGGCACACCGGTGGTGCCGAGCCTGTATGCCGTTGCCGCTGGTCTCGATCTCCTGCTCGAGATCGGCGTCGACCGGGCCTGGGAGGTCTCGTCAAACCTGCACGATCAGTTGCGCGCCGGGGTGGGCGAGCTTGGGGGAACCGTCGTCACTCCAGACAGGACCGGTGAGCACGGCCCGATGATCGCCATCGCGGCAACCGACGAACACGCCCTTGTTCAGGCCATGGCAGGGGATCGGGTGATCGTCTCGTGCCGCGACGGAAACATTCGGATCAGCCCGCACTTCTATAACGATGGCATCGACATTGAAGCGGCGCTGACCTCGATGCGTCGCCATCGTCACCTGCTCGCCTAGGTGATGTCTATGCTCAAATCATGATTCCAGGCACCGTTCTGACCGAGTCGAATGTCGAAGCCGTCGTGGTGCCGGGCGATACCGTTGTTGAGCGCCGCATCATTCCTGGTGGGCACTACGCCGAGCCGATGGTGCACCGGTCGTTGCGCGCTGCTGCGGGTGAATCTGCACCCCGTCGCGATCATATGAACGACGAGTTGCTCTACATCATGGCAGGGGCTGGAACGATCGCAATAGGCGTCAAGGGGCACGATGAGTCCTGTGAGGTTCGCGAGGGCGATGCAGTTCAGATTCACGCGGGGGAGTCATGGACCGTTGTTGTGTCAGAGGGCGAACTTCACCTGCTTTCGTTCCTTGTGCCTGCGCCTGTGACCCCGTGGTCAGCCCAGCTTGCCCGCCCGATCGATCGAGTGATCCACGTCGCGCGGCTCGGTGAGCAGCACAGCCAGACGGCGACTGCCGACCGCCAATTCGAAGTCCTATTCGACCGCAAGCGTGGGAGTCGGGGGGCGACGATGTTCGTCGGATTCATTCCGACCTCCGGTGCCCCGGAGCACTATCACCTCTACGACGAGATTTGCGTGATCATTCGAGGTTCCGGCCTCCTTCATGCGCTTGGCCGAGCGCAGCCGATTGAGTCGGGGAGCGCCTTCCACGTGGCGCCGAGGCTGCTCCACGCCATTGACAATCCCAATCCCGCCGACATCTGGATTCTCGGAGTGTTTCGTCCCGAAGGGTCCGCGGCCGCGGCGTACTACCCCGATGGGCGTCCGGCCCCAACGAACGAAGGCTGAAACCAGCCTGGGCGATGGCCTTGCTTGTACGGTTGACTTGGATCAAGCAGACCAACCTCATCATCTGGAGCGAACGTGGACACAATCCAACAGGCAGTATCCGAGTTTGACCTCTCCCGAAGGCAAAAGGTCAGAGTCGTGCTTGAGTCGCTGGCACGGATGTTCGTTGGTCTGGCGTTCGTCATTGTCATGATGCGCCTAGTTCCCGTCGATCCGCACCTGAACCTCTGGATCCCCATCTCCATGGGCATAGTGATGCTCCTGGCATTCGCCTGGTACTTCAGGCTCCAGCTTCGCCGGATCCATGTCGCGCAGTACCCACGCATTCAGGCAACTGAGGCACTCCTGCTCCTCGTTGCGATGTTCCTCGCGTTCTTTACCGTGACCTACAACGCCATGTCGCTTGCGGAGCCCGCCAGCTTCTCGGAGAACCTCGATCAGTTCTCGGCGTTCTACTTCACGGTGACGGTTCTTGCCACCGTCGGCTTCGGTGACATCACCCCGGTGACGATTCCGGCCCGCTCCGTTGCAATGGTGCAGATGGGATTCGACATCGCCTTCATCGCAGTAGCGGTTCGAATCGTCACTGGGACTGCCAATCAAGCCCTGAAGAACCGCAGTGAACAAGCGAATGGGGGATAGCCTGTCATCGTCGGTGGTGGGGGTGTCGATTCATCATGCGGCTCTCCTTCGTGAATTGCAGCAGGCTCGGCCCGACGACCCATTCGTGACATGGCGCGCTGACTCCCTCAGCATCGAAGGGCTTGCGACGGAAGACGACCATGTTGCGTGGACGGGGCGAAGGCGCGGTCGAACCGAGCTATGGGCGACAGTGCTCGGCGACGACGCAAAACGAGCGACGGGCTTGCTGCGGGCACTGGATCGCCTTGATCCCCTCGACGGGGTGACGGTGCACGCGAGTGCGTACGGGTCACTGCCGCAGGAGTTCAGAGCGCCAGTAACGAGCCAATGGTGTCTTTGGTCCCTCGCGGCGAATCGGATCACGGGGGCGACACACCGTTTCGCTGCTCAGGCAACGATCCTTGACCTCGATGACTCGAGAATCGACGAATTACTTAAGCACTCCGACTCCGCCCACATCTTCGCAG
>CAMDKQ010000063.1 GCA_945901095.1 Bifidobacterium breve
CTCGCTTCATCATGAAGACTTCGAGATCGCCGTCGCGGTCGCGCAGGAGCACGACCGTTGCGGCCGGCCTCGGTACGGGCACCACCCCGGTCACCTAGTCGGCGACTTCGACGATCATCTCGACCTCGACCGGGGCGTCGAGCGGAAGAGCAGCGACACCGACGGCCGAGCGCGCATGCACCCCAGCATCGCCGAAGGCCTCCGCAAGGAGGTTGCTCGCACCGTTCACCACGGCAGGCTGGCCGGTGAACTCGGGCGTGCTCGCCACGAAGCCAACGACCTTCACGACCCGAATGACCTTGTCGAGGTCGCCGATGACCGAGCGCACGGCAGCGATCGCATTAAGGGCGCAGATCTTCGCGAGTTCGGCGGCCTCCTCCGCGCTGACCGCCGCGCCCACCTTCCCGGTAGCGGCCAACGCGCCATCGATCATGGGCAACTGCCCAGAGGTGTAGACGAGGTTGCCGGTACGCACTGCCGGAATGTAGGCGGCGAGCGGCACCGTGACCTGCGGCACCGTCAAGCCAAGGGCAGCAAGCCTTGCCTCAACGTGAGACCCGTCACTCATCGATACTCCTTGGGTTGGTCGATTAGGTCCGTGGGTTAGGCGAGCGGACGCTTCAGGTAGGCGACCATATTGTCTGGATTGGGACCGGGAACCACCTGAACTAGTTCCCAACCGTCACTTCCCCAGGTGTCGAGGATCGCCTTCGTGGCGTGAACGAGCAGCGGAACGGTGGCGTACTCCCATTTGGTCATGGCTGCACACTAGCCCTTGTTCATCCGATCCCGATTACGCTGCGTCTGTGACACAGACGAGGTGGCCTGGTGTTGCCCTCCACGTCGTGTCAGGCAAGGGGGGTGCCGGGAAGACGACGATTGCTGCGGCGCTCGCACTGGCCCTCGCACACGACGGCAAGCGAACCCTCCTCATGGAGGTTGAGGGCAGGCAGGGCATTGCCCAACTCTTCGACACCCCTCCCCTGCCGTACAGCGAGCGCAAGGTGGCGGTTGCGCCCGGCGGCGGCGAGGTCTGGGCCCTTCCTGTCGATCCGCATGAGGCGCTCCTCGACTACCTCGAGATCTTCTACAACCTGCGGCGCGCCGGGTCGGTCCTGAAGAAGATCGGCGCCATCGACTTTGCAACGACCATCGCGCCCGGTCTTCGTGATGTCCTCCTCACTGGAAAGGCCTGCGAACTCGTGCGCAGGATCGATAAGAACGCTCCCGATGCGTACCAGGCGATCGTCCTCGATGCGCCACCCACCGGCCGGATCGCCAATTTTCTCAACGTGAATTCAGAGGTCTCGGGGCTTGCCAAGGTCGGACCCATTCACAAGCACGCTGAACTGGTCATGAGCGTTATTGCCTCCCCTCGTACCGCCGTTCACCTCGTAACCCTCCTCGAGGAGATGCCCGTTCAGGAAACCGTCGACGGCATCGAGGAGTTGCGTGCCGACGGGCTACCAGTCGGCGGGATCTTCGTGAATATGACACGGCCCGCGATGCTTTCAGCTGACCAACTTGTTCAGGCGCGGGAGGGGACCCTGCCACTTGACGCCGTTGCTGCCGCGGCAGCAGGCGCAGGGGTGCGAACCGATCCGGCCCTCGTGGCGGCCGCACTCGGACTAGAGGCCCGGGACCATGCAGCACGCGTCGATCTAGAATCGAGGGAGCGCAGACGCATCGATGAACTCGACCTCCCGACCTTCACCCTCCCGATGATTCCCGATGGCATCGACCTCGGTGCCCTGTACGAGATCGCACTCCTCCTTCGGTCGGAGGGTGTCCGATGACCGTCAGGGGTCAGGTCTCGGTCGATGCGCCACCATTGCGCATCGACAGCATCCTCGGTGATCGCTCGATCAGAATCATTGTGTGCACCGGAGCCGGCGGCGTCGGCAAGACAACCACGGCGGCTGCGATTGCCCTGCGTGCCGCCGAACAGGGTCGCAGGGTGTGCGTCCTCACCATCGATCCAGCACGAAGGCTTGCCCAGGCCATGGGGCTCACCACCCTCGACAACACTCCCCGGGCGGTCGGCGGAATCGCCGGATCCGGAACCCTCGACGCGATGATGCTCGACATGAAGCGCACGTTCGACGAGGTTGTCGAGTCCCATTCGGATCCGGAGCGGGCGCAGGCGATCCTTGCCAATCCGTTTTATCAGGCCCTGTCATCGTCATTCGCCGGAACGCAGGAGTACATGGCGATGGAGAAGCTCGGCCAGCTGCGCACTGAAGCCGACCGCGATGGCACCTGGGATCTCATCGTCGTCGACACCCCGCCCGCCCGTAATGCTCTTGACTTCCTCGACGCCCCAGCACGACTCGGTTCCTTTCTCGACGGCAGATTCATCCGCATCCTCACCGCGCCAGCCCGGGGAGCGGGCCGCGGCATCGGCAAGATCGCCGTCATGGGATTCGGACTGTTCACCGGGGTGCTGAGCAAGATCCTTGGCGCGCAAGTGCTCAGTGACATCGGCAACTTCGTAGCGGCGATCGACACGACCTTCGGAGGCTTCCGCGAGCGCGCTGACGCCACCTACGCGCTCCTCCAGGACCAGGGAACCTCGTTCGTCGTCGTCGCCACATCCGAGCGGGATGCCCTTCGCGAGGCCTCCTACTTCGTCGAGCGGCTCAAGGCGGACGGAATGCCGCTCGCCGGACTGGTCCTCAATCGGGTACAGGTCGTGACACTCGCCGAGATGTCCGGTGAAGAAGCGATCGCCTCAGCGGATCGTCTCGACGACGGAGACGAGGTCGAGGCGCTCACTGCCGCCCTGCTGAGGCTGCACGCCCAGCGACAGCAGATTGCTTCTCGTCAGCAGCACCTTGCTGAGCGGTTCACCGCGGCTCACGCCGGCATTCCGGTCACGACGGTGCCGGCCCTTGCCGAGGATGTTCATGATCTTCAGGGACTTCGCGAGGTCGGCCAACTTCTTGCCGAAGAGTAAGGCCGAAGCGTAGGCCTGCAATCGACCCGGGCAACTTATGAGACCCGGGAAACCTGCTCGCTGAGGAGTGATTGACGCTCGAACTCGCTCTGAGCAGTCTCGAGAAGATTGCGCCACGACGTCACATGCGGCCGGCGCCTCAGCAATGCACGCCGTTCGCGTTCGGTCATTCCGCCCCAAACGCCAAACTCGACATTGTTGTCGAGGGCATCGGCGAGGCACTCGGTTCGCACCGTGCACCCCAGACAGATCGCCTTCACGCGATTCTGAGCAGCCCCCTGCACGAAAAGCGTGTCCGGGTCGGTCGTGCGACAAGCCGCGTGCGCGGCCCAGTCGTTACTCAAGGTCATGTCGCCTTACCCCTTCGTACCTGAATCAAAAACACTGTGTGAGCCGGGACGCTACGCCTGTGAGAAGCCTTCCCGATAGGCTCTAAATAACTATATCAAGAGTAGTCATAACGAGTGATGCATCCCGGCGTGCTCACCTTGCGAATTCCAGGCGGCCGCAGAAAAGTACCGGTCAGAGGTGCGGGAGGGGAACCAACGCACGTACGCTGGACGTCCAATGTCCATGCACCCACCGGCTCGCCCGCGACCAGTCCTCGGCGGACTCGTGATCCGCATCGTTGCCCTGCTTGCTGCCGCCGTCATCGCAGGACTCATCGCAGGACTCATGGCGCTGCCGTTCATCGGTGGGGCCGGCGTGACAGCACGGAACGTCGTCCAGAACTTTGAACGTCTCCCCGAGACCATGGACACCCCGCCGCTGCCCCAGCGCTCGCAGATTCTCGCCTCCGACGGATCGGTCATCGCGACACTCTTCTATCAGAACCGGGTTGAGATCCCACTGCAGAGCGTCGCACCTGTCATGCGTCAGGCGACGGTCGCGATCGAGGACTCCCGCTACCTTGACCATAACGGCGTCGACGTCCGCGGCACCCTCCGCGCGATCGCATCGAACTCGCGCTCCGGCGACGTTCAGCAGGGCGCATCGACACTCACCATGCAGTACGTGAAGAACGTGCTCGTTAACGAGGCGACTACTGCCGACGAACTCGAGGCCGCGCGGGGGCAGAGTCCGGTCAGGAAACTCCGCGAAGTCCGCTACGCCCTCGCCCTCGAACGGCGCTATACCAAGCCGGAGATCCTCGAGCGCTACCTGAACATCGTCTACTTCGGATCAGGTGCCTACGGAGTTGAAGCCGCAGCCAAACGATACTTCTCGAAAACAGCCGCCGAACTGACGCTCTCCGAGTCGGCCACGCTTGCAGGCATCGTCCAGCAGCCGACGGCCTTCGATCCCATCCGAAATCCCGAACGCAGTGCGAAGCGGCGAGATATCGTGCTTGCGCGCATGGCTCAACTCGGCTACATCACGAAGGGTCAGGCAGCACAAGCCGCGCTCATTCCGATGCAGGTTCTCATCAAGCCCACGGCAGTACCGAACGGCTGCACCACCTCGTACGCACCGTTCTTCTGTGACTACGTCCTCCAGACGATCCGCACCGACCTCGCCTTCGGAGATACCCCAGAGGCCCGTGAAGCCTTCCTGCGTCGTGGCGGCTATACCGTCCGCACCACATTGAGCCCACAGGCGCAACGGGGAGCCTTCGACGCCGTCACCGGCGCAATTCCCATTGATGACGAAAGTCGGCGCGCCGCGGCGATCACAATGATGGAGCCCGGCACCGGCAACATCCTCGCCATGACCCAAAACCGCGAGTGGGGCACGTCTGGCCAGGGAGTGACGACGTACAACTACAACACTGACCGCGCCCACGGGGGAACGATAGGGATGCAGGCCGGCTCAACATTCAAGGTCTTCACCCTAGCGGCGGCACTCGAATCGGGGATATCGCCAAGTGAGTACATCAGTTCACCGAGCCCGAATACCTTCGAGGGATTCACGAACTGCGAGACCGGTGCCTCGTTCGGACCCATCACCGTCCGGAACTCCACCGGGCAGGGCACGTTCGACATGGCGCGCGCAACGGCCTATTCCATCAACACATATTTCATGGCCATTGAGGAGCGCACCGGCCTTTGCCGGCCCGCCGAGATAGCCGAGTCGATGGGGGTGTTCCTCGGCAGCGGCGGACCACTGCTCCGAGTCCCGTCATTCACCCTCGGCAGCATGGAGGTCACCCCACTCGCGATGGCCAACGCTTATGCAACCTTCGCGGCCCATGGCCTGTACTGCAAGCCCCGGTCCATTTTGGAAATACGCGATCGCGATAACCGCTCCCTTGACGTCCCCGACGAGGACTGCACGCAGGTCATCTCACAGGATGTCGCCGACGGAGTGACGGCGCTCCTCACCGGCGTTATCGACGGACCGATCACCGGTCGAACCGGCTCTGCAATGTCGCTCGCCGATCGACCGGCGGCTGGGAAGACCGGCACCACGAATGAGTCTGCAGCAGTGTGGTTCGCCGGATTCACCCCCGACATCGCCGCTGCAGCCTGGGTAGGTGATCCCCGCGGTGGCTTCGCACACCCGATGAAGAACCTCACAATCAATGGCAAGTACTACACCCAGGTGTTCGGCAGCACCCTTCCCGGGCCAATCTGGAAGCAATCCATGACGGCCGCGCTCCAAGGCACCGAACCGACCACGTTCACCCTCAGCAACGAGTGGAGTCTTCGCCCGGCACGCGGGGTCACCTCCATTGCTCCACTTCCAGTGGAGGCCGACCTCGGCGGCGGACCAGAGGGGTTCGTCTTCGACAACAGCGCCAAGCCGACACCCATCGCTACCCCAAAGGCCCCAACCACAGCAACCCCTGACGAGCCCACCGCCCCGGCCGTGCCGGATGAAGCCCCCGTGACCGCTCCGGGGTAGTCGTTCACCTGGGTCGTTACATACCCAGCCCGGCCTTCACGAGAGCCGCCACCTGACCCCCATCGGCTCGACCCTTCACCTGCGGGGTCACGAGCTTCATGACCGCACCCATGGCGGCCCCTCCGGTCGCACCGGTCAATGAGACCTCGGCAACTGCAGACGTCACGATGGCGCCGAGTTCATCGTCACTCATCGCCTGCGGCAGGTATTTCGCGAGCACCCCAAGTTCGGCACGCTCACGATCGGCGAGCTCGGGCCGGTCGGCGGCGTCGTACGCCTCCGCTGATTCGCGGCGCTTCTTCGCCTCGCGGCCAAGAACCGTGATGACGTCATCGTCGGACAGCGCCCGGGCCTCCTTGCCTGCAACCTCCTCGTTCGTGATCGCCGTCAGTGCCATGCGAAGGGTCGCTGCGGCCAACTCGTCGCGAGATTTCATCGCAGTGGTGAGGTCATCCTTCAATTGATCCTTGATCTGACTCATGCTGGCATGGTACTAGTACCACACAACAGCGTATTCGAAGGGAAATCTGGCCTTATCCCTTGACTAGCCCCGGCTCCACCGCGAGCATGACTCATCTTGCGCACCTTACGCAAGCACAAGTTCACGTGGCGAGCAAAGGGATGGGCAAGCATGTCACTGTTCAAGAAGTTGAAGCAAAGCATGGGCATCGGGACCCTCACGTTCGAACTCGTCGTGCCAAGCCACGTCGCGGGCAATTCCGGCGAGATCGCCGGAGAGATCGTCATCACGGCCAAGAGTGCCCAGCAAATCAAAGACGTCGAGGTCGCGTTCAATGAGGTGTTCGAGTGGGAAGAGCGTGAATCCAGATACGACTCCACGCAGAAGCGCACTGTCGATTACTGGGATTCAAAATCCAAAACAACTCGGCTCGGTTATATCAAGGACGAGGTGCCTTTCGAATTGTCGGAGGGGGAGATCAAGAAGTTCCCGTTCGTCATTCAATTCCAGCCATTCACCCCGCATCATGTCGGGAGGTCCTCCGGTGACGATGGGGTCTGGGGCTTCCTCGGCAGTGCCATCCGCGGTGGAGCTTCAGTCCGAGGTGAGCGGATCAAGTACGAGGTGAAGGGTGATGTTGATCTCGTTGACGTTGCATTCGATAAGGGCGACACGAAGAGGATCATCATCACGTAGATGCTGGCAGATGGGCCGTGGGAGCATACGACTGTGCATCGCTCATCGAAAATGCTCCTCGGTACCGCCGGCCTGGTGGCCGCTGGTGCAGCGGGGCTCACCTACGCCCGCTGGGAGGCTCAGCACTACACCCTCCGCCGAGCCACCGTCTCGGTACTGCCGGTGGGACAGGCACCACTGACGATCCTCCATCTCTCGGATCTTCACCTCGTGCCCGGGCAAGTCGGCAAGCAGTCGTGGGTGCGCTCCCTGCGCGAACTGCGGCCCGACGCCGTCATCGCCACCGGCGATTTCCTGTCGCACCAAGACGCCGTCCCACACGTCCTCGACACCCTCGAACCGCTGTTCGATCTCCCCGGCGCCTTCGTCCTCGGAAGCAACGACTACTACGAACCCCGAATGATCAACCCAGTCAAGTACTTCGCGGGGCCCTCGCAAGTCGAGCCCCGCCGGGCGATGCTCCCGTGGAGCGACCTCGTCGACGGACTTGTCGACGGCGGCTGGTCGCACCTGAATAACACCCGAGGGACCCTCGTCATTGCCGGACGCAGCGTCGACCTGCGTGGTGTCGATGACCCACACATCAGTCGCGATCGCTACGCCGAAATCGCTGGCGCATTCGACCCCTCGGCAGACCTCCGACTAGGGGTCACTCATGCGCCGTATCTGCGGGTACTCGACGGCATGGCCGCCGACGGCGCCGACCTCGTCCTTGCCGGGCACACTCACGGCGGCCAACTGCGCGTACCCGGTTTTGGGGCCCTCGTCACGAACTGCGACATTGATCGGGCGAGATCCCGCGGGCTCTCAACACACCGGGCCCTCGGCAGCCGTCACACGGCAGCACTCCACGTCTCTGCGGGCCTAGGCACCTCACCGTTCGCGCCGTACCGCTTCGCCTGCCCACCAGAGGCGACCCTGCTCACCCTCGTGCCGCGCACCTGATCACAGCAGTCGCGCTGCGCTATCGAATCTCGAACATCTCGTAGACGATGTCGTCACCGTCGTTGCGCCCCTGACCCACGGCCTGCACTGCGTTCAGCCAGCCGTACCGCTCATCCGCCGTCTCGAATGTCGGGGCGACGGTGTAGGTGCCGCGCTCCCGATCGCACCGGCCGTGGTAGCTCACGTAGATGAGCGCACCATCGTCGGTCTGAATCAACTGGCGGACATCGAGGATCATGATCTGGCCCGAGGATGGGATCGCCCAGTCTCCGCCGGGGCCGATGATGGTTGCGCTCAGCCGCTCACCCTCCCATCGACCATTGGAGATACCACCGATAACGCGCCGGCCAAACGGCGTCTCGCCAAGCCGGTGGATGTCGCCACGGGTGACGCGGACGGTCGCAAGCGGAACAACGTCGAAGGGCACGGTCATGATGGCTCCTAGTTGGGTGTTGGGATGACGTTCGCGGCACGTTCGCGCACTGGGTCGGTGACCCCGTCCCAGGTCTCGTGGAGGGCCCTCAGATGCGCGAAGAAGCCGACCGAACGCTCGGTGCGCCCATAGAGCTCGACGAAGCACCCGAGATCAGCGCGGCAGTCGAAATAGACGGCTGGGGCCGAGGTCATGAGCGAAGCGGCGAGTGGGTACCCCGCATCGGCGAAGGCCGCCACCTGCCGATCCCAGTCATCGGGCGGAACGAGCGCACACATGTGGTGGAAACCACCCTCGCCCGGCTCGTACATGTCGCGGTAGATCGACGAACCAGGGCCCGGCTGGGCGATGAGCTGTACCTGGACCTCGCCACACTGGCCAAAGGCATAATCGACGGCGGTCGCGCTCGGCTGCCCGCGGTAGGTCAGGTCGGATCCGACGAAGTCTCGCATGACAACAAAGGGGCCTGCCCCCATTACCCGCACCCAGTGCTCGACGCCCTCGTCCAGATCGGGCACCACAAAGGCAGTCTGGAGAACAGGATGCCGCAGAAGCCCGGGCGCACTCATCACGGCAGCATTGTGGCATCGCCTCCCCGATACGTCCCAGCCTTCCCGATGCAGGGCACGAATTCACTGTCCATTAGGCTCAGCACGTCCTTCGGGGTGTGGCGCAGCTTGGTAGCGCGCTTCGTTCGGGACGAAGAGGCCGTGGGTTCGAATCCCGCCACCCCGACAACTGGTCGGGGGCCGATGAACACGTCGGCCCCCGACCCCGGAGAGCAAAGGCAGGGGTTGCGCGGTGAGCATCGATCGACGACCTGCACCGAGTGATCTTGGCAAAGCCACCCGCGCCTACGTCAAGACCTTGGGCTGGCGTTCGGTGAATACTCACACCCACATCTCCCTCGTCAACCGCTATGTCTACATCGAGGTCCCCAAGGCCGGTTGCGGGACAATGAAGGCCACCCTCGGCGGCTTAGAGGCCGCCAGGCAGGGCCCGGCCGCAGTCCTTCGCGTCCAAGAGAATCCTCACGACCGCAGCAAGGCCACCCCGTTCGTCAAGCCCTTTCAATTGCCGCCCGATCTCCTTGAGGAGGCCCTGCGAGGGCGCAAGTGGTCCCGGTTCACCGTGGTCCGCGAGCCAGCGTCGCGTCTGCTGTCCGGTTACCTTGAGAAGATCCGTCAAGGCCTCCAGCAGAGTGATCCCATCCTCGCCGCCCTGCGCGACCGCGACGAGGCGCCTGACCTCGCTCAAGACATCAGCTTCGCCGATTTCGTCGAGGTGGTCTCCGCCCAGGAATCACGGGATCAAGACCCACATTGGCGGCGGCAGGTCGACCAGATCGGGTACGGAATCATCGACTACGACGCCGTCATACACCTCGAGGAACTCGACGCCTCGTGGGATCGCGTTGCCGACCTCACCGGAGTGGCGGGGCTTCAGGAGCAGTTCTACTGCCGCAACTCCACCAAGGCAGCTACGAGAATCAACGACTACTTCACCCCGGCGATTCTCGGCAAGGTCACGAACACTTATGCGGGCGACTACGCCGCTTTCGGCTACCAACCACCAGCCCTCTGACCCGGCCGCAATACCCGACTACAGAGTCGCGACGACGAGTTCGGCGATCTGCACCGCATTGAGGGCTGCGCCCTTGCGCAAATTGTCATTGCTCACGAACAGCGCGAGCCCGCGCCCACCTAGGACTGAGGCGTCCTGTCGGACCCGGCCCACGAACGACGGATCAGCACCGGCCGCTTGCAGCGGGTTCGGCACATCGACGACCTCGACGCCCGGCGCCGCCGCGAGTAACTCCAACGCCCGTTCAACCGAGATGGGCCGTTCGAACTCCGCGTTGATCGACAGCGAGTGCCCAGTGAAGACTGGCACCCTGACGCAGGTCCCCGAGACGAGCAAGTCGGGCAGGCCAAGGATCTTGCGGCTCTCATTGCGGAGCTTTTGCTCCTCGTCGGTCTCCAGCGATCCATCGTCGACGATGCTCCCAGCGATTGGGATGACGTTGAAGGCGATCGGACGAACGTACTTGCGCGGGTCCGGCAGCGAGACTCCCGAGCCATCGTGGGTAAGCGCCGTAACGTCCTGGGTGATCGCCGCGCGCACCTGGTCCTCAAGTTCGCTGACGCCCGCTAGGCCACTGCCGGACACAGCTTGGTAGGAGCTCACCACCAGCCGCCGCAGGCCCGCCTCGTCGCTCAGGGGCCTGAGCACGGGCATCGCTGCCATCGTCGTGCAGTTCGGATTTGCGATGATGCCCTTGCGTGCCTCCGAGATCGCGGCGGGATTGACCTCGCTCACGATGAGCGGGACATCGGGGTCCATCCGCCACGCAGAGGAATTATCGATGACGATGGCGCCGGCCGCGGCGTACTTGGGTGCGAGTTCCTTGGACGAGGCGCCCCCCGCCGAGAACAGGGCAATGTCGATCCCCGTCAGATCAGCCGTAGAGGCGTCCTCAACGATGACCTCTCCGCCCTTCCATGGCAGCGTCGTACCCGCCGAACGCGAGGAGGCGAGGAAGCGGATTCGCTCCATCGGGAACTCACGCTCCTCGAGCAGCCTGCGCATCACCGCGCCCACCTGACCGGTGGCACCCACCACCGCAACAACGGGCAGCCGGTTCATCGTCCGGTCCCGCCGTAGACCACGGCTTCGCCATCGACGTCGAGCCCGAACGCACTATGGAGGGATTGAACTGCGCGCTTGGCATCATCGACCCGGGTTACAACGGAGATGCGAATCTCAGAGGTGGAGATCATCTCGACGTTGATCCCTACGTCGGCGAGAGCCGCGAAAAAGGTCGCCGACACACCCGGATGCGACCGCATGCCTGCGCCGACCAGCGACACCTTCGCAATCTGGTCATCGACGACGAGTGACTCGAACCCGATGGCCCCGATGGCGGCCTCGAGTGCAGCGGTGGCGGTTGACGCCGAGCCCTGCGGGCAGGTGAAGGTCACATCGGTGCGCCCGGTCGAGGCGGCTGAGACGTTCTGCACGATCATGTCGACGTTGATGCCCGCATCCGCGAGGGCCCGAAAGATCGCCGCAGCACGGCCCGGCTCATCGGGCACGCCGATGACCGTGACCTTTGCATCGTTCACGTCGGCAGCGACGCCGGAGATAATCGGCTGTTCCATGGCTCTTCCTTCAGCGATAGCGATTTCGATGGCTTCTGGCGACAGGACATAGGTTCCCTCATGCTGCGAGAACGACGAACGGACGTGAATCGGGAGATCGAATCGCCTCGCATACTCGACACAGCGAAGGTGCAGGACCTTCGCGCCCACTGCAGCGAGTTCGAGCATCTCCTCATAGGTGACAACATCCAATTTCCGCGCTGCCGAGACCACCCGGGGATCGGCACTGAACACACCATCGACATCGGTGTAGATCTCGCAGACAGAGGCCTCAAGCGCCGCGGCCAGCGCGACAGCTGTGGTGTCGGACCCGCCACGGCCCAGGGTTGTGATGTCCTTCGTGTCCTGAGCCACACCCTGAAACCCGGCCACGATCGGGATCGCACCCTCCTCGAGGGCCTCCGCTATCCGCCCGGGCGTGACGTCGATAATGCGTGCAGCACCGTGAGCAGAATCGGTGATGAGTCCGGCCTGGGAGCCGGTGTACGACCGGGCGTCCTCACCGAGATCGGAGATCGCCATGGCCAGGAGCGCCATGGAGATTCGCTCTCCCGATGTGAGGAGCATGTCGAGCTCGCGTGCAGGCGGCTTCGGAGATACCTGCTCTGCTAGATCGAGCAGTTCGTCAGTCGTATCGCCCATCGCCGAAACAACGACGACGACCTGATGACCATCTGCCTTTGTCGCGACGATCCTGCGAGCGACTCGCTTCACACTTTCGGCATCGGCCAGACTCGAGCCGCCGAACTTCTGAACAATCAGGGACACGACAACACAGTCTACCCATGGCTGCAGAGCACTACCGCTGCTGAGCCCAGCGAGCCTGCTATCAGTCCGTGTTGACGATGACCACGATCATGTCGCCAGCCTCAAAGTTGATTTTCTCGGACTTCGACGGATTGACTCGAATGCCGCCAGCTAGGGCGGCCGACTCTCCGCCAGGGTTGGCAGCACGGTAGCCAATCGCCACCACACCCCAGTTTCGGGCCGCCGTAAGTACTGATTCAAAGTCCGACGCACCAAGGGGCACGTAACGCTCGACGGGGTGCAGCGCCACGGCGGCGCCTGTCCCATCGAAGAGGTCTGCGAAGACACGGGCCAAATGCGGACTTTCGCTCAGTTGCGCGAGGAGCAGGCTGATGAGCTGCATGCTCACGATGAACTCCGAACTGTCGCCTTGACGGCCGAGTTCAACATCGTTGGGGTCCGCGAGTTCGGCGATCACATTGCTCGCAGAATCAGGGGCAAGTGCCCGCACGTGCATGAGGGTGAGGAGGACGCGAGCATCCGCCTCGTCAAGATCGAACTCAGAACGCTCGCACAGGATCATCACATGGTCGTACGGGTCGCTGCCCATGACCTCCGCAATGACTGGCCGGCTGATAGTGCTGCCAACGTGGATGCTCACCGTCTGCTGCGTAAGGCCAACCGAATCGAGCTCGGCGAGGACATCCGCCTCAACATGGTTATCAGGATCTATCAAGATAAGGAGTTCCGAGCCTGGAGCCACGTGGTTCTCGATCTCCTTGACGACCAAATTCGCCACCGGGCTCCACCCCACGATGAGCGTGCGTTCGCGGACCGCTTCGATCGCAGCGGAGGGATGATCAGCCGGCCGGGTCCATGGCTCAGGCTCGCGATCGAACACGAACACCGAATCGTCCTGCGCAATGCCGATCGCCTTGTCCCCGGGCATGACGACGGCTTCCGCGCCGACCGTCAGTGATACGGATCCATCTGCGCGTTGGAGGCCGATCACGGTCGCGCCGCTGCTGGCAAGGGTGAGTTGCCCGAATGATGAACCCACCCAGCGCTCGGGAATGTCGACGATGTACATCTCATCGCCATCGAAATCGAGCAGCTCCTGATACACGGCACCTAGGCCCGATGTGCGCGAAACCTGCGCGGTGATCCTGGCCACGATCGCCGAAGGGATGACCGTAATGAGCCGCTCACCGACTGACTCCTTGAGCGCTTCGGCTACCTCCACGTCGCCGGCCTCCGCGACGATCGTGGTGCTGCTCCCAGCGGGGATCAACTTGTTCAATCCAAGGACCACCTTCACGAGGTAGGACCGGGCACTGTCATCATCAGGGCTCAGAATGATGACCGACTTCGCGTCCTGGGGATTCATCTTCGCGAGATCGTTGATTCTGGTCGGGGCTCCACTGCGGACCACCAACCGAGATGAGCCAAGATCCGTCACATCACGGCGGATATCGTCGAGAACTTCAACTGGGTCATCGGCTGTGAGGACCACGATCGCATGACCGCGCTCACTTCGATTCGCCTCAACGAGCTCCGCAACGACGACACTCAACTTGTCACTCCGACCGACGACGAGGGTATGGCCGACCTCAACAACAGCCGAGCGCCCCCTTCGCAGGGTCTCGAGCCGGGAGTCGATGCCGCTCGAGATGATGCCGATGATTGTGGCGCCGAGGAAGATTCCGATGAGGGTGACGGCGAGCATGCCCAGACGAAATTTGTCGCCCTCGTCGCCGCTGAACGTCCCGGGATCGAGCGAGCGCGTGATCGCCAGCCAGATTCCCTCGGTTAGCGAGGTGCTGCTGTCCGATGGGCCGATGCCCGTTATCTTGATGATGCCAGCAACAATGATGACGAACAGGGCTGTCAGGACCCCCAGCCACAGCAGCACCATGCCCACACCGCGTGCAAGGGTGTTGTCGATCCGGTAGCGCAGGCGCTGCTTCACCGTGAACTTTGTCGTCATGTCGACCCTCCATCAGGTACCTAAAACTGTCCGAACCCTACCTCTTGATCAATTAGCCTGTCAGGCCGTGAACGCTAAATACGTTGTGGCGACCAGTACGACGACGCCGCCAATTCGATAGAAAGACGTCAGCGACGGCCTCTGGTACCAACGCGTGTCACCCTCAGCCGGCTCGCGACCGAACAGCCCAAGCAGGGCCAGAATGAACCCCGGAAGGGCAAGAATCACGAACATCGTCTGCGCGTATTCGGGCGATTCACCCAGTACGCCTACCAGTGCCGCAGAGATAATCACGCTCACGATAAGCATGAACGTGACGAGGGGCACGCCCTCCGGAATCGCCTGCCATAGCCGGGCAGAGTTCGGGAAGCGATCCCCGATGAGCTCACTCAGTGCCGGGATCAAGAACAGCAGCGATGCAACCCACAATTGCCACACGTTGCCAACGAATGCTGCTGAGATGAAGGCGAAAACCCCCATCCGGAGGAACGCCGAGATAATGCGCTGAGATGTTGGAGCCTCGTCCGGCTCATCCGGTGTCAGCGCATCCATCCGCTCCGGGAACCACCTCGCCGCCGCGTCCTCAACGAGAATCTTCGCAATGAGCCCGCCGAGAACCACGTAGGCGAAAAGCGAAGCACTGTCTGCGATCGGGAATGCAGATCCGCCGAGGCCGGGAAGGGCGCCGACGATGTTGTAGGTGACCCAGGCGCCGAGCAGGGGCACGACGACGAGATCGGTGATCCGCTCCCACATCTCAACTGAGCCGGACACGTTCGGCCGTCGGATATCCCGGAATGAGCCACCGATGATTCCGGGGCCGACGATGAGCAGGCCGATGCCGGCCAAGGTCCGTACGCTCGACGCGTCAATGATGCCGCCCGAGAAAGCCACCACGAGGGTGAATGCAAGGGCTGCCACGATGCCGGCGAAAGCGTCGAAGATCCCAATGAGGATCAGCGCGACCATGATGGAAACTGCAGCCGGCTGCGCAACCCCGTCGACCGATACGCCGGCGATGACGCCGAGGATCAG
>CAMDKQ010000064.1 GCA_945901095.1 Bifidobacterium breve
GCCGACCCTTCTGTAGCACCACTCTCGAGCTCACTCCCGAATCGGCTCCTGGATGCCGTCGCAGTCCGCGCGCGTCAATGCCTTACTGCTCTCGATGGGCGGGGGAGTGTGCTCTCCTGATCCACGACCGAACGAGAAGGGCCGCCCCCAATGAGGGAAGCGGCCCTTCTCGTTCGGGTGGGAGACCACCCGCGGATCGTCTATTCGGTGATCGTGACCGTGAGGTCGTAGCTGCTGCCATCCGGCTTCGTCACCGTGATGATGCCGGTGCCGACCGCGAGGGTCTTCGCACCCGGGTTGAACTCGGCGCTGCCATCGGAGCCGCCCTGGCTGACCTCGAGGAGCTCGGGGGTCGAGGTGGCGATCGTGGTGCCGGCGAGCTTCGTTACCTGGATGACGACGAACTCGCCGACCTTCGCGGTCGCGGTCGTGACATCCTCGGCGACCATGACGGGCGGAAGCACCTGGGCGTTGGACGCGGCAGCAGACGCAGAAGCGGCGGGTGCTGGCGAGCTGGAAGACGAGCAACCGGCGAGCACGGCAACGCCGAGAAGGGCGATGGAACCGGCGGCAATGATGCTGGTGGAACGACGCATGGCGAACTCCTTGTTATCGATTCAGATTGTCTCCACAGTTTGACGTACCGTCGGGCCGTACGGTTCCACGGCACGCCATGATTCTTCTCGCGAAGAATGGCGTTCTTCGTCACGCTTGCCCCCGGCGCTGAGCGCGCAGGGCCCGACCTGAAGGCTAGACAGGCTCGCCGCGGTCGAGGTCGCCGAGCTGCGCAACGCGCGCTGCGTGACGTCCGCCATCGAAATCCGTGGTGAGGAAGGTGTGGAGCGCCTCGATAGCGACCCGCTCGGACGTGACGGTCTCACCGAAGCAGGCGACATTCGCATTGTTGTGACGACGGGTCATCTCCGCGTCATTGGCATCGCGGATGACACCGCCCCGGGCGCCGGCCACCTTGTTCACCGCCATGCAGATCCCCTGGCCGCTGCCGCAGACCGCGACACCGAGGTTGGCCCGGCCACTCACGACTGCGTTCGCCACCGCAGCGCCGTAGTGGGGGTAGTCGACGCGATCCGCGGAGTAGGTGCCGAGATCCTCGACCACGTAGTCCTGGGTGCCGAGCCATGCCTTGAGCGCCTCCTTGAGGAGGAATCCGGCGTGATCCGAACCAATAGCGATCTTCATTGCTGCTCCTGTCGCGAGTTCACTCGACACCCTGCTGCGCCCGGACGAGGGCCATGACCTGATCGCGTCTCGCGGCGAGCAAAGCCTGCGCCAAAGGCTCCGGCTCCACCGCAGATGACACCTCGGCCGGCTGCCCAGCAAGGCTGCGCCCCTGCGCGAGGAGCGCCGCACCAACCACCGCAGCATTCGGCGCATCGGTCACGCCGAGGCAGTGGCCCGTCGCATTCGCGAGCAGCTGCCTGAATGCGCGGTCATGCGTGCCCCCGCCGACAATCGGCACGACCGCGGGCAGCAACGCGCCGGTTGCCTCAACGGCCTCCACTCCGAGCGCAACAGCCTGGGCAACCCCTTCGAGGATGCTTCGGAGCATGGCGGCGCGGTCGGTCGAGAGCGAGAGCCCCGACCACGACCCGCGCAGCGAGGCATCCATGAACGGGGTGCGCTCGCCGGCGATATAGGGGACGAAGATGGGGTCGGAGGGCTGCACCCCTGACCGAAGCGCCTCGACCGCTTCGGCGACATCGGCACCAAGCCAGGCGAGCGCCTTCGTCAGCGCGAGACCGGCGTTCTGCACCGCACCGATGCGGTACCAGCCTGCGCCAATCACTCCGGCGGTGGCGAAGGTGTGGGTGACGAGGCTGGTGTCGACGCTCGGAGCGGCAAGAACGCTCACCGTCTGCGATCCGGTGCCCACAGCAATGAATCCATCGCCCACCCGCAGACCGATCCCTGCCATCGCGCATGCGGTGTCAGCGCCACCGACCACTGCGGGTGCGTGCACTCCGCAGGCGAATGCGACCTCCCCCGCCCCAGCGGATGAGTCGCGAACCTCGGCCACGAGATTCGCATTCACACCCGTCCATGCGATGGCCTCCGTCGACCAACGTCCGGCGACGACGTCATAGAGGAGCGTTCCCGAGGCGTCACTGGGGTCGGTAGCAACATCTCCTCCGAGAGCCGCGCGCAGCCAGTCCTTCGGTTGGAGCGCATACCGCGCCTGCGACATCACCTCGGGACGATTGCGCTGCAACCACTTCAGGGTCGTCGCGGCGAAGCCCGGAACCGCGGGCGAGCCGAGGATTGCGAGCGCCTCCACGGTAAAGGACTCCGCAAGGTCCAGCGCCTCAGCAGTCGCGCGGCCGTCAGCCCACAGGATGGCCGGGAGCAGCGGGACGAGGTCGCCGTCCGTCACCACGACACCGTGCATCTGCCCCGAGAAGCCGACGCCATCGATGGCGGTATCCGCGCCCGCAGAGACCCGGCCCACGACCTCGTTCACCGCGGCGAGCCACTCGCGCGGGTCGCTCTCCGCCCAGCCGGGCTCTGGCCCGACGACCTCGTAGGTGCATGAGGCTGCACCGAGCACCGAGCCGTCGGAAGAGACCACCGCGGCCTTGACCGACCCCGTGCCGAGGTCGATACCGAGGGTCGTCACGCGCTAATTATCGGCGAGCCCGGCACTGATGAATGCATGCGCCTTCGCTGCGAGGTCATCGCTGTCACTCCACAGGTTCCGCCAGATCGCGAGGGTGTTCGACAGGAGCGGGTCGACAACCGCCGACGAGAAGGACTCGAAGGTGATCGGGCCGGCGTAGCCGACCTCCTTCAGCGCCCCGAAGAACTCGGGGAAGTTGATGGTCCCGGTGCCGAGATAGCCCCGGTGGGACTCTCCGACATGGACGTAGCCGAGGCGGTCCCCGCAGGCAAGAATTGGCGTCCGGAAATCCGTCTCCTCGATGTTCATGTGGTAGACGTCGGCATGCACAACGACGTTGTCCTCGCCCACAAGATCGAGATAGTCCAGGGTCTGCTGAGCGGTGTTGAGCAGGTTGCTCTCGTACCGGTTCACGAACTCCAGGCCGATCGTTGTGCCTGAGCCCCTGGCCTCCTGCGCGAGTTCCTTCATGACCGCAATTGAGTTGGCACGCGCCCGCTCAGTTGTCGGCGCTGAGTACTTCATCATCGCGCCGAAGATCACTCCGCCGAGGTACGTCGATCCGATGCCACTGCTCACCTCAAGTGCCCGCATGAGGAGGTCGCGGCCCCGGTCGATGCATGCGACGTCGTCGGAGTTGATATCCGTATCAGCGGCGAGGCCGACGGTGACTGAGGCCCGCAGACCATGACGTTCGAGCATTTCGCGGGTCGATGCGACGTCGATCCTCGAGGGATCGAGGGCTGGGATCTCGATGAGGTCGTATCCGACGCGGGCCGAGGAGGAGATCGCAACCTCTGCCTCTTCGGGGCTCCAACCGCCGACCCAGACGAGCGCGTGAATGCCAAGGGAGTTTGATGCCATGGCGCTATTCTGGATGAGTGACAGGCCTGCCGTCAGCCGGACCCTTCGACCTCGTCATCTTCGATCACGACGGCGTCCTCGTCGACAGTGAAATCATCGCGATGGACCTTTGTGCGAGCCTGCTCACCGAGCATGGGGTTCCGACATCCGTCGATGAGGCGATCAATGTGTATCTCGGTGGCAGCCTCGATGCCGTGATGGACGCCATCGAGTCCGCCGGGACGGCCATCGATCGTCAGGCCTTCGATATCCGGTTTCACGACGAGCTTTTCGACGGGTTTCGGCAGGGGCTTCGAGCCATTCCGGGGATTCGCACCCTCCTCGAGCAGTTGGACGTCGCCGGCATCCCATTCGTCATCGCGAGCAGCGGCTCATCGCAGCGGGTGGACCTGGGCATCACGACAACGAATCTTGTCGAGTTTTTTCCCGATGACGTCATCACCACGCGTGACCATGTTGAGCGAGGGAAGCCCTTTCCCGATCTCTTCATCCTCGCCGCGAAGCGGGCCGGCATCGCACCAGCGCGATGCCTCGTGATCGAGGACAGCCCGCACGGCATCGAGGCGGCTCACCGTGCAGGCATGACGGTCGTCGGCCTCTCGTATCGAACACCAGCGGCCCGCCTTTCCGCTGCCGACTGGATCGTCACTGATGCGGCCGACATCCTGCCCCTAATACTTAGGTCATGAACTCCGACCCGCAGCATCATCAGCCCGTGGCGACGTCCGGCCGGGTCGTTGTCGTCGGAAGCCTCAATGTTGATCTCGTCGTAGGCCTTGTGCGGATGCCCTCGCCCGGCGAAACCGTCATGGGCAAGACCCTCGAGCGCCACCCGGGGGGCAAGGGATTGAATCAGGCGGTTGCTGCCACTCGGCTGGGCGCGCGGGTGAGCATGATCGGCACGGTGGGGAGCGATGACTCCGGTATCTGGCTTCAGGGCATCGTCCGGGCCGAGGGCATCGATGCAATCGGGATCATCACCGCCGACGGACCCTCCGGAACTGCGCTCATCGAGGTCGACGGCACCGGTATGAACCGAATCGTCGTCATTCCGGGGGCGAATGCGGCCCTCACTGCAGCCGATGTCACCGCCGCGATCAATGCGTTGGACGACGTTGCTGTCGTCCTCACGCAAGGTGAGATTCCGCTCGAGGCAATCACTGCCGCCATGGCTGCTGGCCGAGCCTGCGGTGCTCGCACCATTTTGAATCCGGCCCCTGTGCGCGAATACCCCGAATCACTGCTCACCCTCGTCGACTTCCTCGTCCCGAACGAGCACGAGGCGGCGCACCTCTCCGGCATGACCACCGACAGCCTCGTTGACGCGAGCGAAGTCGCCCGGCACTTCACGGGCAAGGGGGTGCCCAATGCCATCATCACCCGCGGCGCACGCGGCGCGGTCTGGGTCTCCCCGTCGAGTTCCGGGTCCGTCGCTGCCTATCGGGTCACGCCGGTCGACACCGTCGCTGCTGGCGACGCCTTCTGCGGGGGTCTGGCAGCCGCCCTGGCCTGGGGGGAGTCACTTCCTGAGGCCCTCCGCTGGGCCAGCGCCGCAGGTGCCCTCGCCACGACGATCGCCGGGGCGGTGCCGTCTCTCCCAACACGCGACGCCGTTGAGCAACTCCTCGCCAGCGAGTAGCGAAGGTCCTACATTCCGCGCAGGATCAACCTGGGGCGGGCAGGGGGGTCGTGATCGTCAAGCCGTTACGCGAGATCGTGACGCCGTCCGGGCCGATGACCGCCGGGGCTGACTCACCGGGGTTCCTTGGGACGAAGACGGTAACGAGGACGGAACTTGACCTTGCCTTCGGCAGCCTCACGGTTCGTGAGAGGACGGCCCCTGGCGCCTTCACGCCCCAGGCCTCGGTGAACCATCCGATCGATGAGCCCTTTCGTGCCGTCCGGGCATTCCATCCGCCCTCCCCCGACTTCACGATGTCTAGACTCTTGTCACCCGATGCGAGGGTGAGGACTTCGCCGGTGTTGGTCGCGCTCTGGACAGGGGGTAGTTGCCAGCGTTGGGTTAGGACCCGAACCGGTTTGCGCTTCCCCTTGAGTCGGGCGGCGTCGATGTAGTCGACGACAACCAGGGCATCGACTGAACGGATGTAGGTGGTGCAGCGAGTAACGGTCACCGCCCCCCATGTCGCATCACGCAGGCAGGTGTAGTCATTGCCGCCTGTCGCCCAGTCACTTCGCGCGTAGACCTGCTGCACGCCGCGCGCCTTCGTCCGTCCTGAGTTCGACACCGTCACCGACGAGTGCGCCGTGCGCGACTTCATGTACCAGCGCAGCGAACTCGAATTCTCGTAGCGGTATGGCCCGGGATCACCAATCCACTCGACGCCGCGGGAGTAGAGCGTGAGACCGAGTCCGTCGTCATGCGCATGCGGGGTGGCGGGCCGGGCACTAGAGAATCGCAGGGAGTAGTAGGTATCAGCCCCACCGGGCTGCGGCTGCCAGCCGGCGCGGCCAAAGACGTAGCCGCCGAGATATGACGTGTAGATCGGGGCGGGCGGGGTGCCAGTCGTGCCAGCGCTTCTCACCCAGTCAGCCCGTGCGTCGCCGGCGCCGAAGGCCCCCCTCAACGATTCGTTGATCGTGTCCCCGAGGGATTCGAGCCTGAAGTCAGGTCTAATCGCCTGGGCAACGAAGTCGTAGAGACGTCCGCGTAACTGCGGGATGGGATCCGCAGGCAGGCCGCAGGTTGCCGCCGCGGCTTCTACGTCGCTGAGGAGGTTCTCGATGTAGACGGCGTAGCCGGGTGAACCCTCAACATCGCTGCCATCCTCCTGAACTACTCCCCGTGCCACGCTTGCGAGATTCGCCCATGCGCGATCCCTGCGGGCGGTGTCGCCGGACCAGCAGAAGGCCGCGAGCGCACCCGTCTGCCTGATGAGATCTGTGTTGTTCGTGCCGGTCGCAACCTCACGTGTCGCCCAGTTGCGCGCCACCATGATTTCGGCATCCTTGAGTGCGGCCTCCGTGATCACCGAATCGTTGAGGGTCTGGGCAGCGCAGACGAGGGTCTGGGTTCGCAGTCCGCCGTAGATGGAGGCATTCACCCAGTAGGAACGCTTTCCCCGATGGTCCTCGATCCATTCGTGCATGAGTTGCCTGAACCGGTCGACGAGCGCGGGCACCTGCTTGTGCACTCCCCGGTAGAGGAGTGGCAGGGCCCAGTTGAGCGAGTGGACGTGCCTGTCGCCGGAGGTATCGGTCGCCCCCTGCGGCTTCCAGTTCGGATGCTCCGTGAGGGTGTACGTGCCGCCCTGGCTCATGGTGGCCTTGCCACCCATGAGGGCCTGGGCCTTCGTGCGCTCAATGCTCGTGGGCTGCACAGGGAACAAGGTCGAACACCAACTGCCGAGTTCGGTGGGGAGAGGCGGCGGGACGGGTGCGGCCGCCGGAGTGTCGGTAGGGGTCGCTGTCGGTGTAGGAGTCGGAGTCCCTGTTTCGGTGGGAGTCGGCGTGGCGCTGCCCGATTCAGTGGCGTCAACTCGAGGGGTCGGCTCACCGCGAGTCCCTGCTGCCGGGCTCGCAAGCAGGGACATCACGACGGTGGCAGCGCCCACGGCAGCCACCATCCCTGCTGTATTTCGTCCCACGCGTCCCATCTGCAACATCATCCCATCATCACCCGAGGGATGGCCGCAGGCTTACACCGGGGTCGACCGTGGCGAATCCCCGCCCGAGGACGAGTTCGGGGAGGCCAGCGACTCGACACGCGACTCCGCGGCGCGCATCGAGGGTGAGGCCGGCCCGAGTGCGAGACCGAGGGTTGCGAGCATGGTCGAGATCAGCGGCTTCGTTACCGTCCGGGGAACCGTAGGCAAACCCAAGAGTGCACGATGCTCCGGAGGCATCGTTGAAACAGCGCCAGCGAAGAGCAGTCCGTAGGCGGGCTTCGCCGCGAGCGGAAACGGCATATTCCGGATGAACGACACGGTCCTCGCGGAGGCGGAATCCCCGCGCAGAACTGGGCCATAGTCAGCGATCTGCGATCGGAGCTCGGCGACGCTCCGCGGTGGATCGACAACACCGACGAGCTCGCCAGCCTTCGCCCATTCGCGCACGTACGCATCCGCGCCGCCCGGGATTGGTCCGCCCCAGACCTCATGGGTCGCGAGGAAGGAGTCGGTGAATGCGACATGTACCCAGCGCAGGAGATCGGGATCCGACGCGGCATATGGCGTCGGGCCTTGCGCAGTCTCATAGGTTCCCGTCACCTTGCGGTGCAGACCCTTGACCCGTGCGCACTCCCGATCGGCGGCGGCGCAGTCGCCGAAGGTGACGACGGTGAGCCACTGCGTGGTACCTGCGAGCCGGCCAAAAGCATCGGTCTCATACCTTGAGTGCTGCATGACGCCCGCGAGGGCACCAGGGTGCAGTGCCTGCATGAGTAGGGCCCGCACCCCGCCGACGATCGTCGGCAAGGACCCGTGCACGGCCCAGGGCGCGGATCCGGGCCCGAAATAGCCGACATCCGAGCCGTCCGCCATCGAACGGACCCAGTCGGGGGCGCCGTCTGGGTCGCCCGAGACGATTCTGCGAAAGCCGGTAGCGACCTGATCACGGGCGGATTCCAGCAGGCCGAGCGGTGAAAGGAGCACAAGGCAAGCCTGCCTCGAAACCCGCTGCTTCGCATCCGCGAACTCTGACGGTGGCGCAGCGGGACACCCGAGCCGAAGGGGTGTGGCTCGGGTGTCCCGGTCATGGATGACGCTCGCGTTAGTCGGCCTGCTTCGACGCCTCCAGCACCACGGGAACTGTGAGAGTCTCGCCGTCCCTTGTGATCGTGAGCTCCACCGTGTCGCCCGGCGCAAAGGATCGCACCGTGACGATCATCGAGGTCGGGTCGGCGATGAGGGATCCGTTGACTCTGGTGACAATGTCATCGACGCGCAATCCAGCTGCCGCGGCCGGACCACCAGCGGTCACCTCGGCAACCTTCGCGCCCGGGCCCTCGAACGTCATGTTCAACTGAACTCCGACGATCGGGGTCTTCGAGGTTCCCGTCTTGATGAGTTCATTGGTGATCCGCTTCACCACATCAATGGGGATCGCGAAGCCAAGGCCGATCGAGCCGGGTTGGCCCGCACCTGCGGCCATCGATGCGATCGCCGAGTTGACCCCGATGACTGCGCCCGCGCCGTTGACGAGGGGTCCACCCGAATTGCCTGGGTTGATCGCAGCATCGGTCTGGATCGCATTGATGTAGGCCTGCTCGCCCTCACCACCGGCGGTAACCGGACGGTTGAGCGCGCTCACGATGCCGGTCGTCACTGTGCCCTGGAGACCGAGCGGCGAACCGACCGCGATGACGGTGTCACCCACGAGCAGTGCCCCTGACTCCCCAAGCGGAACCGTCGCCAGGCCCGTCCTGTCGACCTTGACGACAGCAATGTCGTAGCCCGGATTGGCCCCGACAAGCGTTCCTGTTGCGGTCTTGCCATCGGAGAAGGTCACCTCGATATCCCCGCCGCCGCCGGCGACGTGGTTATTCGTGACGATGTAGCCGTCGGCGCTGATGACGAACCCCGAACCGGTGCCACCGCTCTCGCCATCGCCCACGTTCAACTGAACGACAGCGGGCTGAACGGCCGCTGCAACCGCTGCAATTGAACCGGTCGCCGCAGTCGATGTGGAGACGCCCGCTGAACTCGCGATGGTGAGGGCTGGTGCCGCCGTCTTCGCGGCCGTGTAGCCGACTGCTCCGCCGGCGGCTCCAGCGATGAGGGCGACGATGCCGGCGCCCACGATGATTCCTGCGCCGCCTCGGCGCCTTCGCTCCTTGCGTCCTGCTGGTTGATAGCTCGCATACGGGTCCTGACGCTCATAGTCGAGCGGAACGTACGGCGGGGTCGGGGTTGACACGATGCCTCCTTCAATTAGCCTGCCGATCGGCAGTGCGCCGTCGGCTCTCGTGTCTATTGGACCCCGGAAACCCGCGATCGGTTCCATCCGAGGGGCATTCAATTCGAATGCTCACCTCTTCTTTACAAACTCCGAACATTCGTCCCGCTGCAGGTAAGGATTCGATCAGGAAGCCCGGCCTTCTGTTGCGTTCACAACACTTTTACTGTTCAAATGACTCCATGAAGTCGTCTCAAAGCCGCGTAGTCCTCGCCTGCTCAACGATTGCAGCTGTGCTCGCCGCCACAGCCTGGGCAACGACCGCTACGGCAGACATGCCGGCGGGTTCCGGTGATGCCAGCAGTAGCGCGTCAGAGACTCCCTCGCCTTCAGCGACCCCGACACCATCCGGAAGTGCCAGCGCCAGTGCCAGCGGGTCAGGGAGTCCAAGTGCATCCGGGAGCAGCAGTGCGTCGGCGTCGGCATCGGCATCCGCGAGCGCAACCGGTGCACTCGACTACATCGTGACCGTCCGAGAGGGCTCGCAGGCCGCCGTCGCGTCCGCTGTGGTGGCATCCGGGGGCGAGGTGGCCGTTACCTACGACAAGGCCCTCGACGGTCTGGCGGTATCGATGACTCCGGCCGAGGCTATGGTCATGCAGGCTCGTTCCGATGTCACGGCCATCGAGCGAGACCTTCCCGTCTCGATCGGCACGGCCAATGACGACGCAAGTGGCAGTGCAATCCTCACAGACGCCGGATGTGCGACCACTTCTATGTCGCGCAGTGATGACTACGGAACCGAGTCGATCGATGTCTCGGGGGTCACCACCGCCAACTGGTACGGGTCTGCCTATTCGCGGATCTACATCAATAACAACGGGGGATTCTCGTGGAATGACGGTCTGGGAACGTTTACGTCCTACCGAGATGTCAACCTGACCACCACGACGAGGCCGCTCGTGCTTCCGCTCTTCACCGACCTCGACACGACGAACACCGCTACAACGGTCGTGCAATTCGGTCCGCTCAGCGCCACTTTCGGCGGGCGCCGGGCCTACTGCATCAACTGGGTGAATGTTGGCCACTACAACGCCAGCGGCCCTCTCTACTCGGCTCAGGCACTTATCGTCAACCGCGACGATCGCCGCACCGGCGACGTTGACATCGTCTTCAACTACAACAACATCGCCTCGTCGACATACCCTCTTGAGATTGGCTTTGCTGTTCCGAGCGATCGAACGAAGAGCGTACGGTTCTTAGGGAGCGGTACGACTCCGACCCCGTTCTATAACTCTGGATCATCCCCACTCACCGGGAGTCAGGTGAATCCGCCCAGCGGATCTCCATACACGGCCAAGAACGGCCGATACATTTATCAGATCGTCAATACCGCGAGCGCATCCCCAACCCCGACCCCAACCGCAACCTCGAGTTGCGGGACCTCCGTGCCGGCCGGCACATACGGTTGCGCCACGTGGGGCCTAGATCGAATCGACCAGCGCACATCCACGCTCAACCAACTCTTCACACCGGCAGGCACCGGCAGCGGTGTCCGCGCCTACATCATCGACACTGGCGTCTACACCGCCCATACCGAATTCACCGGGCGAACCGCCAGTGGTTACAACACCACCTCCTCAAATACCTCGGATTGGGCCGACTGCCACGGGCATGGCACCCACGTGGCCGGAACGGTCGGGGGCACCACGTGGGGAGTCGCGAAATCCGCCACGATCATCGCGGTAAAGGTCCTCGACTGCCTTGGCAGTGGCACCATGAGTGGCGTCATCTCCGGACTTGAATGGGTCGTCTCAAACCATGCGAACGGCGTCCCGGCGGTTGCGAACATGAGCCTCGGCGGCGGAAAGAGCGCGGCCCTCGAGACCGCCGTCCGAAATCTGGTCGCCGACGGAGTCACGGTCGTGGTCGCAGCCGGAAACGAGACCCAGGACGCCTGCAATGTGAGCCCTGCCGGTGAGCCAACAGCCATCACCGTGGGGGCGACCACGAGCACCGACGCCCTCGCCTACTACTCCAACTACGGCAGTTGCGTCGACATCCTCGCTCCAGGGTCGTCCATCACCTCGGCCGGCATCTCATCGACAACCGCAACGGCCACCATGTCCGGTACATCCATGGCCAGCCCGCATGTCGCCGGCACTGCCGCCGTGTACCTAGGGCTGAACAATGCCGCGACCCCGGCACAGGTGGTCGCAGCACTCACATCGGCCTCAACCACTGACGTCGTGACCGGAGTCCTCGGCTCACCCAACAAGCTGATCTATGCCCGCTCCTTCGAGACCTACAGCGCTGGCGGTGGATCGTCAGGCGGCAGTTCGAGCGGCGGATCGTCCAGCGGTAGCTCCTCGGGCGGAGGATCCAGCGGTGGCGGATCCAGCGGCGGCGGAGGATCCAGCGGTGGCGATTCGGCAGGCGGCGGTGCCCCAGCCGTCCCGATCTCCGCACCCGTCGCGCCGCCAGTCAGTGCTCCGGTAGCCGCGCCCGTTGTGGTGCCAGTCGCGGCACCGATCGTCATCCCGAATCCGCAGCGCGTCACCCCCGGACAGGTTGACGCCTACACGCCGGGGCAGGTCGCAACGATTCCGGGCAGTGTGCTGGCGCAGATGCCAGCATCAGCGATCGCCTCGATGTCCGCCGCGCAGGCTGAGGCACTGTCGCCGTCGCAGGTCTCGTTCATCCGACCGAACCAGGCTGCAGCAATGAACCCGGCCGCGGTGGCCGCTCTATCCCCTGAGCAGCTCGCGGGCTTCCGGCCGGCAACGGTGGCAAAACTCCAGCCTGCCGCCATCGCGAATATGTCGGCCGAGCAACTTGCCGGGCTTCGCCCCACGGCCTTCGCGAGGCTGACTCCTGCCCAAATGTCCGCCATCAGTCCGGATCAGGTCAATGAGCTCTCCCCAGCCCAGGTCGCCAAACTGCGACCAAACTCGCTTGCCAAGCTGGACCCGGATGCACTGGCCGCAATGAGCTACGCCCAATTGCTGGCTCTGACACCCAGTCAAGTCAAAGCCCTAACCCCGGCCCAATTGGCTGCCCTCACCCCGACCCAACGTCGTCTGCTCGGCTGACCTGCATCGAATATGAGTGGTGCGATTGGATGGCCAGGTGCGCCTGACATCGAATCCACTAGAGGCGGCCGTCGCTCTTCTTGACGGCCACCTCGCGGCCTTGCCCACCGAGACGGTCTACGGACTCGGCGCTCGGGCCGATCAGGCATCGGCAATTGCACGGGTCTACGCCGTCAAGGGCAGGCCTGCCGACCACCCGCTCATCGTCCATGTCTCCGGGATTGAGGCACTCGATGTCTGGGGCCAAGGGCTGCCGATTTACGCACACACACTCGCCGAGATGAGCTGGCCCGGGCCACTCACGCTCGTCGTGAACCGAACTCCTGCCGCCCTCGACTTCATCACCGGCGGGCAGGATTCGGTCGCCGTCCGGGTGTCGGCGCACCCGCTCACGGCAGCCGTCCTCTCCCACCTCGTCGAACTCACCGGCAACCCGAGCATCGGCATCGCCGCACCGAGCGCAAACCGGTTCGGTCGCGTGAGCCCGACATCCGCGAAGCACGTCATCGAGGAGTTCACCGGCCTCATGTCGGACGACGACGTCGTGCTCGACGGTGGGGAGTGTTCCGTCGGCCTAGAGTCGACGATCATCGATTGCACCGGAAATCATCCGAAGTTGCTTCGACCCGGAGCCATCACCGCCGACGATGTCACGCGCATCACCGGACTGCCATGCCCGTCAGGCTCCACCGTGCGGGCATCGGGCACCCTCGCCTCGCACTACTCGCCTGCAGCGAGCGTCCGACTCATCTCCGCAGCCGACCTCCCGCATCTTGCTGGCGAGTCAAGCAACGGGCCTCGTGCGACGATCGGACTTCTCGCGACGGCGACCATCGCGACACCAGCAGGCATCGTCCGCCTCGCAGCACCAGAAACGAGCGACGAATACGCGCGCGTGCTCTACTCGGCGCTGCGTGAGGCTGACGCCCTAGGACTGCAGACAGTTCTCGCTATCGCTCCGCACGAAGCAGGCGTCGGCGCCGCCATCATCGACCGGCTGACGAGGGCGGCTCACGGCGAGTAGCGCCGCAGGCTAGTCGTAGCCCAGTTCATGCAGCCGGTCATCGTCAATCCCGAAGTGATGCGCCACCTCATGCACGACCGTGATCCGCACCTCCTCGATCACGTCGGCCAGGTCGTCGCAGATCGCCATCGTCGGACGGCGGTAAATCGTGATGCAGTCAGGTAGGGCACCGAAGTAGGACCCGTCACGCTCGGTGAGCGGGATACCGGTGTAAAGCCCGAGCAGGTCAGGATCGTCAGCCGGAGCATCATCCTCGACGACAATGACGACGTTTCGGAGCAGGTCGGTGAGTGCCTTCGGGATCCCGTCGAGCGCCTCGCCCACGAGGTCCTCGAACTGCTCAAGGGTCACGTCGATCACGTCTCATTATGGGCCGAAGCATCCAAGGGAGGTCCGATTTCCTCCCACCAACGCCCTGCCCTATGCTTGCCGAGTCGCCAACGGCGTAACGGTCGACGGAGATGCACGTAGGTCCCCATCGTCTAGTGGCCTAGGACACCGCCCTTTCACGGCGGGTACACGGGTTCGAACCCCGTTGGGGATACGTTCTACAAGTTGGCCCCGTAGCGCAGTTGGTTAGCGCGTCGCCCTGTCACGGCGAAGGTCGCCGGTTCGAGCCCGGTCGGGGTCGCGAAGCCCGGAGCATTGCTCCGGGCTTTTGCAACAGGCAGCTCGCCCTGCCTGTTGCGCAAGGCCAGGTAGCTCAGTTGGTACGAGCGTCCGACTGAAAATCGGAAGGTCGGCGGTTCGACCCCGCCCCTGGCCACACTCGAAAGTCGTTGCAGCGCAATAACTATTCGGCGTGCCGCTTTCCAAGTGATCTACGGGGAATCGGCTGCTGCCCTTTCATGAAAGCAGCCGAAAGTGCGATCCTCGATGGACCCCACGTTGGCCGACGAAGATCGGAAGGTCAGACCACAGCGGCCGGCACCTCAGTAGACGTGAATGGCCGCCGCGACGGCGTCCGCCAGCTCAGCATCTCCGAGGAGGGTCACCTCGCAGGTCGCCCGCTCGGCTCGCAGTGTTCCCCAGAGCATGAAAGCAGCCGCATCAGTCTCGATCGCGGTGGCCGGAAGAACCTTGACGGGTGTGCACTCGGCCAGGTGGGCGTCGGAGGCGGAGAGCAGCCAGACGCCACCGCCAGGGCCGGTGATGCGCAGACCGACGGGGGCGACGAGCGCGTCCGCCAGCCGCGCCCCTGACATCTGCGGGATACCCGCGACCAGCCATCGAGTGGAGGCGGCCAGGGCCGGCTCGACGAGTTCCACCGGGATCGGCGGCAAGGCAGCGCCGAGGGTCACATCATGGGCAAGATGACAGTAGTGGTCAAAGGCCAGGGCCTCCGCACTCAGATGCACCGGGTAGACGCCGGCGTCGTCCAGTGAGAACGTCTCGTCGGCCACGTCGTCGGATTGGAGCGACTCCAGGACGTCGAGGGCGTCGGGCAGCAGGCGCCGGTACTCGGCGAGGTGGAACCGACTGCCTCCTCCACGGAATGCTTCGACCTGGACGTCGTTGGTGCGCTCAATGGCGCCAGGGACCGGAGCCGGGAGGGTCTCAGGCTCGACGAGCTCGCGAAGCGTGCAGGCGAGATGGATGAGGAC